>JAEMRF010000032.1 GCA_016463515.1 Solirubrobacteraceae bacterium | reverse complement strand
GCTTCGCGCTCACGGAGGCGCAGGTCGGCAAGACCCTGCAGTGCCGCTCCTTCGGCAGCAACGCAGGCGGCGTGAGCATCTCCAAGCAGTCCATTTCTGCGCCCGTGGTGGCCGGGTTGCCACCGTCGAGCTGCAACTGGCGCGAGAGCATCGCCGACATGACGGTCTGGTACCCGACGCGCGTTCGGCGCGGCAGCAAGATGCGCGTTCGATTCGAGGTCGACTTCGCCGAGCCGACGGCAGAACGGTTCACCGTGGGCATGCAGCTCTTCAAGCAGGGCAACAAGAAGCGCAAGTGGACCTACAAGACCCACACCATCGGCTACGCCCGCAGCGAACATCGGCGCACGCTCACCATCCGCGTGCCGCGCGCCGCCAAGCTCGGCTACCACCGCTTCCAGACCAACGCGTGGACCTCCGGCACGGGCGCAGACGGTGCGTGGGCGCTCTGCGACGACATGTACGTGAACTTCCGAACCCGCGTCGTGCGGTAGCCCGCGATTCGGTTGCCATTGAACGGGCTGTCGCACGTGCGTTTCCCATCACATCGCGATGGGGCGATGCGTGTGTCTCATGTTCCACATCTGTGCCTCGTCGCGCTGCTGACGGTGCTGTGCATGGTGGCGTCACCAGCTTCCGGTGCCGTCGACCGTCCGGTGTCCGGCGGGGTCCAGGTCACGGGCGTGGTCGGGGCGTCCAAGAAGGGCGGCCTCACCAAACGTGCCCACGCGCTCTTGCGCAAGAAGCCGCCGCGACCTGGCAACCGGCGCGCCAAACGCTCGATCGTCGGCGGCACCGTGATCGGCATCCGCGATGCACCGTGGCAAGTGAACGTGTGGGGCGGCGGCGCGGGTGGCTTTGAATGCGGTGGCTCGATCCTGACGGCCACCACGATCCTGACGGCGGCGCACTGCGTGGACGACGTGATCGCGGGTCAGGATCCATCGCAGTCGGGCGCGGCGGTCTGGGCTGGCGTGTCCGACAACACCACGCAGGCTCCAGGGCCCCTCGACAACTTCCAGGAGCGGCTCGTGACGGGCGTGCGGATCCATCCGCGTTGGGCGCGGACGGTGTCGACGACCGGCGATGTGGCCGTGCTGACGCTGGGGTCGCCGCTCACGCTCGACAACGTGACGACCCAGGCGGTCGCTCTGCCCCCGGCTGGGCAGGTCCCGGCTGGCGACGCGTCAGCGGGAACCGGTCTGCTCGTCACTGGGTACGGGGTGAACACCGCCTACACGCAGAACGTCGACGGCGCGCTGCGCTCGCTGCGGCCGACCATCGTGGATCCCGACCACTGCGGCCGCGATGACAACGCGGTCACCGTCTGCGCAAAGGCGCCGGCCGGCTCGACGTGTCAGGGCGACAGCGGCGGCCCCGTGGTGATTCCGCCGGCCGCTCCGGGTGCTGCCCCGATCCAGGTCGGCATCGTGAGCAACGGACCGTCGGGCTGCCCGCCGGGCTCGCCTGACTTCTTCGTCAACCTCTGGGCGCCTGAGGTCCGCGCGTTCATCGACGGGTCCGCGACGCCGCCCGCCGCACCACGGCTCGGACCGACGGATCCTGCGCTTCGCGGCGCACCGAACATGCGGGAGGGCGAGACGGTGTCGTGTGCTCCGGCTGCGTTTTCCGGAGCCACCAGCGTGGAGACCAAGCTGATGACCGACGACGGTGCGGTCTTGGCCTCGGCGTTCGGCCAACCGGTGAGCTTCACGCTGACGGCCGGGCAGGCGGGTCGCAAGGTGCGGTGCCGCTCCTACGCCACCAGTGCTGGCGGCATCGCCGTGTCGTTCCTCATGGAAATCGATACCCCTGTGGTGGCGGTCCCCGCCGCACGCCAGCCAGCGACCGTGCCTTCGGCTGCACCGACACCGACCGCAGGTCCCACGATCTGCCCGGCGGGCGTCGAGAGTGCGACGTTCTACGTGGAGACCAGCAGCTACCGGGTGCGCCGTGGGCGAACCATGGAGGCATGGATCTGGGCGTACGGCCTGCCAAAGGGCGCCGATCTCTCCATGTCGGCCGTGGGCGGGCGGATCAAGCAGGGGAGTCGGCGCACTGCGCAGATCACGGGGAGTGGAGACCTCGGCGTGAAGGACACCGCAATCCTCGGCCTCGGTGGCTTCAAACTGACCGTCCCGCGCTGGGCCAAGCGCGGCAGGGAGTACACGCTGAGCTTCTCCGTCACGCTCGCGCCGCGGGGAAACCGCTCGCTGTCGTGCGTCCGTCGAAATGCGAAGGCCAAAGTGCGTGTCCGGTAGGTGCCCGGCCGCGCAGGCTCTGCCCGACGGGGATCGGCTTTTCCGACCCGCGCCCAGTAACCTTGGTGTCTCGTGACGGATTTCGCTGACCTCGGCCTCTCTGAGCCGCTCCTCCGGGCCCTGCAGGACCTCGGGTATGAGCGTCCCTCTCCCATCCAGGCCCAGGCGATCCCCGCGCTGCTGTCCGGGCAGGACATGATCGGGCAGGCGCAGACGGGTTCCGGCAAGACGGCCGCCTTCGGCCTGCCGCTCCTGGAAGCGATCGACGCCGAAGACAACAACGTCCAGGCGCTCGTCCTCACCCCGACCCGCGAACTCTGCATCCAGGTCACGCAGGCGCTGCGCGCGTACGGCGCTCGCAAGGGCGTCGAGGTCGTTGCCACCTTCGGTGGCGCGCCGATCCGCACCCAGCAGGCGCAACTGAAGGGCGCTCAGGTCGTCGTCGGCACCGTCGGCCGCGTGCTCGACCTCATCAGCCGTCACTCGCTGATCCTGCACGACTGCCGGTGGGTCGTCCTCGACGAGGCCGACGAGATGCTCGACCTCGGCTTCCTGGAAGACGTCGAGAAGATCCTCAAGCTGTGCCCGAACGGCCGCCAGACGGCGCTGTTCTCGGCCACGATGCCACCGCCGATCGCGGCCCTGGCCGACAACTACCTCTACGACCCCGCGCTCGTGAAGGTCAAGTCCGACACGCTCACCGTCGACCGCATCGACCAGTTCCACCTCGTCGTCTCCAAGCGCGACAAGGCCGACAAGCTCGTCGAGGTCGTCAAGAGCGAGCGCCCTGAGCAGGCGATCGTGTTCTGCCGCACCAAGATCGGCTGCGACCAGCTCTACCGCAAGCTCCGCGACGGCGGCATGAACGTCAAAGCGCTCCACGGCGACATGTCGCAGGGCTCCCGCGACGGCGTGATGCTGAGCTTCAAGGGCGGCCGCGTGGCCATCCTCGTAGCGACCGACGTTGCCGCGCGCGGTCTCGACATCAACTCCGTCACGCACGTGATCAACTACGACGTGCCCGTCTCCCCGGACGTCTACGTCCATCGCATCGGCCGCACCGGTCGCGCGGGCCGCTCCGGACGCGCGATCACGTTCGTCGAACCGAGCCAGATGGATGCCCTCGAGGCCATTGAGCGCCACGTCAACGACAAGGTGCCGGACTGGGCCCCGGGCAAAGTCTCCGCGCGGTTTGCCAAGGACGGTGCCCTCGAGCACGACGCCAAGGACTCTGCTGCGACCGACGAGAAGGTGGCAGCAGCCGACGCCGCCGAGAAGTCGGACGCTCCGGCCGCCGAGGAGCCCAAGAAGCGCGCTCCGCGGACCCGCCGCAAGAAGACCGACGAGGCGCCCGCCGCCGACGAGACCCAGGTCGAGGCACCGGCTGCTGAGGCGTCACCTGAGGCGGAGGCTCCCTCCGAGCCGGTCGCCGAGCCGAGCACGAACGGTGCCGCAGCCAGCGCGACGCCCGAAGCGGACACCTCAGCCGCCGACTCCGACGAGGACGACCGCCCGCGCCGGCGCCGGGGCCGCCGGTCCCGCAAGCCCGGCCTGTCTCGCGGTGAAGGTCCGCTCACGTCGGTCGTCGCCCAGGTTGGCAACGCCGACGGCGTCTCTGTCGCCGACATCGTTCGAGCGATCACGGATGCTGCAGCCGTCGACGGCGAGGTCGTGCAAGACGTGCGCGTCCGCGAGCGGTTCACCCTCCTGCGGGTCCCCACCGCCGAACTCGAGACGGTCCTGGGCAGCGAGCCGACGATCGACGGGCGCGAGCTCGCGCTCGTCACCCTGAACTAGCGGCCGACGGCAAGCTTCAGCGTCCGCCCCGCTGGCCGATCCTTCAGTCCGGACCTGGCGCCAGCTCGCCTCCAACGCCGATAGATTGACTCTCATGGACGTCCCCGACCAGTCGCAGGGCCCTGCGCCGCGCGCTTGCCCCGACTGCGGCGCTGCCGTTGCGCAAGGCCAACGCCGCTGCACGAACTGCGGTGCCTCCGTCGACGCACGTCGACGGCTTCCCCGGCGCACGCCCCTGATCGCGGCTGTCTCGGTCCTCGGGCTCTCGGGCATCGCGGTCGTCGTCGCTCAGGCCGCGGTGACCGAGCAGGCGGGTGTCGACGCGTCCGCCCCGGCCGACGTGGCGTCGGCGCCGGTTGCCGTGCAAGGGCCAGCACTTCCGGCTCCGTCAGGCCCGACGAGCACGCCCCCGAAGATCGAATCAGCCGAGATCCCCGAGAGCACCACGCCGACGCTCAACATCCCGGCCATCACCCCGACGACGCCCTCGACCGACACCACGAACTCTGGTCCGGACGGCGACCCGGTCGACGACGACACCGCCGCCGACCCGGATGATCTGCAGCAGGCCAAGACGATCAAGGTCAAGCGGGCCAAGAACTACGACCCGCTCGAGCGCGCAGGCGTGGAGTTCGGCAAGCCCAAGGCCGCCATCGACAAGCGCTCGCGCACCGTGTGGGACGTGAACGTGCCCGCCGACGGTGAGCCGTTCAACGTCGGCATCGTGCTCGACCTTGGCGACGAGGCGAAGAAGGTCGCGGAGCTGAAGATCTCCACGCCGACCCCGAAGTTCGGCGCCGTGATCTACCGTGCGGACTCCGCCGAGATCCCGGCGACGGTCGACGACAAGGAGTGGAAGCTCGTCAGCTCGCTGGAGACCGTCTCCGACGATGTGACGGTCCCGATGTCTGAAGACGGCGACACCAAGTGGGCTCGCTACATCCTCGTCTTCCTCACCACCCCGATCAGCCCCGACGATACGCGGGCTGCCATCAGCAACCTGGAGGTCCTTCCTTAACCATGTCCACGGCCACGTTCAACACCAACTCCGGTGCCATCACCTTCGAGCTCTTCGACGAGGACGCACCCAAGACGGTCCAGAACTTCAAGGATCTCGTCGCCAAGGGCTTCTACGACGGCCTGACCTTCCACCGCGTGATCGACGACTTCATGATCCAGGGCGGCTGCCCGGACGGCACCGGCACCGGCGGCCCGGGCTACAAGTTCGAGGACGAGTTCAACGACCACAAGGTCGTTCGCGGCGCCCTGGCGATGGCCAACGCCGGCCCGAACACCAACGGCTCGCAGTTCTTCATCGTGACCCGCGAAGACGCCTCCTGGCTCGACGGCAAGCACACCGTCTTCGGCAAGGTCACCGAGGGCTACGACGTCGTCGAGAAGATCGGCACCACCGCCACCGACGCGCGCGATCGCCCCAGCGAGCCGCAAATCATCGAAAGCATCACGATCAGCTAGCGCTGATCAATCTCACGCCTTGCGGTCGAAGCGCCCTTCGCGCTTCCACCGCGCGGCCGTGAGCGTCGCGTAGAACGGCAGCACCGTCGCCACCACGACGATCGACAGCGCCAGCGACGCCCAGAACGTCATGCCGTCCTGCTCCGAGAGGGTGTAGGCGACCATCTGCAGCGTGATCATCGCGACGGAGAAGATCACGAGGCGGCGGCGCATGCCTGGCAGGCTGTACACGCGTTCAGCGTACTGCCGTATCCGGCAGTGCCTGCCGAACCTGGCGGCGCGCCGCGCCAAGCACCGCGTAGACTTTCGCCGCGAATGACGGCGGCACTGAGCATCCGGCACGGCCGACGTGCATCCACCGCGCTGTTCGTGGCGGCGGTCGTCGGTCTGGCGGTCGCATCGCCGCTTGGCGCAGCGATGCTGTCGCCGGCCATCGCGCTTGCCGCGGCCGTCTGGTTCGGGTTCTTCACCGGCGAACGATCGATCGCCTGGGTTCGCCGGGTCGCCACACGGCTTCGGCGCGCTCGGCGCCCCGTGCTCCATACTCGTGCCCCGCGCACGAGTACGCGAGCATTTCCGGCTGGCGCCAGCCGCGCCTTTGCGTTGGCCATGCGGCCTCCGCCGGCCGCCGACGCGCTGCGCTAACGCCTGCCTGATCCCACCCGCTCGGGTGGCCGATCGGCTGCTGTTGGCCGCATCCACACGGGCGGCTCGGCCGCCCGCGCTCGCTCGTTCCTCGCCGGCCCACTGGTCGGCGCCGCTGGCCATCCGTGTCAGCGGCTGCGTCGCGCGCTGCGAGCGCTGCCTTCACCACCCCGTTCACGTTTCAGGAATCTTCATGACCCGACCGACCATGGTCCATCTCGCCATCGGCATCGCCGCACTGGCGCTGCCCACGACTGCGCTCGCCCACGACGACCACACCGCGGCCAAACCTGCCAGCAAGACGCAGACCGTCAAGCTGCGCTTCGCGGCCGTTGCCGGCAGCACCCCGGTGTCGTGCGACGCCCCGATCGCTGGGCTCGGAACCTCCGCCCAGACGGCCCAGCTCAAGGATCTGCGCTTCTTCGTGTCCGACGTCAAGCTCGTGCGCAAGGACGGCACTGCGGCCACGCTCAAGCTCAAGGCGAACAAGGACTACCGCGTCGCTGGTTCCAAGGGCTCGGTCTCGCTGATCGACCTCGAAAACGGGGCTGGTGCCTGTGCCGAAGAGGGCACGCCGGGCACCAATGCCTCGGTGATCGGCACGGTACCGGCAGGCAAGTACGTCGGCGTGCGGTGGACGCTCGGTGTGCCCTTCGCCCTCAACCACACCGACACGTCGAGTGCGGCCGGCCCGCTCGGGCTCTCGGCCATGGGCTGGTCGTGGCAGTTCGGGCGCAAGTTCATGAAGGTCGAGTTCGCCGATCCTGCGGCCAGCGGGACGGCTCCCGCCAGTGGTGGGCATCAGATGGCCGTCCGGTCGGCCGCCGGGTGGGCGTCGCCGGTCTACTACGTGCACGTCGGCAGCACCGGGTGCACCGGAAACCCCGCAACAGGCGCGGCGGTGGCGTGCCTGGCGCCCAACCGCGCCGACGTCAAGCTCGCGAAGTTCAACCCGGCCACCCAGCAGGTCGCGGTTGACGTGAAGGAGCTCCTCGCCGGGAACGACCTCGCCAAGAGCCCCGACATGATGCCGGGCTGCATGTCCGGGCCCGTCGACCCCGAGTGTGAGAGCGAGTTCAAGGCGCTCGGCATTCGCTGGTCGGCCGACGGCAAGGCCAACGGAAAGCCCACCGGTTCGCAGTCGGTCTTCCGCCCCATCAACCGATGAACCGCCCGCGGATCTCCCGTCGCCTCTCCCGAGCTGCGGGAGATCCGCGGCGCCTGCGCTTCAACGCGGCGCTCGTTGCCGTCACCCTGATCACCGGTGGCGGCGTCTACGCGATGTCGTCCACGGCTGCAGACCGCGACAGCCGATGGGGCTGGAAGCTCCCGGAGACCTTCCCGACGCCTCGGGTGCCGAAAGCCAACCCCATGACGAATGCCAAGGTCGAGGTGGGGCGCAGGCTGTTCTACGACGTGCGACTGTCGGGCAACGGCAAACAGTCCTGTAGCTCGTGCCACCTGCAGGAGCTTGCATTCACCGATGGTCAGGTCACCGCGATCGGCTCCACCGGCGAACCGCATCCGCGCAATTCGCAGTCGCTGGTGAACGTCGCCTACCAATCCACTCTGACGTGGGCCAACCCGTCGCTGGTCACCCTCGAGGCGCAGATGCAGGTGCCGCTCTTCGGGACGGGGCCGGTCGAACTTGGCATCACCGACGCCAACAAGGAGCAGGTCCTGCGGCGTATTCGGCGCGACCCTTGGTACGCGGCACGGTTCAAGCGTGCCTTCCCTGGGCAGCGCGCGCCGGTCACCTGGAAGGCGATCGTGGCCTCGATCGCGTCCTTCCAGCGCAGCATCATCTCGGCGCGCTCCAAGTACGACCGATACTTGGCCGGCAAGACGGTGCTCGCCGCAGCCGAGCGCCGCGGGATGGACCTGTTCATGGGCGAGCGCGCCGAGTGCCATCACTGCCATGGCAGTTTCATCTTCAACGATCAGGTCAGCTACGTCAGCGCGCCGGTCGAGCCTGCCAAGTTCCACAACACCGGCCTCTACAACCTCGCTGGCACAGGCGCGTTTCCCGAGGGCAATCGCGGAGTGTTTGAGCTCACGGGCCGCCCGCAGGACATGGGTCGGTTCAAGGCTCCGTCGCTGCGCAACGTCGAGCTCACCGCGCCCTACATGCACGACGGCTCGATCACGACGCTCGAAGACGCCGTCGCCCACTACCAGCGCGGCGGTCGGTTGATTCCCGACGGCCCGCTCGCCGGAGACGGTGCCAAGAACCCCTTCAAGGATCCCCTGATCACGGGGCTCACGCTGAGCGACCGCGACCAGGCCGACCTCGTCGCGTTCCTGAAGACGCTCACTGATCGGGCCGTGACCACCGACCCGAAGTTCTCCGACCCCTTCGAGAAGAAGCTCGCCGCTGGCCGCTGAGCGACGGGCCCGCTGTTCCGCGACAAGCGGTGCAGGCGACGGAGCAGCGGCGCCGAACATGGAGCGGTGATGCGTCTCGCTTCTCGGCTCACCCCCGCGCACCCAAGGGCCTGCTGAGCCATGGCTGGCAAGGAGCTCCACCTGGAGGTCGGCGAACGGACAGTCCGCGTCTCCAGCGCCGATCGCGTGATCTTCCCCGCGACGGCATCCACCGCAGAGATCACCAAAGGTGAGATCGCCGAGTACTACGTGTCGGTGGGCGAGGGCGTGATGCGTGCGCTGCGCGAGCGACCCACCACGCTGGAGCGCTGGCCCAAGGGCGTGCACGATGGGATCGTCCTCTCGACCCGTGAGCGCGGCGGCGGCGACGCCTTCTACCAAAAGCGCGTTCCCAAGGGCGCCCCTGATTACCTGGAGACTGCCCGCATCCAGTTCCCGTCAGGCCGACACGCCGACGAGATCTGCCCGACTGAGCTGGCCGTCGTGGCGTGGTGTGCGCACATGGGCACGCTGACCTTTCACCCGTGGCCGGTGCGCCGCGCCGACGTCGACCATCCCGACGAGCTGCGCATCGACCTGGACCCACAGCCAGGCACGGACTTCTCCAACGCCGTGGCGATCGCCGCCGAAGCCCGAACGCTGCTGGCCGAACTCGGCTACGTCGGCTATCCGAAGACCAGCGGCGGGCGGGGCATCCACATCTACGTGCGCGTGGAGCCAAAGTGGACCTTCACCGACTTGCGCCACGCCGCGATCGCGTTCGGCCGCGAGCTCGAGCGCCGCCGTCCGGACGAGGTCACGACGAAGTGGTGGAAGGAGGAGCGCGGCGAGAAGATCTTCATCGACTACAACCAGAACGCCCGCGACCGCACGATCGCATCGGCGTATTCGATCCGCCCCAAGCCTGGCGGGACGGTGTCGACGCCCGTCGAATGGGACGAGCTGCCCGAGGTCACGCCGACGATGTTCACCGTCGCCACGGTGCCTGGCCGGTTTGCCGAGCGCGGTGACCTGCACGCCAGCATCGACGACGTGCGGCACGACCTCACGCCGCTGCTTGAGATGTACGAACGCGACGAACAGGGCGACATGCCCTACCCGCCCGACTACCCCAAGATGCCGGGCGAACCCAAGCGGGTGCAGCCCTCGCGCGACACCGATCGCAAGCAGGACTGAGTCCGCCGAGGCCTGCCGTTCACGGCAGCGGCCGTGGACGGTCGCCGTCGGCTTCCATCAGCCGCAGCGCGCGCACTGCGAGGTGCAGGCCGAGCAGCATGTCTGGGTCGTCGAGTGGGGCTTCGAGGGTCTTCTCGATGCGCTCCAGGCGGCCGTAGAGCGACTGGCGCTCCAGATGCAGTGCGCGGGCGGCTTCAGCTTTGCGGCCGCCCTTCTCGAGGTAGATCTCGAGGGTGCGCAGGAGCTCGGAGGCGCGGGCGTCGCGCTCATCGAGCAGCGGCCCGAGCTGCTCGCGCACGAAGGTGACCATCTCGACCGAGGTACGCAGCCCGAAGAGGAGGTCGACGATCGAGCCGCGGCGCGCGTCATGCCACGGCCGCGCGGCTGAGGTGCGGGCGGCGGCTGCCGCGCGGACCACGCGATCCAGGCTGGCTCCGAGCGCGCTCCACGAATCGGCGGGCCGCCCGAGCGCGAGCACGAGCTCGTCCTCCGGGAGACCGCTCTTTTCGAGCATGGAACGCAGCTCGCTCGCGGCGCGCTCCAGCACGCCAGATGGGCGCTCGGCGCCTTGGCCGAGGTCCAGCGCCAACAGCACACCGTCGCCGTACGTCCCAGCGATCACGGCTCGGCCGGAGATCGTGGTGCGGGGCAAGGCGTCGACGACCATGTCCCAAGCGTCCTGCTCGGTCTCGGCGCGCTCAGCCCACTTCTCCGTGCGCCACACCGCCGCGGCCGGGAGCAGCGCGCCGTGGCGGCGCGGGAACCCGAGCGAGGCAGCCCAGCGCGCGGCGTCGCGTTCTTCGAGGCGCCCGTGGGCCAGGCCGGCGATGAGTCCGCCGCGGGCGCGGGCTCGGAGCCGCGGCCCGGACTGCTCACTGAGGAGGTCGAGCGCGACGGCGATCGCGGCTCGGTCGACCGCGAGGCGGTCGGACTCGTGGATCGGCCCGTCGACGGCCAGCGCGATCAGGCGGCCCCAGGCACGCCCGCGGACGGGCACTTCAGCGACGGCCGAATCGGCGTCGCTGCGGTCTTGGCGGTCCTCCGCGCGGTGGTGCTGCTCCCAGGCCGTGAGCACGCGCTCGCGGCCAGCCTCATGCAGCGCCAGTTCGACCAGCCGCTGGGAATGGTCCTCCAGTACGACGGGGTTGCCGATCAGCCGCGAGAGGTCGGCGAGCACGCTCGTGGCACCCTCGCCGCCGAGCACGATCTCGATGAAACGGTCCTGCAGCTCGTCGGCGCGGCGCAGCAGCGAGAGCTGACGATCCAGGAGCACCGAGTGGATGGCCTCGGTCACCTCGACGAAGCGCAGCTGGCGGTGCAGCGCGATGACGGGCAGCTGGCAGGCGTCGGCCGCATCAAGGAGCGTGCGAGGCAAGGTCTTGTCGAAGGTCCAGCCAAGTTCGATCACCAGGCCGCTGGCGCCCTCTTTGGCGAGCGCCTCCACGAAGCGCTGCTGCCCCTTGGGATCCTTGCCTGCACCGAACCCGGTGGAGAGGACGAGTTCGCCGCCGCGCAAGAGGTCTGAGGGGTCCTGCACATCCAGCACGTGCACCCAGCGCACCTGGCGCTCGAGTGCGACCTTGCCCGCGACCACCTCAGGCAGGCCACGGCGGAGCGCTGGGAGCTCCAGCACATCCGCGACGGTGACCTTGCGAGCCTCGTCGAGCAGAAGTGACTCCGGGGGCTTCGGCGTCAGGGGAGCAGACACAGCGTCAGTCTGCCACGGTCAAAGCGTCGACGCGACCGCCACGTGGCTGGGCAGCCTGTCACGCGTTTGGACGGCGGGACAACCGCGGTTGGCTGGCACCTGTTCTCGGTGGTTCGGTCAGCGAGCGACGCGCTGAAGGACGGCCTCGACCTGGTCGATCACGCCGTCCCATGTGTGCTCGGCGAGGATCCGCTCGCGGCCACGCAGGCCGAGTGCGGCGCCGGCTTCACGGTCGGTGATGAGATCGCCGACCGCGGTCGCCAGCTCGACGGGGTCGTCGGCCAGACGCGCGTCGACGCCATCCTGCGCGGCGATGCCCTCCATGCCGACCGAGGTCGAAGCGACGGGGAGTCCAGCGCCCATCAGGACGAGCGTCTTCATCTTGATGCCCGCACCCTTCCACACGGGCACGACCGCCGCAGCGGCGCTGGCAAGCAGGCCGTCAAGGTCTTCCACGAACCCGAGGATGTCGACGCCGGGCAGCTCGTTGGCGAGCGCCAGGACCTCTTCTCCTGGTTCGCGCCCGACGATCTGGAGTGTCATCCCGCGCTCGCCGAGCGGCCGCCATCCCTCGCGCAGGAATCGGAGCAGACCGTGGACGTTGGCGTGGTAGCGGTGATCGCCGAGCCACACCACGTTTGGCTTGGCTTGGCGCGGGCTGGCGACGAGCTCGGGTGTACCGATGGCCGAGCCGACCCAGTCGCAGTCCATGCCGTGGTGCTCCTTGAACCGCACCGACTCGTCGGCCGACGTGACGATCACGGCGTCGGCGGCGTGACTGACGCGGTGCTCCCACTGCACGAGCAGTCGGTAGGCCAGCGCCTGTTGGGCCTTCTGCGCAGCGGTCGGCTCGGCGCCGCCCCAGTGGTTGGTGTTGTTCCACGAGGCAGCCATCACGTTCTGCATGTCGAGGACGACGGGCACCTTGCCCTTGAGGTCGACGGCGTACTGGTGGGCGTTGTCGTCGAGGATCAGGCAGGCGTCGAAGTCGCCGGCCAGCTCCTTGGCGCGGGCGGCCATCTCGCGCGAGTACGCAGTCCACACCCACGGCGGTGTGCGAGTGCCGATCGACCATGCCCAGCGCCCAGCCACGCGGGCCGCGCCGCCTGGGGCGGGGCGCTGCGGCGCGCCGAAGACCTCGACCTGTGCGCCGCCGAGCCGCTGGCTGAGTGCTGGGACGAGCGCCGGGTCGGTGTCTGACTCGCGGAGCCGGGCCAGCATGGTGATGTCGTGGCCCTTGCGGGCGAGCGCCTCGCTGATCCCGAGCAGCCGCACCACGCCGCCAGCGTTGACGGGCAATGGAAAGTCGATCGTGAGGAGGAGGAGCTTCACCGGTCGCCGCCGCGGGAGCGGCGCGCGATCGCCCAGCCTGCGCCCGGCACTCGGGCGATGGCCTCGAGCGCTTGGCGCTTGCGGGTGAGGACCTCGGGCGCCTCGTGTTTGGCCTCGGCGAGATCGGTTCGGGCGCCGGCAGCGTCGCCGCTGCGCAGGCGCGCTCCGGCGCGGCCGACGAGTCCGGCGGCGACCCGCTTGCGCCGCAGCGCGTCGACCTCAGGGCGCTCGGGGAAGCCGTAGGCGCGGTTGATCTCGATCTGGCCGGTGCGGGTGGCCAGCAAACCACTGATCTGCGCGTCGTGGCGGCGGTAGTCGGCCAGCGGCTCGGCGATCCAGTACATCGGCGTCCCGTCGATCGCCGCGTCGTACCAGAGGACGATGTCGCCGATGGGGTGGTCCGGCCAGTGCTTGGTGCGGCGCTGCTCCCACGTCTCACGGCGCAGCACCGTCGACGTGGGGATGAAGAAGTTGTGGCTGAACACGAGCGGCAGCCAGTCGTCGTAGCGGCCGCCCTTCACCTTCAGACCGGGCCGCTGGCGCTCGCCGCCCGGGAAGATCTCCCACACGTCGCTGCATACGAGCCCGAGCTCGGGGTCGGCCTCGAGGACAGCCGTCATGCGCTCCAGGTAGTCCGGATGGTGCACGTCGTCGTCGTGCAGCACGGCGATGTACTTGCCTCGGGCGAGGTCGATGGTGGTCTCATGATTCCCCGTGAACCCGAGCTGCTTCGGGTGGGGGACGTAGCGAATGCGGTCGTCGCCGGCCGCTTCGACGGCGGCGCGAAGCGCGCCGCCGGAGTCGTCACCGACGATGACCTCCAAGTCGCCCATGGTCTGGCCAAGGACGCTCTCCAGCGCCGCCCGGAAGAAGTCGCTGTCGCGGTGCGCGGGCATGCACACCGACACGAGCGGCTGGGTGCTCACCGGACGGCGAACCCGCTGGCCTTGTGCGCGTCGACCAGTAGTCGCGGCTCCAGGCCAAGCTCTTCGCAGCACTCGATGTAGGCGTGCGAGAGCGATACGTCGTCGCTGCAGAGGGCGCCGCTCGGAGCCAAGTGCGCCCCGGCCATGCGGATCTCAAGACGCATGTGCAGGTAGGAGTGGTCGCTGTCGTGGAAGAACAGGCCGATCGGCGGGATCGTGTCGAGGATTCCGTTGAACTCCGGCAGGGTGCCGTCCTTGAGCAGGTGCAGGTTCCACGGGCCCTTCTCGGACTCGTCGATCAGCTTGCCCACGTCGTCGCGCACGTCGAAGCTGTGCAGTGCGCCGGAGCCGTTCTTCGCCAAGGCGCGCAGGAAGATGATCGACGACCAGCCGTTGGCGATGCCGGTTTCCACGATCACCTGCGGCTCCATCGCGCGGGCGAGCGTGTAGAGCACGAGGCCCGTCTGCTTCTCGGTGCGCCAGAGCGACGGCATCGGCAGCGTGCGCGTCTTCGCACGCTCGACGATCTCGTGCTCGATCTCCTCGTACTCGCGCTCGTAGAGGTCGAGCTGGTCGACGGGCACGTTCGGCAGGAGCGCGCCGATCGTGGCGCGCGGGTCGGCGTCGATCGTGGCGCGGGTGTTGATCCCCGGGCCGAAGGCGGTGTCGATCGACTTACCGGCGATGCGGCGCGCGATGCGGCCGATGAGGGCGCGCCCGACGAGGTCCGGAGCGAGCGGCGCAACGCGGACGGCGCGGCGCAGGGGATCGAAGGACATGCGCGGCATCGTACCGGCCGGATGGGCGCGAGAGGCGGCTGCTCAGCGCTCGCTCCGCCGGGTGCCGTGGGACTATCGCGACAGCCTGCTCGATCCTCAGTCGTCCAGGTTCCCACCCACCACACGGAAGCGCACCACATGTCGTATACCCAGGCCATCGCAGACGGCTTCAGTAAGTACGTCCAATTCAGCGGGCGATCCTCACGCTCGGCCTACTGGTGGTGGGCGCTCTTCGCCTTCGTCGTCGGCGCCGTGACCTACGGGATCGGGGCGGCCATCGGCACCATGGTGCTCTACTACATCGCGACCCTGGCCCTCCTGCTTCCCGGCATCGCCGTCGGGGTCCGGCGCCTCCACGACACTGGCCGCAGCGGCTGGTGGTACCTCATCGTGTTCGTTCCCGTGATCGGCGGGTTCGTGTTGCTGTTCTTCTTCATCCAGCCCAGCGGACCGGCCAACGAGTACGGCGCAGCTCCGGACGGCGCGCCCGGAGCCGAGGTCACGCTCTAAAGCCTCGCACGCGGCGATCCCCGGTCGGCAGCGCCGACCGGGCATACCGCCGTGTCCTCAGGTGGTGGCCGCAGCCGTCCGCAGCAGCCCTGCGTTGTGGTCGTCGACGAGCGTCCGCACGGTCTCCTGGGCGCAGCGCTTGTTGGTGCCGATGAAGCCGGTCGGGCCGCGCTTGATCCAGCCGGTCACGTAGGTGCCGGCGACGGGGGCACCGCCCTGCGGATCGCAGACGCGGCCGGCGTCGTTCGGCACCGTGCCGGTCACTTCGTCAAACGGCACGCCTGGGACCGCCAGCCCCCGGTAGCCGATCGCGGTGAGTACGAGTCCCGCGCCGAGCGTCGTGGCCCGCGTCGATGCGTCGAAGGTGGGCTGCAGCTCGAGTCCGTCGACCTCTTGGAACCCGTGGATGGCGACCGGCGTCAGCCCGTACCGCAGGTGGATCGTGCGCCCGAGCCGTGGGCGGCTCGCAAGGCCCTGTAGGAGCTCCAGCTTCGCATCGCCGTGGGGAATCTCAGCGGGAAGGTCAGCCGGGTCGACGGCGAGCGTGACGCCCTCGGTGGCGCTGAGGCCGATGAGCTCCGGCAGGGTGAACGACGAGTGCTCGGGTCCGCGCCGACCGACGACGACGACCTCTTCGACCTTGCTGGCCCGCAACGCGGCCAGCGCATGTGGAGCGATCTCGGTGTCGACGAGCGACTCCGGGTCCACGGTCAGGATCCGAGCCACGTCGAGGGCGACGTTCCCGTTGCCGACCACGATCGCGCGGCGGTGCGACAGGTCAAATGCGCGATCGGCGTAGTCGGGGTGGCCGTTGTACCAGCCCACGAACTCGGTGGCCGACGCCACGCCCGGGAGCTCTGCACCGGGGATCTGGAGCCGCCGGTCTGACAGCGCTCCGATCGCATAGATCACGCCGTGGTGGCGTTCCATCAGCTGCTCGTGGGTGAGGTCGCGGCCGATCTCGACGCCCAGGCGCATGGAGAGGCGCGGGTGCTCGCGGATACGGTCGAGCTGGCGGGTCACGCGGCGCGTGCGCCGGTGGTCGGGGGCCACGCCGCTGCGCACCAATCCGTAGGGCCGGTCGAGGCGCTCATACACCGTTACCCGCGCGCCCGGGATCGTCAGGAGCTCGTCGGCGGCATACATCGCAGCGGGCCCGGACCCGACGATCGCGACGTCCAAGGCGCTCCCGGGGCCGAAGTCACGCACGCGAAGCCGCGGCGGCACCGGCGCCAGCGATGGGCGTTTGCGTCGGGCGTCGCGCGCCTCGTGGTAGGCCGCGTTGATCTCCAGGAACGCCACCTCGCTGGGCTCCAGATCCCGCGCGGGTTTGATCGCGTCGACGGGGCACGCGGTGAGGCAGGCCCCGCAGTCCACGCAGGTCGCAGGGTCGATGAACAGCATCTCGGCCAGCTCGAACGCCGGATCATCCGGCGTGGGCTGAATGCAGTTGACGGGGCATGCGTACACGCACGACCCGTCGCCGACGCAGGACTGGGTGACGGCGTGGGGCATCTACGCGGCGCGGCTCGCTGCCGCCGCGTCGGTGTGGGCGCTGGTGGTCTCCTCGACGTAGACCTCCGCCGTGCGCTCGGGTTCCCCGCGGTAGCGGCTCGCCTCGCCAGCGATGCCCAGGCGCTTCCACAAGCGGCGGCTGACCGGATTCATCAGGCCGGTCTCTTCGGCCAGCGCGCGCATGTCGCCGAAGTACGACGCGAGGATTTCGCGCGACTTGGGCGAGCTCCAGAACGCCTCGCGGTAGACCTCCTTGGGAATGCCAAACCGCTTGGCCAGTGAGCGCGGCGGGGTCATGATTTCGCCGGCGAGCCACCGCATCGCGATCGGGAAGGCAAGTGACAGGTGGAACCGCTGGAACCGGTTGGCGTGCGGCAGCCGCATCTTCAGGAACGCGACCGCGAACGAGATGTGACGCGCCTCTTCGGCGATGTGGATCTCCATGACGCGGTGCAGCGCCGGCGGCAGCTCCATCGAGCGGATGGCGATCTTTTGGTAATGGTCGATCGGCTCCTCGCCGCCGAGGATCCCGATCATCAGGACGACCGGCTGGAAGCCGCCGAGCAGGCCGAGGAACGGCAACATCAGCCGGAAGTGCAGCCGGGTGCCGGGCACGTCGACGCCGGAGCGGTTCACCAGCTCCTGGAACATCTGGATGTGGTTGCACTCCTCGGTCATCTCGTGGAGGCAGTAGCGGAACTCCGGCGAGCCGTTGGGCAGCTCCATCGCGTAGTGCATGAGGCCGCGGATCAGGGCGCTCTCAAAGGCCGCACCGACCTTGATGATGTTCAGGATGCGCCACTGGCCGAGCTCGATCTGCTGGTCGATCGGCAGCGACTGGTACCACGCGGTCGCGCCCAGCGGATCGAAGTCTGCGGGCAGGATCCAGCGCGGGTCCTCTGGGTCGATCGCCATGTTCGGCGCGTCCCAGTCGATGTCCTCGTAGGGATCGAAGTGCACGTGCACGGAGCCCTCCGAGAGGGTCCGCAGCATGTTGCGGTAATCCTCGTCGAAGCTGGGCGTGGGGGAGGCTGTGGCAGTCACCGCTGGTCCTTTCGGAGCAGGTTCCCGGCTGCGTGGCCGCCGTCGACCACCACCAACCGGCAAGTTTCACGACCGTAACTTACACAAGCGTTAGCTCACGTGCCAGCCTGTCTGGACGCCAGTTTGAGCAACGGGCGTCCGCTCCCGGTGGCCGCCTGGTCGACGAACTGACCAAGAGTCACTAAGATGCTCGGTGAGCCGTCCCGCTGCCTGCACTCGCCCGGAACCTCAACGGATTTCGGTGCGTCGCCAGCGTCGGGACGCGACCTTCCCGCGCGCATCCCGGAGGATCCCATGGACCCCAGCGAGACCGGCCTCGACGCCACCACCACCATCGACTCAAGCGCCGCAGCTGCGACGGCGACCGCCGACGCCACGGCCGCGACCAAGGTCGTCAAAGAAGCACCGGCCAAGAAGCCGAGCCTCGTCGTGCGCAACCCGGCGACGGGCAAGGTCATCGCCGAGCTGCCCGCGATCACTGCCGAAGACGTTCCGGCTGTGGTCGCCCGGGCCCGCGCCGTGCAGCCGCGGTGGGAGGCCATTGGCGTCGGCAGCCGCGTGGCGCTGTTCAAGGAGCTGCGCAAGTGGCTCTACGCCCATGAGGCCGAGTTCACCGACACGCTCTCCCGCGAGGGCGGCAAGCCGATCGAAGATGCGTTCTACCTCGAGTGGATCTACGCGATGTCGAGCCTTGAGTACTGGGCGAAGGTCTCGCCCAAGCTCCTGAAGGACAAGCGCCGCTGGGCCAAGAACCGTCTGTTCGTGGGCAACTCGACCGTCGAGCGGCGCGTTCCGCATGGCGTGGTCGGCGTGATCGGCCCGTGGAACTACCCGTTCGTCAACTCCATCGGCG
>JAEMRF010000258.1 GCA_016463515.1 Solirubrobacteraceae bacterium | reverse complement strand
GGCATAGACCAGAGCCGCGCACAGGTCGCGGTCGACCAGCGACGGTACCGCCCGCCAACCTGGTCATGCGCAGGTCGCCGTGCAGCCCGCCCTGTACATCGGGCCCTTGGGCACATCGACGAGTCGGCGCTAGCGTGCAGGCCACCCTCTGACCGACGGCGGGCCCTCGCCCGCTTCTCCTCAACCTTCGGAGCTGCTTGTGCCGCCCATCTCGCGTGGATTTCGTGGTCGTCGCCAGGACGCGCCAGACCCCACGCGGGTTCCCCCAGGCCAACACCTGGTGCAGGACTTCCCCGTCCTGACCTACGGCCCGACCCCGCAGACCGCCCCCAAGGACTGGACGTTCAGCATCGACGGTTCCGTGGGCACCGCGCGGCGCTGGACCTGGGACGAGTTCCAGGCCCTGCCACAGGAACGGATCACCACCGATATCCACTGCGTGACGAGCTGGTCAAAGCTCGACACGTCATGGACGGGCGTCTCACTCGACCTGCTCCTTGGCGAGGCGCAGCCGACCGGCGCCTTCGTGACGGCCTGGTGCGACGGCGGCTACACCACGAACCTTCCACTGGCAGACGTGACCGGCGGCAAAGCATGGATCGTGCACGGCTACGAAGGAGCGCCGCTCCCCCGCGAACACGGCGGCCCCGCGCGGCTGCTGGTGCCGCACCTGTATTTCTGGAAGAGCGCCAAGTGGGTCCGCGGGATCACGATCACCGAATCCAACGAGCCAGGTTTCTGGGAACAGAACGGCTACCACGACCACGGCGACCCGTGGACGGAGGAGCGCTACGGCCCAGCCTGGCGCTGAGCACTCCGTGGTCGACCCCAACACGTGGCGGGTGGCGCGGGTGCAGCGCGTGGTGCGCGAGACGCCGCGGGCAGTCACCCTCCGGCTGGACGTCGCGGACTGGCCCGTGGGGCAGCACCGCGCGGGCCAGCGCATCGACGTGCGCCTGACGGCCGAAGACGGCTACCAGGCCACGCGCGCCTACTCGATCGCGTCGCCGCCGCAGTGGCCGCAGGTCGACGTGACCGTCGAGGAGATCATGGACGGCGAGGTGTCTCCGTATCTCGTCGAAGACGTCCAGGTGGGCGACGAACTCGAGGTCCGCGGACCGATTGGGGGAGCGTTCACGTGGCGCCCTGCAGATGGCGGACCTCTGCTGCTCGTGGCAGGCGGCTCAGGGGTGGTACCGCTCATGGCCATGCTGCGCGCCCATGCCGAGGAGCGCTCAGGCACCGACGTGCGCCTGCTCCTCTCCGCCAGAACTGTGGCCGATGCGCTCTATCTCGATGAGCTCGACCGGCTGAGCGACGAGGGCCTGGTCCAGCGGCATGTGACGCTCACGCGGCAACCCGCGCCGCCAGGGTGGCCCGGATCCACCCAGCGCGTGGATGCAGCGATGCTCGCGGAACTGGGCCCCAGCCCAGCGGCGTCACCGCTGATCTTCGTCTGCGGTCCGACGGGCTTCGTCGAGAGCGTGAGCGACGCGCTGCTGGCCAACGGGCATCACCCCGGCGCGATCCGTACCGAGCGGTTCGGGCCGACTTCGTGAGGCCGCCAGGCGGTCGATAGTCAGGCGTCGAGCGGGCGACTCGACGAACCGGAAGGATGCCGCGCCCGCGCCGATCGCAAGCGGGGTTGCGATCAAGAACGCGACCACCACCGAGCGCGTGCTGCCGTCGGCCGGAAGCCCACCCGTCCACACGATCAGGCCGATGATCGGGAAGTGCCACAGGTAGATGCCGTAGCTCCAGCGTCCCGCTGCGGTGAGCGGCGCGGTGGTCCAGCGGCGACCCCGCTCCGACGTGAGCCCCAGGCAGACGGCTCCAGCGCCGACGGCGACCGCGACCGGCAGCCAGGCGCTGAGCGTGAGCGCGTCCTTGATCTGTTTGGGTCCGGTTTCGGTCTGGGCGGCCACCACGAGCGCGAGGGTGAGCACGCCACCGCCGACCAGCGCAAACGTCGTGCGCGCGGACTGTGGCCTGCGTGCCAGCAGCGCGACCGCGATCCCAACTGGAAAGGCCGTCAGGAGCGGACCGGCCACCGACACGACTTGCGCTGATGCATCGAGCGCACGCAGCACGACGCCGCCTGCGACGAGTCCTCCGAGCACGATGGTCGGCCAGCGCACGACCACGGGCAGAATGGCCACGAGCACGAGCGAGAACAGCACCTCCGGCGTGAGGCTCCAGATCACCGGGTTGACGGCAAATCCGATGGCCCCGTCGTAACCGGGGAGCAACCGCCCGACGCCGCCGAGCAGCGTGGCGTTGGCCACGACCGACTCAGGCGTGATGGCGCGCCGCACGAGTCCCAGATCAGCCATATGGAGATTGGCCGTGGCGACTGCCGCAACGAGCACGACCCACACTGCGGGGAAAAGGCGTGCCCCGCGGCGTATGACGAACGGCCAAAGCCGGCGATCAGACGGTGCTCGGCGCAGGAGCCCCAGGGTGAGCACCGCGCCGCTCAGGACGAAGAACACGTCTACTCCGAGTGAACCGGAGCGCACGAGCGGCGCCAGGGGACCCAGACCGTCGAGTGACCCTGCACCCGTCCGGATCCAGCAGTGGTACACGACCACCCACGCCGCGGCCAGGGCCCGCAGCGCATCGAGCGCCGGCAGATACTCCGCGCCTGCGCTGCCCTGCGCGCGCTCGCTGCTCTGGTGGTCGTCAGGGGCAGCGGACATACGCGGCGAACCAGCCGTCGTCGGCCACCAGCCGGTAGCCAGCTGGGGCGCCCTGCGTCGCCGCGGAGTCTCGGGCTTGCCCGAACGACGTATAGGCGGGGTGCCAGGTCAGGCGCCGCCGCACCACGGTGAGCGCCACGCCACCCTGCGCCGGATCAAACCCTGGGGCGGTCCGGGCGACCACGGACTCGGCGCGCGCGCCGAGAATCATCCGCACGTCGGCGATGAGCTTCTGGTTCGGCAGACTGACGGGCCCGCACCGTCGGGCGGCGACCACCTCCGGCGATGCCAACACGGACGCGAGATGCTGCGGCACGCTGACCCGGATGTCGAGGTCGTCCTTGATGTAGGACGTGTCGGTGTGGGTGAGCGCGAACGCGGCCCCGGCCACCACGCCCACACCAGCGAACCCCATCCAAGCCGTTCGCACACGTCCTGGTTCGGCGGTCGTCCAACCGGCGAGCGCGTAGCCTCCGAACACCAGCAGTGCCAGGGCTGAGATCGCCACGTACCGGTCGACCGCCGCCAGCCCCACGACCACGATCACGATGAACGATCCGAGTCCGCAGGCCACCAGGACCAGTGGCAACCAGGCCTTGCGCGGTTCGCGCCAGAGCGCCAGCACCACGCCGACCACACACACCAGGGCGACAGGCCACTTCAGGTTCTTCACGACGAACTCGAGCGCGGTGCCAGGGGCTTGCGCTGCCGACAGCTGGTGCTGCAGTTCGGCAGCCGACCTCGAGGTGTAGGTCAGGGAGAAGAACGGGTCGCCTGTGAGCATCCAGTCGGTGACGGACCAGATCACGGGCGCGGCGGCAGCCAGCATGAGCGGGGCAATCCAGGCCCGCTGCGGCATCCACCACCGCGGGCGATCGGACACCATCCAGATCGCGTAGAGGCCGGCGATCAGCCAACACTCAGGGCGCAGCAGCCCAGCGCCGATGAGTAGGACCCAGACCGGTCCTCCGCGCCGCGGCGAGCGCGCCTCGAGTGCGGCGGCCCAGATGACGAGCGCCAGGTACGCGATGTCGAGGTAGGACCGGATCGCAAGCGCCGCGTAGTCCAGCCTCGACAGGACAAGCAGCGCCGTCGCCCAGGCCACCCAGCGCCCGAAGAGCGCCCGGGCAAGCGAAAAGGTGCCCGCCACCAGAGCGACAAAGCTGGCCAGCAGCATGATCACCGCAAGGCTGCGGCCCAGGTCTCCGAGCGGTGCGAGCATCAGCCCCAGCGCAAGCGTGAGCGGATGCTGGGTCGGCGCCCGGAACGACGACACCTCTGGGGCGCGCCCGTGGAGCAGGTCGTCGCCCCAGAGCAGCTGATGCGCGAGGTCGTACGTCGGCTGCAGCGGCCAGGTCACGTAGGCGACCACGCAGGCGAGCGTGATTGCTGCCAGCCCGAGCTGCTCCGGCGTCAATGGGAGGCTTCGCGCAGGCGGTCGTGCGATCGTTCCCGGCGCCATGAGCACCGCATCGTAGCGATGGCGCGCCGCCGCTCACGTGGCGGCGCGCAGCGCGCGGATCAGCCGTCCGCGAGTTCTTGCACCAGCGCGGCGACGACCACGGGGTCGAACTGCGTCCCAGCACAACGATGAAGCTCTGCGATCGCAGCGGCGTGCCCCATCCCAGAGCGGTAGGGCCGGTCGCTGATCATGGCGTCGTAGGCGTCGCAGGCACCAACGATGCGGGCACCCAGCGGAATCTGCTCGGCTGCAAGGTTGTCTGGGTAGCCGCCGCCGTCGTAGCGCTCGTGGATCGCTCGGACGACCGGCGCCACCGTCCTCGTGAACGGGATGCGCTCGAGCAAACGACCACCGACTTCGCTGTGCGCCTTGATCTGCTCGAACTCCTCGTCGGTCAGCTTGCCGGGCTTGCGCAGGATGTCGCTGGGAACGCCGATCTTGCCGATGTCGTGCAGGATCGCCGCGTAGTGCACATCCCGCAGCTCGCGGCCTGC
>JAEMRF010000257.1 GCA_016463515.1 Solirubrobacteraceae bacterium | reverse complement strand
CCAAGCGCGCCGGCGTGTTGGCCGACCGGTTCGGTCCCCGAGCGTTCATGGGCGGCGGACCGGTGCTCGCTGCCGTCGGTCTGATGCTGCTGGCCCGGCTCGGCGCAGATGCGGCCTACGTGCGCGATCTGCTGCCAGGCCTCCTCATATTTGCGGCGGGCCTCGCGCTCACCGTTGCACCCCTGTCCGCGACCGTCTTGGCCGACGCCGACGAGCACAACGCCGGCATCGCTTCGGCTACCAACAATGCCGTGGCGCGCGTGGCAGGTCTGGTCGCGATTGCGGGACTGGGCGCGATGGTTGCCAGCTCCTTTTCCGGCGCGATCGACCGCCAACTTGCTGGTCGCGACCTGTCCCCTGCCGGTCAGCGTGCCGTCGAACAAGCCAAATCTCGCACGATGGCGCAGGCCGACACGACTGGACTTGCGGCGCCTGAAGCCCGGGAAGTCGCTCGGGCGGTCGAGGCCGCTTCGGTCGACGCATTCCAGCGCGGCATGTGGGTCGCGGCCGGGCTCGTGGGGCTCGGCGGTGTGATCGGGCTCGTCGGCATCCGCAATCCACGCCGCGAGGTCCTTGCGCAGGACTGCGCTGGTGGCGCGCTCGCCGGCGCGCCCAAGGACGTGGCGGAGTGCGATCAGTCAGCCGACGTCTTGCCGCTGCAGCCCGTGCCGACCGGCGCAGCCGCCTGACGCCAAACGAGCGCTCGCTTGGCACATCGCCGGGGACTTGCGAGGATGCCTGCGGGCGGTCGACCGTGATCGCTCCTTGAGCGTCCTCGGGGGACGACATCACTTCCAGCAGAGCCACGAACCGCGCGTCGATTCGCGCGCGGGTGCAGCCGCCGCTGCTGCTGGCGCTCGCCGCAGCGATGCTCGCGGCCCTGCTTCCGGTCTCGGTCGCGCGGGCTGACCGGCTTGATCCGACCCGCCCTGCGGTCATCACGCTCGAGCAGCGCAGCCGCGATCCCCGCGCGGTGGTACTGGCTGACGGCACGATCTTGGCGCAGTGGTTTCGTGACGAGTCCGACGTCGCGGGCGGGCAGAGCCGCGTGCTGAACTGCCGGATCCCAGCTGGGGCCAGCGCGTGCGAAGGCGCACCACAGACGATGCTCGGCGGAGGCCCGCGCACGTCCTCTGAGCTGATCCAGCCGGCTCCTTCCTCCGATCCGGACCACGTCTACTCGGTCACGTCCCGGCTCCAGACGCCCGGCATGGTGCACTGGGTCCGGGAATCCCTCGACGGCGGGCGAACTTGGGGCGCGGCCGTTCAGGCGGCGACCAACACCGGTCAGCAGCTCGGCGGCCTGTCCTTCATCCATGGGCCTGGCGCCTTCCGCTTCTCGTCGCTGGCCGACGGCTGGTTTCAGGCCGGCACCTACGACGGAACTTCGCTGTCCACTCTTCCCGCGAAGCTGATCCCGAACTTCGCGCCGAGCAGCACGACGTTCTGGCAGGGCCTCGGCCGGTCGGAATCGACGACACCAGTTGTTGCCTTCCACACCGACCAGTACGACGGTGGTGGCGCCCTGCTCTATTCGCGGCGCTTCACGGGGGCAGGGTCGGTAAATGATGCGGCGGCCTGGTCGGCACCGGCCAGGTATGCGCCGCCGCGCGGTATCGGGGGAATCGTTGGCCTGGCCAGTGGGCCACGCGGCCTCTTCGTCGCGTTCCACGAGAAGGAGCGGGATGGCTGCGGCCCACGCTTGGTGGTTGCTCGCTACGACGGCGTCAGCTTCGGTTCGGCGGTGCCCGTCGATGCCGATCGCCATGCGGCGGATGTCGGCGTCGACTGTTCGTACGGCAACCACAACGCTCCCGGTGAACCGGTTGCGTTCACACAGGACCCGGCCGGCAACCTGCGCGCCGTTTGGACGTTCAACCGCTTGGGCGCGGACCCGACAGCGCCCGACGGCCTCTACACGGCGGTGTCCGTCGATGGAGGCCTGTCGTGGACGAATCCGATCCGTCTCTACGGCTACGCCGACGGCGCGGCGCTGCTCACGCTGCCCAACACCAACGGCACCGGCATTGCGTCCAACGAGCGCGGCGACGCCGTCGTGCTCGGTTCCGGCAGCGGTACCCGCGACCGAGGTGTCCAGCTCATGCGGCTGCCGTCACTGGCGGAGGCGCTTGCGCAGCCGGGACCGTCCGTGCCAGGGACCGCGCCGCCCCCGCCTGCACCTGTGCCGGAACCTGCGGCGTGTACGAAGGTCAAGTTCGGCGCGGTGACAGCGCTGTCCACCGTGGGATGTTGGAAGCGGAGCGGTTCGACGTACTCGTCGTCTGGGCCGGTCCGGATCAACGGCATCGACCTCAAACCGCTCACCGGTAAGAACGCCCGGCGTACCTTCGAGACCGATCGGCGCTCGACCGTCTCCTTGCGCGCCGATCGCCGCGCCATCCGGGCGTTGCGCGCCGATGTCACCGAAGTACTCTTGGACGCGGCGAGCAATACCGTCAAGACAACCGGCGCTTGGCGCGCCGGGGCCTCGGCGGTCGATCTTGGTCGGCAGGCGATCAACTGGTACGTGCCGCCTGGGGGTGGCGCGGTCTTGAACGAGGTCACCCGTGACCTCGCGCGTTTGGATGCCTCGCAGCTTCCGCAGCGCGTCCTAGGGCTTCCGGCCTCGGGGGTCGTGGTGCCGCGGTTCCTCACGAACGGCACCGCGCAGTTGCCGATGAACCTCAAGTTGCCCCCTCCGCTGGGTGGGCTGGCCGGCGGCGATCTGACCGACAACATCACGCTCACGACCGACAACGGCGTCGGGATCCAACTCTCGCGTGGCGCGATCTCGCTGGAGCTCCCCAAGGTCTCCCTCGGGATCGCAGAGATCAGCCCGTTCAGGGTGACCTACAACGCTGACCCGTTCGTGTTCCAAGGCAACATCGGGATCAAGCTGCCGGTGATCGGCGGCGGGATCGACGCCAGTCTGCTGATCCGCGACGGCGAGTTCGTCGACGCGACCGCCGCCTACACGCCTGTGCCGCCGATCCCCATCACCGGGTTCGTCAACCTCACGCAGGTTGGGCTGCACGTCTTCAAGGGGCGGTCCTGTGCCGAGCCGACCGGCTTGGAGATCAGCGCCCGCGTCGCCGCGGGCCCCGAGATCGCCGGCGCCAGTTTGCTCGGCATCCAGGGCATCGCGGGCTACCGGTTGCCCGAGGGTGCCTGTAACCGACCCGGAGTGTTCTTCATCGCGGGCACCGGCACCCTGGTCAGCATTCCGGTGGCCAAGGTCAACCTGCAGTTCACCACCGACGGCACGCTGACGTTCGGCGCGGCAGTCGCGCTTGGCGACGAGTCGACCGGCGTAGCCGGCTCGCTGGAGGGCGGGATCTCGTTCGCCACCGGCGACTTCTACGCCGCCGGCAAGGTGAGCGTGAAGGTGTTCGGCTACGAGCCGGCCGACGTCTCGGCCACCCTCAGCTCGTACGGATTCGGCGCCTGCGCCCGGATCAAACCGATCCCGATCCCGGGTCTTGCCGAACTCACGCCGTCGATCAATGCCGGTGTGGCGGTGCGATTCCAGCGCACATCCCGCAGCGGGCCCGGTTTCACGTTCTACCTGGCCAACTGCTACATCGCCGACCTCACGCCGCCCGTGTTCGCCAAGAGGCTCCAGGCCGGGGGCCCCGAGGTCCCGACGGTTGAGGTGGCGGCCGGGACCGACGTCGAGACGTTCGTCGCCGAGTCTGCAGATGGGCAAGCCGCCCCGCGCTTCACGCTCGTCGCGCCAGGGGGAGAGCGGATCGACGCGGGGCTGGTCCGCGGCGCCCGGACGGGGCCAAACGGTGCGATCGTCTTCTCTGACGACACCCTGCACCAGACCGCCGTGACGATCCGGAACCCGACGCAGGGCAGCTGGCGCCTGGAACCGATCGAGGGCTCCTCACCGATCATCCACGTCGAGGGTGCCGTTGGCGGGCCCAAACCCACGGTGAGCGCGACGGTGGTGCGCGCCGGCGGTCGTGGAGCGTTTTCGATCGCGTACCGAGCTTCGATGCCAGCGCAGGCGCGGGTCACGTTCTTCGACAGCTCGGGCCAGCGGCTCGGGCGGCCCACCACGACCCGCCGCGGCGTCGTTCGGTTCCGATCCGAGACTGGCAAAGCGGGCCGGCGCGCCGTGATTGCCCGGGTCGACGGGCCTACAGGCACGATGGTGGCGCCAACCGTCGGTTCCTTTCAGTCGCCTGGCGCGGCCAAGCCCGGCAAGCCGCGGTCGGTCCGGGTGGTCCGAGGGCGACGCGGACCCGCGCCCGGGATGAAGGTCACCTGGGCGGCAGCGACTGGGGCCGCGAGGTACCTGGTGCGTGCGGAGCTCAAGGACGGCCAGCTGGTCGAGCTCGAAACCAGAGCCTCCAGGCGAGTAGCGACGATCCCGGAAGTTCCGGGCTTTGCTGCAGCAACGGTCCGCGTGTACGCCGTTTCGACGGATGGTCGCGTCGGGACGCCCGCCGTTGCCAAGGCCAAAGCCGTCAAGGCAAAACCGAGAAAGCGGTCGACCAAACAGCGCTGACGGTGGAGTCGTGAACCCCACACGACCTGAGAGACCCGTGGTATCGCCTGAGTGCACCTGGTGGTCACACCGCGCTTGACGTCCATGCGATGCTCCCGCAGTGCCTAGCCATGGGGACGACGCGGCAGCCCGCAGCGCCGCGCAGACAACCGTAC
>JAEMRF010000256.1 GCA_016463515.1 Solirubrobacteraceae bacterium | reverse complement strand
CGTGGCTGCGCTGCGTGCCTGCGACCCGAACGTGCAAGTCGAGCTCCTGGCCTCGACCGGCGTCTGGCGTGACGGTGGCCCCGTGCTGGAGGCTCGGGGCGACGCTCGTGCGCTCCTGGCCGCCGAGCGAACGGCGCTGAACTTCCTCCAGCAGCTCGGGGGCGTGGCCACGCTCACCGCGCAGTGTGTGCGCGAGGTCGAAGGCACCGGCGCGAAGATTCTCGACACGCGCAAGACGGTGCCGGGTCTTCGCCACCTGCAAAAACGGGCCGTGGTCGACGGCGGCGGCGTGAATCACCGCATTGGCCTGTTCGACATGGTGCTCATCAAGGAAAACCATGCCGCCGTGGCGGGCGGCATCACGAAAGCCATCGCGGCCGCGCGCAAGGCTGCTCCCGATCTGCCACTGGAGTGCGAGGTGCGTGACCTCGCCGAGCTCGACGAAGCCCTTGCCGCGGGCGCCCCTCGCGTATTGCTCGACAACATGGATCTGCGGACGCTGCGCGAGGCCGTGGAGCGTTGCCAGGGGAAGGCCGTGACCGAAGCCTCCGGCGGACTTGAGATCGGGAAGCTCCGGGCGGTCGCTGAGACAGGCGTTGACCTGTTGTCGCTCGGTTCCCTGACGCACTCCAGCGAGGCGTTGGACCTTTCGATGTTGATCGAGCTGCACTAGTCAGCCGACCCGCCCGCCGGTGCAGCCGAGCTGCACCTGGCGTTCGTCAGCTGGCGCCGCTGTTGCTCTCTTCGATCTGCGCCGGGCGGCCGATGTGGAAGCCCTGGGCGTAGTCGACGCCATAGGTGCGCAGGAGATCGAGCGTCTCAGCGTCCTCCACGAATTCGGCGATGGTCTTCAGACCCATGCCCTGCGCGACATCCACGATGGCTTTCGTCACGTGCTGATCCGTCTGGCTGCGGGTCAGCGACTGGATGAAGTCCCCGTCGATCTTGATGTAGTGCAGGGGCAGACGCTTGAGGTAGTAGAAGCTGCCGAAGCCGACTCCGAAGTCGTCGAGCGCGAAGCGGCAGCCCAGGCTCGTGAGGCGCTCGGCCAACGCTGCGGCGCTCGCCAGGTTCGCGATCGCGGCGGTCTCGGTGATCTCGAAGATCAGCGATGCCGGATCGGCGCCCGTGCGCTCCAGCTCCGCTTCGATGTAGTCGGGGAGCTCCAGGTCGGCCAACGACCGAGCCGAGAGGTTGAGTTCCAGCAGTCCGTCGCCCTGCGCGGCAGCCAGGCGGGTGGCCTCGCGGATGACCCACCGGTCGATGGCAAGGATGCTGCCCGTCCGCTCGGCGGTCGGCAGGAAGTCGCCCGGCGGGATGAGCGTGCCGTCGTCTTCCATGCGGATGAGGAGCTCGGCGTGCGTGGTGCGGCCCGTCCGCAGATCCAGGATGGGCTGGGCGTGGAGCGTGAACTGGTCGTGCTCGAGGGCATGCCGGATCCGCTCTGACCAGGTGTGGCGTTCGGCGGCGCGGCGGTGTGAGTCGTGCGAGTAGGTCCGCACGCGATCGCGCCCCGCCTCCTTGGCCTCATTGAGCGCGATGTCGGCCGCAGCCAGCAGGCTCTGCGCGGTGTCGGTCCCGACGGCGATCGGCGCGATGCCGACGCTGGCCGTCGTGCGAACGAACGCCCCGTCACGCTCGAGCGCGAACTCACGCACGAGTGTGCGGAGCTCATCCGCCAGGACCTCCGCACCCGCGGCGTCGGTCCGCGAGAGGATCAGCGCGAACTCGTCGCCGTCGAGGCGGGCCAGCGTGTCGGTCGGCCGGATGCGCTCTGCGATGGCTGCGGCCACGCCGCTGATGAGCTCATCACCAGCACCTGGGCCGAGTGAGTCGTTGATGTCACGGATGCGGTCGAGATCGAGCACGAGGAGCACGGCCACGCTGCGGCTGCGCTCCACGTTCTCGATGGCGGCCTCGAGTTCGCGCTCCAGCGCCGCGCGGTTGAGCAGGCCCGTGAGCGCGTCGTGGTCGGCGGCCTGCTCGAGCTCATGCTCGAGTCGCTTGCGCTCCGTCACGTCGCGAACCACGGCGATCGTCCAGGGGCCATCAGGACGGTCGAGCGGGCTGAGCGTCACCTCGACCGGGAAGGTCGTGCCGTCGCTGCTGATCCCGCGCCGCTCGACTTCGATGCCGGCACCGGCATCACCGCTGGGACCGCGACCCATCCAGTCGATCTCCGGCACGAGCTGCTCGCCGGTGCGCGTGATCAGCTGCTCGCGGTCGAGGCCGAAGAGCTGCTCGGCGCGCGAGTTCACGAGCACCACGCGCCCCCCAGCATCAGAGATCAGAATCGCGTCCGGAGCGGACTCCACGAGCGATCGGAACTGCTCCCCGCTGGCGCGCAGCTCGTCCTCCGTGCGACGCCGGACGCGGTTCTCTTCGCGGACCTCCTGATAGAGCTGGGCGGTCTCCACCGAGATGGCGGCCTGCGCCGCGAGCATCTCTACGGCTGTGAGGCGCTGCGGGGTGAAGGCGTCGGTGACGAGTCGGTGCTCGAGCACCAGCAGCCCGACGACCGACCCGTGCCGAACGATCGGCTGCGCCAGGAGCGACCGCACGCCGCCGGCGATGATGACCTCGTCTTGCCCGAACAGCACGTCGGAACGGGCATCGCGCAGCAGGACACGCTCACCCGTCCGCAGGACGTAGTCCACGACGGACCGCGGGACCTGGGCGGTCTCGCCGAGGTCGGGAAGCGTGACGTGGACCGTCTCGTGCTGCACCTGAGCGACGGCCGCGACTTCGGCGACGCCGCCGGTCACGCGCAAGAGATGGCCGGCCTGCGCGCCGGCAGCCGCGACCGCGATACGCAGCAAGGTGGTCGGGAGCTGCTCGAGGTCGAGTTCGCCGGAGATGGCCTGGGATCCCCGGACCACCGCCAGCATGTCGACTTCCGGGGTGCGGGGTTTGCCGTCGCGACTCCCCAGCACGCCCGGGAACTCCTCGTCGAGCTGCGCGGTCTTGGCCGCGGCGCCCCAGCGCTCGTAGCGGTCGTACGCCTCGCGCAGGCATGCATGCCCGACGGATGTGAGCCCGCGGCTTGCGTAGAAGCGTCCAGCCAGCTCGCGGGCCAGTGCCTCGTGATGGAGTGCTCCATGGTCCTGAGCGGCTGAGATCGCGCGCTCGTAGGCAGCCGAAGCGGCATCGGTGTCTGCATCGATGCGTGCCAGTTCAGCCGTGAGGAGTTCGGCCGCTGCGGCGTAGTTGGCGGGGCCGTGCGTGGCCCACCGCACGACCTGCGTCTGGTAGGTGGCCACGCGATCGCGCAGGGTCTTGCGTTCGGTGGCCGGCGCGTCGTCGAACGCCCCGGCGCACGCCAGGCCGTTCCACACGTCTGCTTGGCCCGTGAGCGGATGCCATGCAAGGCCGCCGCTCACGCGCTCGTACTGGTCGCAGGCGGCGAGGGCCTGCGCCGGGCGACGGCTGAGCACCTGCAGCGTCGTCTGGTGGATCGCAAGGATCGCTTGGTAGAACGGCGGCCGCTGCGTCGCGATCCGGTCCAGGTAGTCGGTCTCGTCGAACTCGTCGCCGGCGAACGAGCCGAGTGCGTTCGTGCGCCCCCGCAGCGACTGGACCGTGCGGTCCACGATGAGGAGCGCGTCGCGGTTCTCCGGCAACTTCATGTCGTCGGCAAACACGAAGAGCGGCTCGGCTTCGCGCTCGATGTCTTCCAGCGGATCGCCGGCGGCAAAGCGCCAGACCACGCTGAACAGTCCGCAGAACCCAGCGTGGGCGAGGTCGCCTGCGCGCACGCCGCACTCAAAGCCAGTTCGGAAGTACGGCAAGCAGGCTCGGAACGGATCGGTCCACGAGCTGGTGTTGCCGACGTAGACCGCCGTTTGGGCAGCGAGCGGCAGGATCCCGAGCCGCTGGATCAGCTCGTGGGCGGCATGCCCGAGGCGGCGGCCCTCGTCGTAGCGCTCAAACCGGGCAGGAAGCAACGACCCGAACAGTGCATGCAGGAGTGGGGCGGCGGGGGAGTTGCCGTGCACCAAGCTGAGCCGGGCGCACTCGGTCGCCAGGTAGATCGCCAGGTCATGGCGTTCAGCCAAGAACGCCGACGTGAGCAGTGGGCCAAAGAGCGTGATCGACGCGAGGAACGCCGGATCGGTCGCGGGCGGCAGGGTCAGGAGCTCTTCGATCGGGCGATCACCGAGCAGGGTGAGGATGCGCTGGAGCGAGCGATCGCTATCGGCCGGCAGTGGCTCGTCATCGATGGGTAGTCCGAGCCGGCGCCACCCTTCCACGCCAGCCTCGGCAGCTCTTGCGGGCTCACTGTGGGCCAACAGCAGTTCGACGCGCAGGGCGTAGGCCGCCGAGATGTCGGCTGGGTCTTTGGCGTGTTCCAGGAGCTCTTCCGTCAGCAGACTGGCGGTGGCGATGTCACCACCCAGGTGCTCGCATCGCACGAGCTCCAGGCGAAGGTCGAAGGCGAGCCGGAAGTCGTCGGTCCACGCGGCTGGCGGCAGGAAGTCCAGCGCGCTCGCCAGGTAGTCCCGCGCGGAGCGGTAGGCACTCGTCGCGATCGCGCGACGCCCCGCCCTGAGCCCGAGCGACGCGTACGTGCTGCGCTCTCGCGGGTCGACCACGAGTGGCTGCCCGGCGTTGACGTGCCGGGTGATCGAGAAGATCTGCTCGTCGAGCTCTTCGGGCTGGACCGCCGCGAGGA
>JAEMRF010000031.1:9643-18519 GCA_016463515.1 Solirubrobacteraceae bacterium | reverse complement strand
TGCGCCGCACCAGGTGCTCCCTCGCGTAGGCGATCGCGCTCGGCGTATCGGGGAAGACGTGCCCGCGTTCGTTGAGCCGAGCGGTGGCGCCCAGGGCGGTGAGGACTTGGTGGTGGTCGTCGGTGATGCCAGACACGAGCACCGGGATGCCGCGGCGCTCCAGGTGCTCGATGGCGTCGCCGAGGACGGCGGCACCCGTGGCGTCCATGGTGGTGATGGCCGAGAGGCGCAGCACGACGGCGTCGACGCCGGTCACGTCGGTCAGGTCCGTGAGGAAGCGGCTCGCGGCACCGAAGAAGAGCGGGCCGGCGGGGCGGAATGCGACGATGCGCTCGTTCAGGAGGCGGTGCTCCTCGGCGGTGTGGTCGCGGCGGTCGACTTCGACGCGGTCAAAGGTGGCGGTCTTGGCCAGGTTGCGCAGCGCGACGATCATCGCGAGGGCCACGCCGAGCCCGACGGCCGTGATCAGGTCGACGGTCACCGTCACCAGGAACGTGCTCACGAGAATCGCTGCGTCGCCACGGGTTGAGCGCAGCAGTCCGCGCAGCGTGGCGGGATCCACCATGCGGGCGGTGGTGGCCAGCAGCACACCGGCCAGGGCGGCCAGCGGGATGCTCGCCACCAGCGGCGCGGCGATCAGCACGACGGCGGCGAGGATCACCGCGTGGCTGGCGGCGGCCAGGCGCGAGCCGGCCCCGGCGCGCACGTTGACCGCCGTGCGGGCAATGGCTGCAGTTGCCGGCACGCCACCAAAGAGCGGCACGGCAAGGTTGGCGAGGCCCTGGCCGAAGAGTTCGCGGTCGGGGTCGTGGCGCTCGTTGACGGTCATGCCATCGGCGACCGTGGCCGAGAGCAGACTCTCCAGTGCGGCCAGCGCCGCAATCGCAGCTGCGGCCGGAAGCAGCGCCGCCGCGTTGGCCGCGTCGAAGAAGCCGGTGCTCGGCGCCGGCAGTGCGGCGGGCAGGGCGCCGATGGTGGGGAGATCGAGCAGTAGCGCCGAAAGCGCGGTCGCCAGGGCCACGGCGATCAACGCAAACGGCAGACCGGGCCGCAGCCGCACGCCCACGAGCATCGTCGCGGCGACGGCCAGCGCCATCACGATCGGCACCACATCAGGCGACTGCGCAAAGCGCGAGACGGCATCCCAGGCGACGGCCAGCACGCGGTCGTCCTCACTCGCCTTGAGCCCCAGCGCCGCCGGGACCTGCTGCAGCGCGATCACGACCGCGATCCCCGCGGTGAAGCCCTCGATCACCGGCAGCGGCAGGAAGCGCACGTAGCGCCCGACCTTCGCCGCAGCCAGGCCAATGAGGATCACGCCCGCCAGAAAGCCGGCGGTGAGCGCGCCCGCGGGGCCGAACTGGTGGACGATCGGAATCAGCACGACGGTCATCGCGCCGGTGGGCCCGGAGACCTGCAGATTCGACCCGCCGAAGATCGCGGCGACGAAGCCACCCACGATCGCGGTGATCAGTCCCGCCTCGGCGCCCAGACCCGACGACACACCAAAGGCCAGCGCGAGCGGGAGGGCGACGACGGCGACCGTGGAGCCGGCAATCAGGTCGCGGCGCGGGGCGCGCCGCACCGCCGCCCAGTCCTCGGCTTGGGGGAGCAGTCCACGGACGGTGCGAACGAGGGCGGCTCCCGTCTGATTGGATCGGCGATCGCTGCTCACCTCATAAATCTTAGAACATTCTAAGATTTAATGCAAAGCGTGATAGATTGGCCGCCATGGAGCCCGCGGATTCACCGTCGCCCGCCACGCAAGCCCTGCAGCGCGAGCCGATCTACCGGCTCAAGGCCGACTTCTTCAAGCTGCTCGGGCATCCCGCCCGCGTGCGGATCCTCGAGCTCCTGCAGGATGGTGAGCGCACCGTCGGCGACCTGCAGCAGGAGCTCGGTCTGGACTCCGGCGGCACCTCGCAGCATCTCGGAGCGATGCGCCGGCAGGGGATCCTGGAGAGCCGCCGCCAGGGCACGAGCGTGTTCTACCGCGTGCGAGATCCGCGGATCTCGCAGCTGCTCGTGATCGCCCGCCAGATCCTCAGCTCGCAGCTCGCCGAGACGCAGGAGATGCTCGGGTCGCTCGTCGACGAGCCGCCCGCACGCCCCTAGCTCGCACATCCCAGGCCCGTTCGTTCAGGTGGTGTCGGCCCACCGCCGTGCTCGGCAGGGGCGCCGCGTAGCGGATTGGCCATTCCGCTAGGCAGAGTGTGCTGTAATGAACGTGTCGTTCGGACTACGGGCGACCGGCTCGCACGTCGTTGCGGCGGTCCTACGGACCCAGGCTTCCTCTGATTAGGGAGGGCTGGGAAGTGGTCCGACCGGGGGTGCATGGCCGCTCAGATTCCACATCGGAGCAGCCATGTTCGACGTCACTTTTCCCTGCCTTGTGCAACAGCTCGGCCACGCGGCCGGAGCGCCTGCACGATGACCGCCCAGCCCACCCCGCAGGCGTGGACCCTCGGCGAGCACGCGCATGTCGCACCCGAGGTCGCTCCGGCGATCGAGCGCGCTGCGGGCACCGTGTCCAGCCGTGAGCTGGAAACCCTCACGGGCGTCAGCCCGGAGCGTGTGCGCACGTGGCAGCGCCGCTTCGGGTTCCCGGCCTCGGCCACATGCCCGCGAGGCCGACGCGTCTTCCTCGCCGACGACGTGCCGCGCGTGCTTGCGCTCAGCCAGCTCGTGGCTGCCGGCGAGCCGGTCGGCCGCGCGGTGCTGCAGGTGCAGTCCGGAGCCGCCCGACAGATCGATACCGCATCGCTGGAGCGCAGCTTCGGCGCCGTGGCGACGCCTGTCGTCGCCCTGGCCGGGCCAGCGCCCGTCGAGGTGGTCTGGGCCAACGCCGCCGCACTTGCGACCTCTCCGACCGGCGGCCTGGCCGGTCTTCCCCATGCCCTGCCGGACCGCAGCTGCGCGCTGCGCGCGATGCTGCTGCATCCGCCCACGGGCCCGGTTCGGCTCCAGCACCAACCGTGGTTCGCCAAGCCAGTCTCTTCGGTGGACGCCCACGCGCCGACCGAGCCGGTCCGCGCGATGGCGTGGGCCTGCGGGTCGCCGCAGTTCGTGCCCGCAGTGTTGGTCGTCGTCGACCTGCCCGTCGACGCGGCGGCTGCGCCGCTCGACGGCGCCGACGACCCGGCCCTGGACCTGGAAGCAGAGGTTGCTCAGGCACCGATCGAGCTGGCGCCGCGGCGTGCCGACGCCCGCGCCGAGCAGCAGTGGGTCGTGGCTGTCGGGTCTGCGCGGCGTGCGCTGCAGCGCGGCGTGGGTCGGTCGGCGATCGACTCGGCACTGGGCGCGCTCATTGCCGCGGGGGTCGTCGACGACGGACTGGTGTTGCTGTCGCGCGGTGAGGAGCTGCGCACCGTGCTCTCGGCCCGGCGCCGGGTGCTGACCGCGCCGATCTCGGCCGAGGCCAGACTCGCGCTCCGGCAAGCGGCGATGGAGGACCGCCCGATTCGCGTCGATCGCGGGCTTCGTGACGAGCTCGGTCTCGAGGTGGGCAGCCACGCCACGGCCGTCGCCTTGGCGGCCGGCCGCGTCGATCTGGGCTACCTCGTCCTCGTGACCGATGCTCGGCCGCTGGACACCCACGGCCACGCCGAGCTGACCATGGCCCTCGGGGCCGCCCTGGCGGCCGCCATCTCCCGCGACCGTGCCGTGAGCGAGCTCAGACGTATCCGGGGTTAGTCCTCCCAGCTGCGCGGCGCCGGCCCGGTGTAGTCGACCTGATCCACGCGGGCGGCGAACACGGCGCCGATCGGCTTCTCCAGCGCTTCCAGAAAGCACGGCTGCATGCCGGCCAGGAACGAGGGGAACAGCAGCATCGTCCACTGGCGCGGCGTGAAGCCGAAGTCAGCGCCGAACGCGGCCACCAGCGCACCCGCATTCATCTTCAGCGGCTTGCCGATGCCGTGCAGGTACTCCTCGAGCGCAAATGCGAGCTGCACGTGCGGTCCGTCATGGAGGTCGAGCTCGCGGGCGAGCGCCATCATCGGCGGGATGCGCTCGTCGCCGTTGTAGAGCGGGCGCCCATAGCCCGGCAGCACCCCCTGGGTGGCGAGGTGCTCGTCGACGCACTCGCCCAGCGTGGCCCCCGCCTGCATCGCCGCGACGGCGCGCTTGAAGAACGCGACGGCCTTGTACTCGTTGCGGCGCCCGAACACCGTGGCTTCAGACACCGCATTGGCAGCTGCAAACGCCAAACCCGGCGTGCTGCGGGTGCTGCCGGCCAGGCTCGCCACGCGGTTGTTCCACACGCGCGCATCCGGGTAGCTCGTGGCGACCATGAAGGTGTCCAGGAGCTTGGCCTGCGCCGGGGTCAGCCGGCACCCCACGGCCTGCGAGCAGAGCTCCAGCCACGTGGTGTCGTGCATCACGTCGGCGTGGATGTCGCGGCCGTGGAACACCGCGCGCTCACCCGGGAACGCCCCACCGACCGACGTCTGAAACGCCCCGGTGTGGGCCTGCAGCGGGTGATCGCTGGTCTGGGCTGGCGCGGACTGCATCTGGGTCATCTCACGCCTCCTGGCCGGCCAGGGCGGCCGGTCGCTCGGGATCGTCGAGCAGGTCGAGTTCGGGGAACGGGAACGCCTTGAAGCCAAGCTGCGCCTGCTCCAGGGCGTGCGCTGCAGCGCCGGGGAGGCGCAGCAGCAGGTAGACCATCTCGCCCTGCTCGGGCGCGAGGCCAAGGTCCAGCAGGGCGGCTGCCGCCACCCCGGCCATCGAGAGTGGGCGGCCGGCCATCGCTTCGAGCTCATCGGCGTGCGCCTGGAGCCACGTCAGGCGCCCGCCGGGTGCGCGGCGCGCCAGCGCCGCCAGCGTCTGGTCGACGGTCGTCGCGCGCTGCGCTGCATGGGGCTCGAACCCTGGCGGGTGCTCCATGGTCGGCCAGGCGTCGTCGCGCTCCGTCCCGGGTGCCTGGATCGCGCCGCTCCAGGCGGTGAGGTCATCACCGCAGCTCGCGTGCAGCTGCATGGCCAGCAGCACGTCGCGGCCGCCGCCACCTTGGCCGGCGCCCGCTGAGAGTGCCGCCATCAGTACCGCGGCAGCGGGCGCGCCGCTCACGCCCGCGGCCATCGCCGAATGCACCGACGGATCTCGCGGACCGGGGTTGGCGACGGCCACGGCCAGGTCGGTCAGCAGCGCCGCGGCCTGCGCCGTGGGGCGCTGGCCGGTGAACAGCAACAGGAGCATCTCGCCCCACGACGCGCGGCCGAGCAGGTCGCCCGTCACGTCGTAGCCGTGCAGGCGCGCGCGGCGCACCGCGAAGGCGTCGGTGGGTTCGGCCTCCTCGTGCCAGATGGCCGTCTGTAGGCGGGTCATCCGTTCACCTCGTTGAGCGTCTGCAGGCGCAGCGCCATCGGCGGGACCTCTTCGCCGTCGATGCGCACGTCCAGCAGCGTCGGCCCGTCGCGGCGCGCGAGCTCCTCCAGATCCAGGGCCTGCAGGTCGCTGAGGTCCTGGATCAGGTGCGCCTGGATCCCCAGTGACTGGGCCAGGCGTCGGTAGTCGATCTGCGGCAGGGCAAAGGCAGTCTGCTCGGCGCCCGCCAGGCGCTGGCCGTGTTTGACCATTCCGAGCGCCGAGTCGTTGAGGATCACGAAGATCACGGGGAGCCGCTCCTGGGCGGCGACGGTGATCTCCTGCCCGTTCATCAGGTAGCTGCCGTCGCCCGTGAGGCAGACCACCGCGTTGGCGGCGTCGGCGCGGGCCAAACCGACCGATGCGCCGATCGCCCAGCCCATCGGCGCGAACTCCGTGAGCACATGCAGCCACGGCGAGCCCGGTGCCCGCGTGGCGAGCGTGGCTCGGCCCGGGTCGCGCAGCCAGTGCACGGCCCAGGCCGTGCTGTTGCCGGCGTCGGCGATGAAGCGTGTGCCTGCTGGCATCCGGTCGCTGAGCTCGCTCACGAGGTGCTGGGGCTTGACCGGCCCGGCGCCTTCCAGCGGCACGTCGATGGAGGTCGCCGGATTCACGGCCACGTGCGAGGCCGCGTCGGCTTCGTCGCCCGGCGCGACCCGGTGGGCGAGCGCCGAGAAGATCCCGCCGATGTTGCCGAGCAGGTGCTGGCGGGCCATCGGCGAGTACAGGAAGTGCTCAGGGTCGTCGTCGACGTGGATCAGGCGGTCGCTGAGCAGCACGGGATTCCAGGCCGCCGACGTCCACTCGCTCACCGTCGAGCCGACGAGCACCACGAGCTCGACGTCTTCGGAGAGCGCTGCGAGCGCTGAGGCATGGCCGGCGAAACCAAGCACGCCGCGGTACCCGCGGTGATCGGTCCGCACCAGGCCCTTTGCATCGGGCGTGACGACGAACGGTGCGCCGCTGGCCTCGATGACCGCCATGATGCGGCCGACGGCGCCCTGGCAGCCGCGCCCGAGCACGAAGACCGTCTTCTTGCTGTCTGCGAGGGCGTCGCGCAGGATGTCGACATCGGCGGGATCAAAGCTGCCGCGCTTGCCCGCCAGGCGGGGCACGTTCGCGGTGCCGAACTGCCGCTCGACCGGCGCCCGCAGCACGTCGACCGGGAATGACAGATGCACGGGCCCGCGCGGCGCCTGCAGCGCACGCAGCACCGCTGCAGTGACCTTGCCTTCGACCTGCGCCGGGTGGCTGACCAGCGAGCTGCTGCGCGTGCAGCTCTTGAACATCGCAATCACATCCACGCCCGTGCCGGAGGACTCCTGCAGCGAGCGCTTGCCGAGCAGCGGGATGGCAGGTTGGCCGGTAATTGCCAGCATGGGTACGCCGTTTTCAAAGGCACACGCCACGCCGGTCAGCAGGTTGGTGGCGCCCGGCCCTGAGGTGGCACAACACACACCCAGGTTGCCGGTCGCCCGGGCATAGCCCTCCGCCATGAAGGCGGCGCCTGCTTCATGACGGGCGACCACAAATCGTGGGCCGCCGGCGCGCTCGCTCACCGCCAGTGCATCCGTCAGTGGCTCGATGGCACCCCCTGGGACTCCAAACACGTATTCGACGCCGAGGATCCTGAGTAGATCGACGAGGTAGGTCGCGGCCGAGATGGCATCGGGGCCCGAGGCGGCGTCGGCCGCGGTGCCGGATGGAGTGGGGAAATGCGTGGGGGTCAGCACGCCTGGCGACGCTAAGAGACCCGCGAGTGGAAGGCGAGCACCTACCGGTTTTCTGTGCGCTGACTCACCTTCACTCTGACCATCTAGCTAGGGCCAGAGGTACTAGGGGTGCTCGTCCGTGGCGTATCGCCGTGCGAATACAACCTAGTCAGTTATTCAGCAAGTTATTGTCTGAGTAACAGATATGCACAGTGCTGGGCTAGGTGGACGACGGCTCAAGCGTGCTCAAGAGCCGCTCGACGTCGGCCAGCGCGGGCGCCTGGAGCCCTTGGCGCACGTTGCTGAGCATCAGGCCCTCGGCGAGCATGAGGATGGCCAGGCGCTGCTCGGGCCGGGGTGGCTCGGCGATGGCCGGCGTGAGGACCTCGGTGAGTCCGACGATTCCCGCAAGCTGCTCCTGAAGTAGGGCTTGGAGCGCGGGTTCGTGCGAGGCGGCCAGGAAGAGTTCAAAGCGCGCGATCGTGCGCGCGCGATCTGGCGGCGTGAGCCACTGCACCACGAGCTGCGCGATCTCCCGTTTGATGGCGGCCGCGTGGCTCGGGCCGTCGACCAGGCGCTGGGTCACGGCCGCGATGTCGGCGCTGTCGAGGTCGTAGAGCCGCACGAGCGTGAGCTGCAGCAGGTCCACGCGCTTGCGGCAGTAGTACGAGGTCGAGCCGGCTGGGAGCTCGGCCTCGGCGTCGACCGCGCGGTGCGTGAGGCCCCTGATTCCGGCGCCTGCGATCACGCTGAGGGCGGCGTCAGCGATGCGCATGCGGCGAGCGTCCATCGCGGCCCGATCGTACGGCGCGGTTCGGCGTCGGCCTTGCCGCTGAGTCCTGGGTGTGGAATCCTCTACATATGCAGAGTCCTCCGTCTGGCCCCGTCGCAACCCGCCGCCGCTTGCTGGCGGGGGTTGGTGGGGTGGCGGCCAGCGCCGCCGTCCTGGCGAGTCCTGGTGCGCGCACGGCGGCCGCTTCCACGGTGCGCTGCGAGTCTCGGTACCTGGGGTATCGCGCCGCCGATCAGGCTCGCCCCTACGCGAAGTACATGAAGGCCCGCGTTGACCCGCCACAGCCGCAGGTGGGCGAGGCGATCGCGCGGGGGCCGGTCGCGCCCGCAGCGATTCCAACCCGCAGTGGCCTGGGTGCCGACATCCACACGGAGGGGTACTCGCCGGTGGAGACCGGCTTTGGGCGCCTCGCAAACGGAGAGATCTGGGTTGCCTGCCTGACCGACATGCCGGGCGTGGAGCCGCACATGTGGGACTGGTGGTTTGCCTGGCACAGCAAGGAAAGTGCCCGCTACAAGCTCTGGCACCCGGAGGCGCACGCCTACGCTGCGCTCCGCCAGGATCGCACCGACGCCCAGGGCCTCACCGATCAGCAGAAGTACCGCAGCAACACGTCCTACGTCGACGAGGTGATCGGAGGCCGCATGGATCAGCTCGCCATCTCCTTCACCGATCCACGGCGGTTCGGCGTGGATCCCAGCCGGTTTGACGGGACCGCGATCTGCGGCACCGTCGGCACTGCGCTCGTGCCGGTCAACGTCGGGATCCTCTGCCACCAGGTGCGCCGCACGGAAGCGGGGTCAGAGATGCGCAGCCGGTTCTACCTCAACGTCGCCGGCACCCGAGGTTTGGACCTGACCTCCGTGGCCTGCGCGATCAAGCGCGGGGCCCTGCTGCCGAGCTCCATCACGTTCGACCTGCGATTTGGTGCGGCACTGCTGCGCCACTGTGGTGAGGAGATGAACCACCTCGCCGGCTTCTTGCCCGAGCTCTACGCCGAGTTC
>JAEMRF010000031.1:4677-9543 GCA_016463515.1 Solirubrobacteraceae bacterium | reverse complement strand
TAGAGCGTGCGCTGCAGGAACTCGAGCATGTCGGCGATGGCCCGCTCGAACGGCTCACCGAGGTAGATGTCGAAGTGACCGGTCTCGTAGGTGCGCACCTCGATCGCCGGGTTGTCGGCCTTCTCCAGGTGGCGCAGCGTGGTCTTGGTCGGCGCGACAGTATCGGTGGCGCACACGAGCACCAACGTCGGAGCCGTGATCTTGCTCAGCGACGCGCCAGGGCGGTAGCGACCGATCTGGAGGCCGATACGCGCCGCAATGCCCGACTCGTGGCCTGGTGCAGCCAATGCCTCCAGGGCGTCGTAGCCAGGAAGCGCGTCCGGGGCGGTCATGAGGGCGGCCGAGCCGCGGGGGCCAGCCGGCGCCACGAGCACGGGGCTACGCCGCAGCACAGAGGACGCCAGGTCGGCCACGGCCGCTGCACCCACCTTCAACGTGGAGGCGACCCCGAGCGTGAGCGAGGAGGCCAGGCCATCGGTGAAGGGGCACTGCGAGATGACGGCGGCCACGGGTGCGCCATGGGCTGCCAGATGCAGGACGTGTCCTCCGCCGAACGACGACCCCCAGATCCCAACGCGTGCTCCATCGATCTCCGGCAGCGCGGCCGCGTAGGCGATGGCCGCACGCCAGTCTTCGTGTTGGCGACCGATACTCAGCACCTGCCGAGGCTCCCCGCCGCTCTCACCGAACGAGCGATAGTCGAAGGTGAGCGCGGCGAAGCCGGCCGCCGCAAAGCGCTCGGCGTAGGCCTGCAGGCCCATGTCGCGCGTGGCGCCGAGACCATGCCCGAGGATCACGATGGGATGCCCGGCAGCCGGCGGATCGCCGGCCGGGAGGTACAGGTCGCCGGCGCAGTGGGTGGCGCCCGAAGCAAACTGCACGGGCCGGAGTGAGGCTCGTTCGCGAGCGCTGCTGGTCATCGCGCCACGGTACCGCGCGGGACCTCAGTCGGCGCGGCGGATTCTGGGTCCCGCGATGCGACCAGGGGTAGTCGTGCCAACCTGAGGTTTCGCTCGTTCGATGGCCGATCGAAACCGGGAGTCGACATTACCGCCGAGATTCTTGGTGGTACGCGGTGAGCGCAGGCTCACTCCCGGCCCGATTGTCTGTGGCCGCCATCACAGAGGCGCATCATTGGGTGTGCCACCGCTGTCCCGGTGGCGCCACATCGGCGCAGGACCCCGCGAGGTCCCTCACCGCCCGTGGAGTCCCTTCGTCCATCCGGTGCCTCAGCGCAAACGTCCCCCCATGCCTCATTCGACGCAACGCAAACCCGATCGCCGACGCGAGCGGACGCACGCCGCCATCGTCTCGGCTGCCGAGCGCCTCTTCTTCGAGCAAGGCGTGGCCCGCACCACCACCGACGACATCGCCGCGCTGGCGGGTGTGTCGGTCGGGTCGATCTACGCCCATTTCAACGACAAGCACACGCTGTTCGTGAGCCTCGTGGACCGCGCGTTCTCGCTCAACGAGCGCTACATCGTCAATCGCACGTGGGCGGTCTCGCCCCTCAAGCGGCTGATGAACACCGGCGAGGCCTACTTGCGCTTTGCGGAGGAGGAGACTGCGGCGTTCTACCTCACGACCATGCGCGTGCGCGAGCCGTCGGAGTCGCCGGCGATCCTGGGCATGGAGGCGAACATGACTGAGCGCATGGGCCGGATCGCGCGCCAGATCGGGTCCGACGTGGCCGCCGCGATCGAAGCGGGCGAGATCGAGCCGGTTCCGGTCGAAACGGCGCTCATGTACCTGTGGGGTTCATGGGCGGGCGTGATCTCGATGCACTTGCGCGTCGACGAGTTCCACGCCGAGCACTTCAACGTGCGGGAGTCGCTGGCGCTGGGCGCCACGGTGCTCACGCGCGGCTTGGGTGGCACGCCGCCTCCGTCGCGGGAGCCCGTCGCTCGCGCGGCCTGAGGCGGGCCAGTCTCGCTCGGCTGCTTCTCCGCCGGGCGCTCGGTAGGTCAGCGCTCAGCGCCGACGGCGCGGACCCGCGAGAACATCGTCACGTCGTAGCGGGGGCCGCCGTCGCGCAGCGCCAGGAACGAGCGCAGTTGGCCCTCGGGTTCGTAGCCGGCACCGCGGGCCACGCCGGCGCTGGCCACGTTTCCGAGTGGCACGGGAAGCTCGAGGCGGTGCACGCCCAGGTGGCTGAGCGACCAGTCGCTCAGCAGGCGCAGCGCGCGGGTCGCATTGCCTTGCCGGCGGGCGCTGGCGGTGATGGCGTAGCCGAGCTCGGCGCGGTCGTAGGCCGTGAGCATCAGGTCGATGCCGCCGATCACGGCGCTGCGTGCGTCAAGCACGGCGAAGGAGAGCCGTTCGCCAACGTCCAGTAGCTCGTGGCCGCGACGGATGTCGGCGAGGGCCTCGCCGGCGTCGTAGTCGTAGGGCAGGTCGGTCCATCGCACGAGTTCAGCGTCGCCGTGGAAGGCACGCGACCGCGCAGGGGCGTCGGCCTCCGTCCATAGGCGCAGCGTGACAACGCCGTCGGTCAACGGCTCGGTGGGTGGGAACAGGGCCGACACAGGTCCACGCTCTGTAGTCGGCGCGCAGCGGCCGAGCTAGAGCGCCTGAACGCGGTTCGCACGATCGCGTGCGCCGGCGAAACCACGGCCTACTCCTGGGTCGAGAATCCGGTCTGTCGCCAGGCTTCGTAGGCCGCGACGGCCGCCGAGTTGCTGAGGTTCAGCGAGCGGCGCCCGGGCAGCATCGGGATCCGCAGGTGCTCGGTCACGCGAGGGTCGGCGAGCACGTCATCCGGCAGGCCGACCGATTCGGGGCCGAACAGCAGCACGTCGCCGTCTTCGTAGGTCACGTCGGTGAAGGTGCGCGTCGCCCGGGAGGTGAAGGCGAATACGCGCGTGGCGTCGTCGAGCTCGCTCCAGAGTGCGGCGAGATTGGAGTGGACCGTCACGCTTGCCAGGTCGTGGTAATCCAGGCCAGCGCGGCGCAGGTTGGCATCGGTCAGGTCAAAGCCGAGCGGCTCGACGAGGTGCAGTTCGCAGCCCGTCACGGCCGACAGCCGGATCGCGTTGCCCGTGTTGCCAGGGATCTCGGGCGTGTAGAAGGCAAGGCGAACCACGCCGGGCATGCTCGCATGGCGCGAGGGGTGGGGCGATCAGGCCCGCCCGCGCAGCGCCGTGCGGCCTCGGGCTGGGGCCATGGATGCGGGTGTTCCACCACTGCACAACTGAGGATTACCACGGGTTCCGTTGCCAGCCATCGGCCTACCGTGTGATCCATGGACATCGTGATCGTGGGTGGGGTCGCCGGCGGCATGTCGGCAGCGACGAGGCTGCGGCGGCTGATGGAGGACGCGCGCATCACCGTGCTGGAGCGCAGCGGCCACGTGTCGTTTGCCAACTGCGGCCTGCCGTACTTCGTCGGCGGCGTGATCGAGGAGCGGGGCGACCTGCTGATCCAGACGCCCCAGCGCCTGCACGACCGCTTCGCGCTCGACGTGCGCGTGAGCACCGAGGTGCGCAGCATCGACCGCGCCGCCAAGGTCGTCAGCGCCGTGAATCTGGCGACGGGCGAGGAGTTCGCCGTGCCCTACGACGCGCTGATTCTCTCGCCGGGCGCGAGCCCGGTCCGGCCGCCGATCCCCGGCATCGAGCGGGCGCTTGGGCTGCGTGTGGTCGAGGACTCCGATCGCATGAAGGCGGCGGTCGGCTCGGCCACCAACGCGACAGTGATCGGCGGCGGCTTCATCGGCGTGGAGGTCGCCGAGAACCTCGTCGGACTCGGGATGCAGGTCACGGTGGTGGAGGCCACCGATCAGGTGATGGCGCCGCTGGACCCCGAGATGGTGTCGCCCGTCCATGACCGTCTGCGGGAGGCCGGGGTCGACCTCGTGCTCGGCCAAGCGGTGACCGAGATCGGGTCAGACAGCGTGACGCTGGCCGACGGCACCCAACGCGACGCGGCCGTCGTCGTGGCCGCGATCGGCGTGCGACCTGAAAGCGGCCTGGCCGCCGACGCGGGCCTAGACATCAGCGACCGCGGCGCGATCGTCATCGACGACCAGCTCCGCACGAGCGACCCGTCGATCTACGCCGTCGGCGACGTGGCCATCAAGGTCGACCACGTGAGCGGCGAGCCGGCGCTCGTGCCACTGGCCGGCCCGGCCAACCGCCAGGGACGCACCGTGGCCGACGTGATCGCTGGCCGCGCCGCCCGCGACCTGCCGGTGCTGGGGACGGCCATCGTCGGCGTGCTCGGGCTGCAGGTCGCTGCCAGCGGCTGGAACGAGAAACGCCTGAAGGCCGCAGGCCGGCCCTACCGCGCGATCCACACGCACCCGTCCTCCCATGCCACGTACTACCCGGGCGCCGAGCCGATGGCGCTCAAGCTGCTCGTCGACCCGGCCGATGACGCGATCCTGGGCGTGCAGGGCGTGGGCCGCGAGGGCGTCGACAAGCGCATCGATGTGATCGCGACCGCCATGCGCGCTGGCCTGACCGCAGGAGAACTCGCCGATCTGGAACTGGCCTACGCCCCACAGTTCGGCGCCGCGAAGGACCCGGTCAACATGCTCGGCTTCATCGCGCGCGACATCGCCGACGGACTCACCGAGCCGATCCAGTGGCATGAGCTGGAGGCGGCCGTCGACGCGGGCGCGACGGTGATCGACGTGCGCAGCGCCGAAGAGCATGCGCGCGGCGGTATCCCGGGCGCGGTCAACGTCCCGCTCGACGAACTGCGCCAACGCCTGGATGACCTGCCGGACGGCGACCTCGTGGTGCACTGCGCGGTCGGCCTGCGTGGCTACATCGCGGCGCGGATCCTCGTGCAGCACGGGCGCGCCGTGCGCAACCTCGACGGCGGTCTGGCGACGTGGCTCGCAGGGACGGGCGTGCCGGTCGC
>JAEMRF010000031.1:0-4577 GCA_016463515.1 Solirubrobacteraceae bacterium | reverse complement strand
ACGGTGACCTCGACGCCGTGCACGGCGGTCGCTTCGCCCATGTCGGACTTGGCGCCGGGATTGAGGACGTTGATGTTTGCGCCGGTCGATTCGCGGCGAGGCCACCGGCCCTTGGGCGACATCGCGACCCCGCGGGGGACGGTGTCGGTGATGGCGGCCTGAAGCGCGATCTCGCCGGTCGCGTTCTCCAGGACGACGAGGTCGCCGGTCGCGATGCCGCGCTCGGCGGCGTCGGCGGGGTGCAGCGCCACCTCAGGCGTTCCCGACTGCGCCGTGATCTTGGGGTCGTTGGTGAAGGTGTGGTTCAGGGCCCAGCGCGACGCGGGCGACAGCAATCGCAGTCGGCCGCCATCTGGCCGCGGGTCGGCATGGGGGAAGGGCAGCCGCGGCACGCCGCCAGCCTCGGCTGCGGTGCTCGCGATCTCGACTTTGCCGCTGGGTGTGGCAAAGGTGAGGTCGGCGAATTGCGGTCGCGGCGTGTCGCCGTAGGGCACCGTTCCGACCTGCGCGAGCTCGTCGAACGTGAGGCCGATGACCGTCTCTTGGAGGACGCGCTCGAGCACCGCGCGGTCAGACTCGAAGAGCTCCGGCTCGGTGTAGCCCATGGCGGCGGCCAGGCGCCGGAAGATCTCGGTGTTCGGGAGGGCGTCGCCCAGCGGCGGGGCGGCCGCGGGCTGCGCGGAGACCGTCACGTCGAAGTAGCTCATCACCACGTCGTCGTATTCCAAGAAGCTCGCCGCGGGCAGGATCACGTCGGCCAGGTCGGTCGTGTCGGTCGGGAAGAGGTCGATCGCGACGGTGAACAGGTCTTCGCGCGCCATCGCCGCTCGCAAGCGCCGTTGCTGGGGATTCGACGCGGCCACGTTGATGTTCCAGCACAGCAGCGCGCGGCTGGTGGTCGGGTCTTCCAGGCGGGCCGCGAGGTCCATCTGGCTGATCGACGGCCGAGGCGCCGCAGCGAGCGCTTCGCCGGTCACCAGGTCGTAGTCCACGCCACGGATCGCCGTGCCGTTGAGATACAGGAAGCCGGTGCCCGGTTTGCCGACGTTGCCCGTGGCCGCAGGCAGCAGCGCCGCCGAGCGCATCGCGTTGCCGCCGACCGGCTGGCGCTGCATCCCTTGCCCCAGCCACAGCAGCGACGGCCCCGCGGCGTAGATGCGCGCGGCCTGCTGAATCAGCTCCGCGGGGACGCCGGTGGTGGCCTCGCCCCACGCGGGGGTGCAGCCCGAGATGGTTGGCAGGAGCTCGTCCCAGCCGGTCGCGTGCTCGGCGAGAAACGCGTCGTCGGTGAGGCCCTCGCTCGCGATCACGTGCAGCAGCGCGAAGGCCAGCGCGGCGTCGGAGCCGGGGAAGGGCTGCAGGTGCAGGTCCGCGCGGCGGGCGGTGTCGGTCAGGAGCGGATCGACGACGATCACCGTGCCGGGCGCGCTGCTGACCCAATGCTCGTCGGCGTGGGGCGCCGAGACCGACGGGTTGGCGCCCCAGATCAGCAGGCACTGCGAGTCCGCCAGGGTGCGAGGGTCAAAGCCCGCTTCGGAGGAGCCCTCGCCCCACAGGTAGCCGAGCGCGAGGTGCCCGGCGAGGTTGCAGACGGAGTCCGGGTCGACCTCGGTCGCGCCCAGGCGATTGACGAACCGCAGGCCGTAGCCGTAGCCCAGCACGCCGAACGTGCCCGTGTAGTGCGTGTTGAGGATCGTGGTCGGGCCGGCCAGCGGGTCGTCGACGATCGCGGTGAAGCGCTGCGCGATCAGGGCGGTGGCTTCATCCCAGGTCGCCTCGCGGTAGGCGCCGGTGCCCTTGGGCCCGGTGCGGATCAGCGGCGTGGTCAGGCGCGCGGCCGGATCCAGGAAGGCGCCGTTGTAGCCCAGGGTGCACTTGCGGCAGAGCTTGCCGCGGCTCATGTGGTGGTCCGGGTCGCCGCGCACGGCATGCACGGCGCCGTCGCGCACGACCACGAGCGCTCCGCAGGCGTCGTAGCAATCGCGCGGGCAGGTGGTCTTGACGATCGTGTCGGTCGGCGCCATCGGTCTCCACCATCCAACCTCGCGGGGCGCCTCGCCGCCACCCGCAGACCGGCCACACCTGCCGCGCGGCGTATGTCGGGTTGTCGCCCGACCGCGGCTCTTCCGGTTGCCAGGCGGTCGACGCGCTGGTACGTTCCTGTACCGAGCATCCGGTACACCGATGTACCGAGCGAGCCCCCTTTCGTTCCTCTCCTTGCAGGAAGACGGAGTCCGACGTGACGACCACCACGAGCACGACCACCACCGCAAGCGCCTCAGACTCCGCGCCGCTGCCGGAGGGACTGCCGCCGGGGCCGCGCACGCCGGCGCCGTTTCAGCTGCTGGGTCTGCTCACGCGCGGCCGGCCGTTCCTGCGGCGCAACCAGGAGCGCTACGGCGACCTGTTCACGCTGCGGCTCACCACGCTTGGCACGTGGGTCTTCCCCGGCACCACCGACCTGATTCGCACCGCGTTCACGGCCCCGGCCGACGTGCTGCACACCGGCGAGTCCAACCTGCTGGAGCCGATCCTCGGGCCCTACTCGTTGCTCTCGACCGACCGCGACCAGCACCTGCGCCAGCGTCGACTGCTCCTGCCGCCGTTTCATGGCGCGCGGATGAAGGCCTACGAGCAGCTCATCGAAGACATCACCCGCGAGGAGATCGCCAAGTGGCCCGTCGGCGAGGAGTTCCCCGTCGTGCCGTCCACCATGAAGATCACGCTGCGGGCGATTCTGGGTGCGGTGTTCGGCGCTGAGGGCGCCACGATGCAGCGCCTGGAGGAGCTGCTGCCTGAGCTGGTGGAGCGCGGGTCGCGGATGTCGATGGTGCCGTACCTGCACTACGACCTGGGTCGCTTCTCGCCGTGGGGCCGGTTCGTGCGGCTGCGCCGGGAGGTCGACGCCACGCTCGACACGCTGATCGACGAGGCGCGCCGGGATCCCGATGTGGCCGAGCGCGGCGACGTGCTCGCCCTGCTGGTGCAGGCCCGCTACGACGATGGCGAGCCGATGGGCAACCACGAGATCCGCGATCAGCTCGTGACGATGCTCGCCGCCGGCCACGAGACGACCGCCAACACGCTCGGCTGGGCCGTTGAGCGCCTGACGCGCCATCCAGAGGTGCTGGCCCGAGTGGTGCAGGCCGTCGACGAGGGCGACAGCGAGTACCTCGCGGCGACCGTCCGCGAGATTCAGCGGGTGCGCCCGGTGATCATGTTCACCACGCGCCTGGTCAAGCAGCCCTTCGAGCTCGGCGGCTACGTGCTGCCGCCCGGCACCCGCATTGCCCTCGGCGGTGCCATCACGCACTACGACGAGCGGCTGTTCCCGAATGCGCGCGAGCTGCGGCCCGAGCGGTTCGTGGGCGTCAAACCGGGCACGTACTCGTGGTTGCCCTTTGGCGGAGGTGTGCGACGCTGCATTGGCGCGGCCTTTGCTCACATGGAGATGGAGGTCGTCCTGCGCACCATGCTGGAGACCTACGAACTCATCCCCACCACCGACCGCCCCGAGCGCATGGCGTTCCGCGGTGTGGCGCATGCTCCGGGCCGTGGTGGGCGCGTGACCGTGCGCCCGCGGGCCAGCGCGCCTGCCGCTGCGTCAGTGGTGCGGGAGACGGCCACCGCGTGAGCGCCCCCGCGCACCCACGGACCCAAAAGGTTGCGTCCGACTCCGGAAGCCCGGCGCCTGGCGACTCGCGTCTGCGCCCGGGTCAGTCGGTGATCGCGCGCGAGGATCCCTTGAGCCCAACCCACCGCGAGCGGCTGCTGGAGGCGATGGCGGAGTCCATTCGTGAGCACGGCTACCGCGGTTCCACCGTGGCCGACGTCGTGCGCCGCGCCCGCACCTCGCGCCGCACCTTCTACGAGCACTTCGCCGATCGCGACGCCTGCTTCCTGGCCCTCTTCGACGCGATGAACGACCTCCTCAGTCTGCGCATCGCCGCCGCCCTGGATCCCACCGCCTCCTGGCAGGAGCAGGTCGACCTTGCCATCGGCGCCTACATCGACGAGGTCGTCGCCGAGCCCGAGCTCACCCTCGCCTGCCTGCGCGAGATCCCCGCCCTGGGCGAGGCCGGCATCGCCTGCCAGCACCAGGAGGTCGAGCGATTCGCCGACCTCCTCATGGCGCTCGTCGTGGTCGTCGGCGAGACCACCCCCGAGGTCACCCCCATCCAGCGCCCCGCGGCCATCATGCTCACCGGCGGTCTGCGCGAGCTCATCGCCTACACCAGCCGCAACGACGCCGACCCCGCCGAACTCAAGGCCGCCGCCAGCGCCGTGGTGAAGTCCGTCCTGGACCCCGCGCATCGCGACTGGGGTAGCGGGGCGGGCGCGAAGAGCTAAGCGCCGCGCGGGCTTGCGGCGCCCGCGTGCGGCGCGAGCAGAGAACCAAACGCGGCACGCGCCCGGCCGGAGCGAAGATCCAAGCGCGCCGCCCACCCGTAGCCGCCGGTCGCGCGCTAATCTGCCGCTGCAGCGCACGGCGGCTGGCGACCTCAGGTTGGCAGCCGCGAAACGAGCGCCGAGGGCGATTAGCTCAGTTGGTTAGAGCACCTGTTTTACACACAGGG
>JAEMRF010000255.1 GCA_016463515.1 Solirubrobacteraceae bacterium | reverse complement strand
GCCTTGGTGGCGCTGTAGGTCGGCGTCATCGGGAGCGGAACGAATGCCAGTCCCGATGAGACGTTCATGATCGTCGCGTCGTCCTGACCGGCCAGGAACTCGGTGAACGCTGCAATGAGCCGAAGCGGCCCCAGCAGGTTGGTCGTCACGATCGCTTCGGCGGTCTCGAGGTACGCGCCGGTGTGGAAGTCCTCCGGCAGCATGATCCCGGCCATGTTGATGAGCACGTTGGTGGCGGGAAAGCGTGCCTGGACGTCCTTCGCCGCAGCCTGGATCGACACGGGATCCGTGACGTCGAGGTGGATGCCTTCAATGCCCGGGTGCTCCGCGGCGATCTGGTCGAGGAGCTCTGTCCGGCGGCCCGCGATGATCACCGTATTGCCCGCTGCATGGAAGCGGAGCGCAAGCCCCAGCCCGATGCCGGAGGTCCCGCCGGGGATGAAGATGGTGTTGCCAGTGATGTTCATGCCGGCCACTTCAGCGCCGCCTGAGCACGCACACAAGGGACCTCTTCAGCCACTGATTGATGATCCCTGGATACGGCCGCGGCTAGCGGCGACACTGCAAGGGCAGCCGTCCCGCCGAGGGATCACCACGAGCACGCCATGATCGAACGCCCAGAACTTGCCCACTTCCTGCGCACGCGCCGTGAGGCGCTGCAGCCCGAGGACGTCGGCATCATCCGGGGGCCGCGTCGGCGCACGAGCGGGCTGCGCCGGGAAGAGGTGGCCGACCTGGCGGGCATGTCGACCGACTACTACGCGAGGCTCGAGCGTGGGAGGGCTCCGCAGCCGTCGGAGCAGATGGCAGGCGCGATTGCCCGCGGCTTGCGGCTCTCCCTGGCGGAGCGTGACTATCTCTTTCGGCTGACCGGCCACAGCGCACCCCAGCGCGAGATCCGCGCTGATCACGTCAGTCCTGGGCTCATGCGCGTGCTCGATCGACTCCATGACACCCCCGCACAGGTGATGAACCGTCTCAGTGAGACGCTCGTGCAAACGGACTGCGCCCGCGCCCTACTCGGCGATCAGACCGCCTACACCGGCTTGGCCAGGAGCCTGGTGTACCGCTGGTTCACCGATCCGTCGGTCCGTTCGATCTACCCGGAGGCCGATCACGACCACCACGGTCGGACGTACACCGCGGGGTTCCGCGCGGCCACCGTCGACCAGGGCCCCGGATCGCGGGCGGCGCAGATCGCCGAGCGGCTCCTTCAGGAGAGCGAAGAGTTTGCGGCCGTGTGGAACGACCACGAGATCGGTCTCCGCCACACCGAGCAGAAGCGCTTCACCCATGCCGTCGTCGGCGAACTGGAACTGCACTGCCAGGTCCTCATGGACCTCGATCAGGCGCAGACCCTGCTCGTGTTCACGGCCACGCCCGGAACTGAGAGCTACGAGAAGCTCCAGCTCCTGCAGGTCATCGGTGGTCAGCAGCTCTCGAGCCGCGCCTCGAGCTCGGGCTGATCATGCACCGGCCCAGCCGATCATCCGCAGCGACTCGCGAAGCAACGTCGTCGCGGCAGGTGCGACTACGGCGCTGAGTGCGGCGAAGACCATGGCGCCGGCCACGAACCGCCATGAGCGTCCGAGCGATCCGGCGATCACGAGTGCCACGCCGCCGACGCCCTCGAGCAAGGCCATCGCTCGAAGTGACGGCCCATCCCATACCCAGAGCAGCGCGACGGCTTCGCCGATGAGCAGCCCGCCGAGCGTGCCAAGCGCTGCCCCGTGAAGCCACGACGCAGCTGGGCGCCCGCCGCCCGGCCGCTCGCGCCGCGCCAGCGACGTGGAATACGCGGCGCCGAGGAGTCCGAGGATTCCGCCCACGGCCAGCCCGGCCGTGCCCCAGCCGATCCCAAGCGTCGCCGCCTGGCGGGCGCCGTTCTCGCCGGCTGAATACGACAGCAGGTAGTAGGCCACCGACCCGGCACCCACGATGACTGCCCCGGCGACGGCTCCTAGCAGCAGCCCCGAGCCGCGTCGCCGCCACCCGCCGACTGCGCCGCCGGCAAAGCCTGCGATCAGCCAGGGGCCGCCCAGGCGCGAGAACTCCCAGGAGCCTCGGAACATGCGCTCCCCAGTTGCCTGCCCCATGATGCCGAGCCCGGCTGCCCCAACGAGCGCAAGCAGCAGCACCAAAACGACCGGGACTGGGCGACGGCGCCCCGTGGGTGAAGCGTCGCTCGCAAGCGGTCGCCCGGATGCGTGAGGTCGCGGCGCGTGCGGCTCGCGAGGCGTGATCGCGACCGTCGACTCGGCCTCCGCGTCGGTCCAGCGCTCGGTCGGCGGATTCAAGATGCGCAGCTCCGGGCTCACGCTCTGAGGCTTGCACGGCTGCGCTCGTGTCGACCCCGGTCAGCCATCCCGACTCCCCCACCACTCGTAGTCCGGCCATGGGCCACACCGCGTTGATCCTCGGCGACCAACTCATGCGCGACAACCCCGCCCTCGAGGGCGCCGATCGCGTAGTCGTCGTGGAGTCGCTTGGGCGGCTCGGGCGCCGCCGCCTGCATCGTCGTCGCGCGCACCTGGTGCTCACGGGGATGCGCTGCCTCGTGCGGGACCTGCGCGCCGACGGCATCGAGGTTGACTACCGCCGCGAGGCCGCGTCGATTCCGTCCGTCGTGCGCGAGCTCACCGCCGGCGGCGAGCGGGTGGTCTGCGCAAACCCGAACGACCCCGGCGGCCGAGCGCACCTACGAGATGCCGGCGCCGAGCTCTGGGATTCCAACCAGTTCCTCGTGAGCTCGGACGCCTTCTCGGCGTGGGCTGAAGGCCGCAACACGCTGCGGATGGAGGACTTCTACCGCGACCAGCGCCGGCTGCACGGCGTGCTGCTGGACGACGGTGAACCTGCTGGCGGTCGCTGGAACTTCGACCAGGACAACCGCCAACCGCCAAAGGCCGGCTTGTCGGCGCCCGCGCCGTACCAGCCGCGCGAGGACGAGATCGACGAAGAGGTACGTCACGACCTTGACCGATGGGTCGCCGACGGCACAATCGATCTCTGGGGTGAGGACGGCCCTCGGCAGTTCGCGGTGACGCCCGACGAAGCGCAGCGGGCGCTGGACTCATTCATCGACACGCGCCTTGAATGGTTCGGTCCGTGGCAGGACGCGATGGTCGACGGGGAGCGCACGCTCTACCACTCGCTGCTCTCTGTGCCGCTCAACCTCGGGGTGCTGGCCCCGATGCGCGTGGTGCGCGCTGCCGAGCACGCCTACCGTGACGGCAACGTGCCGATCCAAAGCGCCGAGGGGTTCATCCGGCAGGTGCTCGGCTGGCGCGAGTACGTGCACGGCGTGGCGCACCTACGTCGCCGCGACTGGCCAAGCCGCAATGCACTGGGCGCTACCGCCCCGCTCCCCGAGGCCTTCTGGGGCCGCGAGAGCGGCTGGGCCTGCCTGGACACCACGATCGAATCGGTCTCCGCCACGGGCTACGCCCACCACATCGAGCGCCTCATGGTGCTCGGCAACATCATGCTGCTCGCCGGCGTTGAGCCGTGGGCCGCAATCCGGTGGTTCCAGACCGCGTTCGTTGACGGCGCCGAGTGGGTGATGGCACCCAACGCCGCGGGCATGGCGCTCTACGCCGACGGCGGCGGCATGACGACCAAGCCGTATGCAGCGGGCGGTAACTACATGAAGCGCATGAGTGAGCACTGCGGTGGCTGTCAGTACGACCCGCGCAAACGCACCGGCGACGACGCGTGCCCGCTCACGGCGCTGTATTGGGATTTCCTGGACCGCAACCGCGACGCGCTCAAGGGCAATCACCGCGTGGCCATGCCGCTGCGCAGCCTTGCGAAGATCGAGCCCGACGAGCTCAAGGCCATCAAGGCCCGCGCCCGCCGAGCTCTTGAGCACGAGCTGGGCGGGCGCGCTTGACCGCTCAGGGCTTGCGTCGGCGGGCCGTCATGAAGCCAGCGAAGGAGGTCGCGGTATGCGCGTGAAGTGGGCGACGACCTGCGAAGTCAGCTCGGTCGACGAACGAGGAGCACATTCCCTCTTTGGCGTCGGGGCCAACCTCCTCACCCTGAGTCCCGACGAGACGCTGGCCCACACGCCGCTCTTCATCTGCCTCTCGGTGCCGCGCCATGAACTCGACGCCGATCTCGACGTCGTGATCGTGGTGGCCGATCCCGCGCAGCACCCCGTCGGCACGCAGACGCACACCGTCGCGATCCCGTCGGCAGAGCTTCCCGCAGGAGCTATGGACGGCTACGAAGTCCCCGCCTACCTCTCCACCGTCGTGAACTTCGACGTGACCTCCGACGGCGCCTACTCCGTGTTCGTCACGCCTCGGCTGCGCGAGGGCGACGTGCCGCCGGAACCGCTGACGGTGTTCGTCAGCCGCGCATAGCGCAGAGCACGACGGCGCGCTGGGCTACGTTCCTCGTATGCCGAGCACCCTGATTGAGATCGCCCGGGACTACAGCCCGGCCCAGGAGACCGCCATCATCGACGCGGTCCATGACGCGCTGGTCGCGGCATTCAAGATCCCGGTCGAGGACAAGCACCTGCGGCTGGTGGTCCATGCGCTGCATCGGTTCGTCTCGAACCCTGGCCTTGACCACCCTGACCGCTACACCTTGGTGACGATCGACTGCCTGCCTGGCCGCTCACTGGAAGCCAAGCGCGAGCTCTACCGAGAGATCGTGGCTCGGCTGGCACCGTTCGGCATTCCC
>JAEMRF010000254.1 GCA_016463515.1 Solirubrobacteraceae bacterium | reverse complement strand
TGCTGCCGTTCTACGACCGCAGCCCGGAGCGGCATCCGCTGCGCCGCCCGATCGCTACGACCGCAGGCGTGCTGACCATCCTCGCGATGGGCTGGCTCACCTGGGAAGGCGCGATCGCTGGCTCCCCGACCAACATCGAGGACGAAACGCCCGAGCGCATCATCGCGGCAGGCGGCACCACGCTGGAGCAGTACGAGTTCGGCAAGCAGGTCGTCCCGTCGTCCGGCTGCCTGGCCTGCCACAAGATCGGGCACAACGGCGGCAACCTCGGTCCGAACCTGAGCCACATCGGCGACCGCCTCCCGGCCGCCGGTATCGCGCAGACGCTCCGCAACCCCACGGCTCCCATGCCGTCGTACTCGAGTCTCCCGCAGAACCAGCTCGATGCCATGGTCGCCTTCCTGTCCGAGCTCAAGGAAGAAGACGGCCACTAAACCGCCTCGTGCGCGCCGGGAGCTCACGCTCGTGACCCCGGCACCCGCGCTTCCTTCTGTGTTTCCGTCGGGCCGTGATCGCATCACGGCCCGACGCGTTTCTGCCCTGATGCCCGCCTTGCCCTTCCTGCCGCTGCGCGCGTGACTGCGGTCCCGCCCACCGTGGCTGCCGTCTTCGGCGCCGCCGGTCCAGCCCTCGCGGATCGCGCGCGCACCGTCGACGCGCTGATCACGACCCTCGTCGACACCATCCCCGGACCAACCGGTTCCCGAGCGGCGGGCGTGGTTGCGGCGGGCGGCAAGCGTCTGCGGCCGCTGCTGGCCCTCCTGTTGGCCGGCGACGGCGATGCCCCTGCCGACCACGTCGAGGGCTCCCTGCTGGTCTCAGCGGCCGCTGTGGAGCTGGTCCACGTCGCCACGCTCGTCCACGACGACGTCTTGGACCGCGCGCCGCTGCGCCGCGGCGTGCAGACCGTCTGGGCGACCGACGGCCCCGCCGCCGCCACCGGCGCTGGCGACGCGCTGCTGGCGGCAGCGTTCCAGGCCGTCGCGGCGGACTGTCCTGCCGACGTGGCGCGCATTCTGGCCACCGCCGCCTCGAGCCTGGCGGCCGGCGAGCTGATGCAGCGCGCCGATGCCTACCGCCTCGACATCACCACCGAGCGCTACGAGGAGCGGGTGATCGGAAAGACGGCCGCGCTGTTCGAGGCGGCGTGCCGGATCGGCGCCGTGCACGGCGACGTCGGCGAAGACCTCGCCGGCGGCATCGGCCGCGACCTCGGCGTCGCGTTCCAGATGCTCGACGACCTGCTCGACATCGAAGGTGATCCTGCGGTCACCGGCAAGGCCCGGGGCACCGACCTCTTGGATGGCACCGTGACCCTGCCGCTGGCGATTGCCGCGCGCCGTGAGCCGTCGATCGCAGCCGTGGATCTCCCATCCCTCGACATTCCCGCCGCGGCGGCGCTGTGCGACCAGATCGTGGCCTCAGGGGCCTGCGAGGAGGTCCGTGGGATGGCCTACGCGCGCATCGATGCCGCCCAGTCCGCGATCAGCGGCTTGCCGGGCGCGCCATCGCGCCGCGAGGCGCTGGCGCTCGCCGCACGCGGCCTCGTGGACCGCACGAGCTAGCGCCCGGGGCGTTGGCCCCGCAAACGACGAACGCCAGGCACCCCGCTCAGGTACCTGGCGCTAGCCGTGTTGGTCGACCGGGTGCGGGAGAGAGAAGACCGCGCGGCCGAAATGCCCCGTGAGGGGACGGGTGGAAGACGGAGAGAAGGGTTAGAAGTCCTCGGGCATGATGTGGCCGCCGTCGAGCGCCTTCGTGAAGCGGTCGATGTCGTCGGCCATGTTCGCGCGGGCGAGGAGGTCGAGGTCGGCGGCGACGGCACGGGTGCCCTCGTCGAGCGCAACGTCGAACTCGTCGAGCTCGTCCTGACCGAAGATCGCCTCGCGGCGGTCCTCGCAGTCGGGGCAGCGAAGGTTCACGTGCCAGTGCGAGCTACCGACCTCACTCCAGCCGGTGGGCTGGACTCGGTCGTGCCCACAGTTCGGGCAGCATGCGAGCGGCGCCGTCTGCGGTGCCGGCATGATCGCCTGAGAGGCGGAGGAGCCGACGAAGCTAACGACGTCCACTTCCTTGCCTGAGGGGAGTGTTACGCGTTTGATGATCTGAGTGCGGGGAGTCTGCTGGGCCATTGGGTTCGTCTTCCGTGACAGCCCAACAGTCGGTCCGGGCACCCCTGCACTTGACGTGACCACTCGACGCTTGATCGACCGTGTCCCCCCTTCAGTTCCGGGAAACCCCGAGAAATCGGGCCATACGGACCTCAAACCAAGCGGCTTCATCCTCGCTTCATCCAAACCCGCCGCGTCCGCGGTCATCCGTGCAACGTGCCCGACGCACCCGTTCACATTGGGGATCTATGCTGCAGACCATGCCGCTTGGCCCCACAGAACTGATCATCATCCTCGTGATCCTGCTGCTGCTCTTCGGAGCGAAGCGGCTGCCTGAGCTCGGCCGCAGCCTCGGCGGCGGTATGCGTGAGTTCAAGGACTCGGTCACGAACCGCGGCGACGACGACAAGCAGCCCCAGGCCATCGAGCCCCGCCGCGAGTCGCCCGTGCAGCCGACGACTCCCGCGAGCACCTCCGAGCAGGCCCCCGCATCCACCGCGGACCCGCTCGCCAAGCCGGCGACCCCGCCGCCAACCGACGCGGGCTGACGCCGCCCGATGGCGCGCCGCATCGCTCCTATCGCGCATGAGGAGCAGCTGACCCTCGTCGATCACCTCGACGAACTCCGCAGCCGCCTCTTCAGCTCGCTGATCTTCGTCACGCTCGTCTTCGCCGTGACGTTCTGGCAGAGCGATCGCGTCCTCGGCGTGATCACCGCGCCGATCGACAACGCCCTCTCGACCAACAAGTCCGAGGACGACAAGAAGCTCGACGCCGATGAGGTGCAGTACGCCTACCAAGCCGCAGTGGCCCAGGCGATCGAGGCGCTGCGCGCCGACACCGACGACCTCAGCGAAGCGGTCGGCGCCCTGAGCACGAGCGAGGCCGTCGATGCCGACGAAGAGCTGAAGCGCAGCCTCGCCGCCCTGCAGGCGCAGATCGCCAAACGCGAAGCCCAGATCGAGAAGCTCGACCTCGCCGCCCCGGCGATCGACCGCCGGCCCGTCACCCTTGGCGTGACCGAACCGTTCCTCGTCACCATCCGCAGCTCGCTCTACGCCGCGCTGCTGTTCTCGATGCCGTTCCTGCTCTACCAGGCCTACGCGTTCATCATCCCCGCGTTCACGCCGCGGGAGAAACAGGTGGCCGTGCCACTGATGTTCATGGTGCCGTTCCTGTTCCTGGGCGGCGTGGCGTTTGCCTACTACCTGGTGCTCCCGCAGGCCGCGAACTTCCTCCTGAACTTCAACGACAACGAGTTCGACATCCAGGTCCAAGGCCGCGAAGCCGTCAGCTTCGTGACGACCTTTCTGATCGGCGTCGGGCTCATGTTCCAGCTCCCCGTGGGCATTCTCGCGGTCAACCGTTCGGGGATCATCAGCGTGGACCAGCTCCGAAAGGGGCGCCGCTATGCCATCGTCGTGTTCGCGATCCTCGCGGCAGTTCTCACACCAACCCCAGATCCCGGCACCATGCTCCTTGCCCTGACCCCGCTCGTCGTGCTCTATGAGCTGAGTATCATTGCGGCGTCCTGGCTCGAGCGGTACCGCCCGCTGGAGTCCATCTCAGAGCAGCAGGTACTCGACGACCTCGCGGAGTTCGCTCCGTTGCCGCTGGACGACGACGACTGATCACCTGCTCTCTCCCTAGGTAACCCCTCCATGCTTTTCGATACCCAGAGTCCTAATCGACGCCGCTTCGTGCAGGTCACGTTCGCGATGCTGGCGATCCTCATGGGTGGCGGCCTCGTGCTCTTCGGCATCGGCAGCAACACCGGTGACGGTGGCCTCGCGGACGCACTCAACAGCGGCCAGACCATCGACGAGACGGCCAAGAAGAACGCCGAAGCGGCCGAAAAGGTCCTCGCGGCCAACCCCAAGGACGAAGCGGCCGCGGCCAAGCTGGCCAAGGCTCGGGTCTCCATCGCGAGCCAGTCCGCTTTCGACGCCAACGGCCAAGTCGTCGAAGACGGCGGCGCCACCATGATCGCCGCCGCCGACAACGCGTGGACCAAGTACCTCGCCCTCGGCCCGGCCCGCCCGGACGGCAGCACCGCCATCCTGTTCTCCAGCTTCTACGCCTCGCCGGGCGTCCAGCAGTACGACAAGGCCGCCCGCGCGCTCGAAGCCGTCCTGGTGACCCGCAAGCCGAGCTCCGGCCTCTACGCACAGCTCGCGCTCTACGCGCTGGCCAGCGGCAACGCCGACAAGGCCAAGGAAGCCAAGGCACGCGCCATCGACCTGGCCACCAGCCCCGAGCGCGCCAAGGCGATCGAAGAGCAGCTCGACCAGATCGAGCAAGACCTCAAGAAGCAGCAGGAAGCTGCTGCCAAGGCTCAAGAAGAGGCCGGCGGCGCTGGCGGTGGGTCCACCACGCCAACGCTCCCGACCCTCCCGACGCTCCAGTAACCCGTCGGTAGCGGGGACTGGGTCGGTCGCGACGCGCGAACCGGCCCAGTCCCGCTACTATTCGCCGCCGCGCCACTCCTCGTGGCGCGCACCGCGCTCGGCGCGGACCCCAAGCCCCTCTAGCTCAATTGGTTAGAGCAGCGGACTCTTAATCCGAAGGTTGAAGGTTCGATTC
>JAEMRF010000253.1 GCA_016463515.1 Solirubrobacteraceae bacterium | reverse complement strand
CAAACGAGCGGCGCGTCCGCGAGGTCTGAACTGGCGGCAAGGCAGTTGCTCCTCAGAGAGTTTTGGGCGTGGTGGCAAAGCCGGTGGCGAGTCCGGCAGCCTGAGCGACGAGTGGTCGAGGGCGCACAACTGCCCTCGCGGCTGGCACCACGGACCCCGTTCCGGCTCTCCGCGTAGTTTGCGCGGGCGCCCATGGGAACGGCTTCGGCTATCTGCCAGCCCTCCCAACATAGCGGGTCGTTCACGAGAATGCGGAACCTGGCGCAACGGAGCGTGCAATTCTCGCTAGTTCGCGAAGAGGCGGCGCACCCAGCGAGCGGTCGACAACCTCGTACGGCGGTCCAGGCCACCCACTCATACCTTTTTCAGGTGCAAAGGTGGGTGCGAGTTGCCGACAGGTAAGCCAGAGCCGGAAATCCCTCCCGGTACCGCCCAACGTCCCAAGCTGAATCGAGAGCACGGATGCCTCTTCGTAAACAAGGCACGATCATTCCGAGTACGGCGCTTGCGCTCGTCCTCAGCGCCGCCGTCCTGCCGTCGACCGCGAGCGCCGCTTGGAACGACTGGTTCGCCCCCAAGACGACGACCACCACCACCGCCCCGGCGCCCACACCGGCCCCGGCCCCCGTGGCCACGACGCCCTCGCCTGCGCCGGTAGCCACCACACCTGCACCCACGTCGACGGCCGCCACCACGCCAGCGCCCGCACCGGTCGCCACGACCCCGCCGGCCGCTGCACCCGGGTGCACCCCGATGCCGACCACGAAGGCGTTCTCGAAGTTCGGCGACACGGCGGACTACTACCCCGCGCCCGGCGGCTCATTCGAGTCCGGCACCACGGCCGGTTGGAAGTTCACCACGGGCGCGAAGGTCGTGACCGGCAACGAGAACATTGGCGTCACCAAGGGCTCCAAGTCCCTGCAGCTCTCCCCGGGCGCTACGGCTACTTCCCCGGCGTTCTGCGTCGACGAGACTCAGCCCACGTTCCGCTTCGCCTCGAAGGTCTCCAGCCTCGACGGCGGCTACATCGCCATCGTGCTCTGGCGCGACAGCGAGGGCAAGCTCACGCAGTCGCAGTTCACCGCCTCCGGCATGGGCACGTACTGGAACGGCGCCACGGCGTGGAACCCCTCCGACGTGAGCCCGCTGGCGATCAAGATTCCGCTGAGCAGCGGCAAGACGGCCTCCGTCCAGCTGATGTTCGTTGGCACGATGAAGGCCTATGGCCTGTTCGTCGGCGCCAAGGCGAACATCGACTCGGTCATGATCGACCCCTACCGACGCGGCTGATCCAGCCACTCCCGCATCCGTAAACGCGACGGGCGGCCATCGGCCGCCCGTCGTCGTTCTGTCACCCGTTTGGGGGTCAACAGGAGCCACTCACCCGTCCAGGCGGCCACCCCTCCGCAGTAGCTTGGGCGTTGCACCACGGTCGGTGTCAGTTGTTTGACCCGACCACGGTTCGTCGCCCCGCTCCGTCCGACGAACTCCCTCTCCGTCCAGGAGGCCTCGGATGCCCGTTTCGTCTGCAAGTTTCGCCCGCACCAGCTCGGCCATCGCCGTTGCTGCCGCGACGCTCGGAGCACCCGCCTCCGCTCAGGCCTGGTCGTGGCAGGACCTGTTCAAGGCGCCCGCGTCGGCTGCGCCCGTGACCTCGACCGCAGCCGACGTGACCGAGCCCGTGACCGACGTGATCTCAGACACGACGGACACCGTCGCGGAGGTCGTCGATCCCGGGAGCGCGGAGGGCGACACCGCCCCGGGCTGCCCCGAAACTCCAGTGCGTCAGGCCTTCGCCCGGTTCGGCGACGACGCCGACTACTCGCTGGCCCCAGGGGGCGACTTCGAGGCCGCCGCTGGCTGGAAACTCACGGGCGGCGCGCGTCTGGCCTCCGGCAACGAGAACCTCGGGGTGCAGCCGGGTCGGCGTTCGCTGCAGCTGCCCATCGGCGCAACGGCCACCTCGCCGCAGTTCTGCGTCGACGAAACCAACCCTCATTTTCGGTTCGTGAGCAAGCCCGACAACGCCATCGCGGGCTACGAGGCGATCGTGCTCTACCGCAGCGCCGAGGGCTCGGTGACCCAGGCCAAGTTCACGTCGTCGGCGTCGCAGTCCTGGGGTGCGGGGCGCTGGGCGCCGTCGAGCCCGAGCCCACTGGCCACCAAGATCCCGCTGCTCTCGGGCGGCAGCACCGCTTCGGTGCAGATCATGTTCGTCTCGACCGGCAACAAGGTTGCCGTCGGTGTGGGTCTGTGGGGCCGACTCACCGGAGGGTCGGTCGGGACGGTCAGTGTCGACAGCCTGATGATCGATCCCTACCGCCGCGGTTAACGGCGCAGGCCCCGACGGGCGGGCGCTCAGCTACGCGTCCGCCGGCCGCAAGTGACGCTGCCGGTGCGCCGATATATGGGGCATGAGCGCCCGTCCCACCGCCTCCACCTCTCTTCCGCCAAGTCTCCGTGAGACGGCGACCGGCGTCGCCGCATGGGCGCGGCTGGTGGCGCTGTGGGCGCCGCTGAGCGTCATGCTCGGTATGGCGGTCGTCGGGCGCTCGGTCGATGACGTGACCACTGCCCTCTCGGGCTTCGCTGCCGCCGTCGCCGTGTTCATGATCGCGGGCTCCGTCGAGGTGCGCCGTGCTGCGCGCCGTGGTGCCACGCCGCTGGCCGCCGGCGCGCTCCTTGCGACGCATGCGGTGGTCATCTTGGCGATGGGTGCGCTGTTCGCAGGGCTCGCCATCGCGGCGCGCTAGTCACGACGACCGACCTGCCCGGGCCTCAGAAACGCGAAGGGCCGCTCCGGAGAGCGGCCCTTGGCTGGTTGGGAGCGGGCTGCCTTCGTGGCAACCCGGCTACCTCAGCGCTTGAGTGAGCGCTTGATGGTGGTCGTCGTGAGGTTGCCCGCCGCGTCGGCGCCGGTGATCTCGACCCAGATCTTGGCGTTGGGGCGCAGCGTGGTGTTGCTGTTGAGCTTGACCACGATCTTCTTGCCAGCGCTGCCGGCGTAGGACTTCGTGGAGAGGCGCTTGCCCTTCTTCTTGCCCTTCACGACGAAGAGCCGGACCCGGCCGCTGCACAGCTCGCTGCAGGTGAAGCGCACGGTCACGGATTTGCTGCCGCCCAGCGAGACCTTCTGGTCGAGCTTCAGCGTGGGAGCGAGGGTGTCGCCCGCGGGCACTGGCGGCCCTGCCGGCGGCGCCGGAGGAGCCGGCGGAGCGGGCGGAGCCGGTCGCACGTAGGCGATCGCGGCCGCGACGGCCTTGTTCGCATCGATCAGGCCGGAACCGAACTGCGGGTCCTTGCCTGAGCTGCCGAGGTCGGTCGCAGTGCTCTGGATCAGCGCCTCGACTTCGTCGGGCGTGAGGTCAGGTCGGGCGGACTTCATCAGCGCAACGAGGCCGGTCACCACCGGGGCAGCCATGGAGGTGCCGCTGATGATGCCGTAGCGGGAGCCGCCTGAAACCGGGAACGACTCAGGACGCCCGCTTCGTTCGTCCCAGGTGGAGATGATGTCGGTGCCAGGAGCCGCGATGTCGACCCAGGTGCCGTTGGACGACGTCGGGTTGATGGAGTTGTCAAACCGCGTGTTGGCCACGGCGAAGGACCCTGGGTACGACGCGGGGAAGATCGCGGCGTTGGGGTCGGACTGCTGGTTGTTGCCCGCAGCCACGACGACGGTCACCCCGGTGGCGCGGATGGCTTTGATGGCGTCGGCGATCGGCGGGTGGTCGCGCGTGCCTCCAAGCGACAGGTTCACGACCGCGACGCCCTGGGTCTGCATGTAGCCCAGCGCTTCGACGAGGTCGGCCACGAAGCCCGCGTCGACTGAGGCGCCGCCCCCGGGCAGGAAGCTGGTGCGGATCTTGGCGGGCACGACGTTGGCGTCGAAGCCAGCCCCGGAGCCGCCGGTGCCGTTGTCGGTCGCCGCGGCCGCGATGCCCGTCACGTGCGTGCCGTGGTTCTGCGTGTCGTCTTCGGCCTTGACATTGCCGGAGAGGTAGTTGGCGGTGCCGTTGGCGAAGTTCTTCGGGTTGCGGATCTTGGGCGACAGATCAGGGTGATCGGTGAAGAACTCGCTGTCGATGACGCCGATCAGCGCGTTCTTACCCGTGGATTTGTCGAAGGCGGCCGGGAAGTTCGCTTTCGCAAGGTGCCATTGGCCGTTGAGGTTGCCGGACCCGACGGCGATGTTGCCCGTCCAGAAGGGGTCGCGTGGGGTGAAGGTGAGGCCGATCTTCTCGCCGGGCATGACAGCGTCGGTGCTGTCGACGTCGGGGTCGGCTTCCAGCTCCTTCAGGGCCTCAGCACCGCTCGTGGTGCCTTCGGGCGTGGCGAGTTCGTACCAGCCGATCCACGAGAAGGCGCGGCGGACGACCAGTCCGCTGCGCGCCGCGATCGCCTCGGCCGCCTGCAGCGACTCCGCTTCGATCATGACCGAGGGAGAGACCTCTACCGGTGCCGTATCCGCGGCTGCTGCGGTCGGCGCAAAGAGGGCGCCAGCGATCAGTGCTGCGGGAACAGCTTTTGACAACAGGGGGACGCGTGGGTGTCGCATCGCGCCACCTTAACGGTATGGCGATATCTAGTGGAGCATCGTTCACACACTCACCAGGGGACCTACGCAAAACGACGAAGGGCCGCTTTCACAAGCGGCCCTTCTTCTTTGCGGGGCAAGGGTTGGAAACCCCGCCAAGGTTGTCG
>JAEMRF010000252.1 GCA_016463515.1 Solirubrobacteraceae bacterium | reverse complement strand
CCGTCGGCGCCAGCCTCCGCTCCAAGATGGACTGGATCGACGGCGAGTTCCACGAATAGCTCGCCGCTAGGCGAGCTGTTTGCTCGCTGAGGATGGTTGTTCACGAAGGGCGCCCCTTGGGGCGCCCTTCGTCGTTGTTCGCCCTGCGCTACCGCTTGAACGAGAAGGTCGTCTTCAGCGTGGGCTTCTGGGCTTGCCCGGCGTCGTTGAAGACCGAGACGGTCGGCTTGAAGCGCCGCTGCACGCTCTTCTTGCGTAGCTGCTTCGCCATGCCGGCGTCGACCTTGGCCGCCTTGGCTGGCACCGTCACCACCACGCGCGTCACCTTCGCCGAACCGATCCGCACCGTGAGCCTGCGGCCCGAGATCGACCGCGTCACCTTGGTGCTCCGCGAGGCGCCGGTCAGCTTCACGGAAATCGCGTTACGGGCAGCCTTGGTGTAGGCGAAGCCCTTGGGCATGGTGAGGACCGCACGCCGCACCCCGCCCGTGCTGCGCACCGTGAGGGTCAGGCCACGCTTCGTGCCGACCGGCCGAAACGCCAGCGTCGCCGAGCCAGGAGCCGTCGTCCGATCGCCAAGCCCCACTTGGCCGTTGCAGCTCACCGGCAGCTGGAACGTCGACCGGGCCCCATGCTGGGCGCCAAGAGCCGCGTCGCTCGCGCGGCCAGCCACGCCACAGATCTCCTTGCCAAGCTGGATCACGCCGCCCGGACCACCCTGGAAGACGAGCGTCATCTTGGAGATCGGGGCATCGGGAAGCCCGTCGAAATTGACGCGAATGCGGCTGCCACTGCTGATCTTCGTCGTCCCGAGCACATCGAACGCGAGTTGGTCGCGCACCCGAATCGCGATGCCCGGCAGCGTTTGCCCGGCCACCTTCACGAGGAGGATCGGGGCATCCACCGGCTCCCGTAGCGCCGACGTGACGATCGTCGCCGAGCCGATCACCGACTGCGGACCGCATTCCCCGCGGACGGCCACCTCTGGGCTCGCGCACGCACGCGCATTCACCGCGGCGAGGTCGGTCGCGACACCCTCAGGGAGCAAGACGTCTGCGCTGCGCAGATTGCCCTGGCCCTCGGTCTGCTCGACCACGGTCGTGATCGTCGGATGGCCTTTGGCCTTGAGCTCTGCTGGCGGGCCAGAGAAGTCCAGCGCCAGCTTGGGCGCCCAGGCCAGCCCTTCACAACCCGTCGCCGCGTACCCCGCGCTGCTCGAAGCCGACCCGCCCTGCGCCGATGCAAACGTGGCCGTGGCAGCGCCCGGCACGCACGAGGAGGCGTTGAGGACCACCCCCGGCCGGTCGATCGCGATCGCGAGTTCGCGGATCGACAGCGGAATGCCGCGCACCTGCGTCGGGATCGCGTCGGCGGTAATGCGGAGCTGGAGCTCGGGCCCGGTGATCCGCAGCTGGCTGAGCGTGACGACATTCCCGAGGTCGATCGGTCCGACGACCGCTGGCAGCACGAACGCCAGTCCGGCGATCGCGTCGCCGGATCCTTCAGTCATGTAGACGCGCCCGGCCACGGTGAAGGGCGCCGAAGCCACGCCGACCTTGGCGCTCACGGTGCCCACGAGCGAATCTTCACCGCAGGCATTGGCCGCCGCACGATCCAGCGGGCAGAGCGGCACCACGGTCAGTCGCCCGAGCAAGCCGCGCGGCATGGTGAGGTCGAGCGCCGAGAGTTCCTGGTGACCGCTGGGCACCTTGACGACCGTCGTCAGTGCGGTGTTCGCCGCGGCCTGCGTCGTCGACGTAGACAGCTCGACACTGGGCGTAAACGCGGCCGGGTCGGGGCAGTCCCCGTCGATCGACAGGCTCGCCGTCGGCTTGGCTACTGCGCCGGTGTAGGGCGTCATCTCGGCAGACCCCTGCGTGGTTCCGCAGCGTGGCGGCATCGCCAAGACGGGAGCGTTGCCGCCGCGCATGGCCAGCGTGAACTGCGTGAATGCCACCGGCGGCAAGCCATCGAAGGTTGCGGTGGTGCGGCCGGTGGTCTCGTCGACGTCGATGAAGCCCACGAGCTTGACCCGCGCGTTTGGCCCGTAGGTGTCGCTCGTGGCGTCGATCATCACGCGCGCCAGGTGCCCGTCCACCGAGGTGCCGAGGTACGCCTTGCCCGTGAGCTGGCCTACCGACGGCGTCTGAATGGTCGTGGTCCCGACCTCGGAACCCGCCGGACAGGTCGGTGCGGCCAGGTCGCCGGAACCGAACTGGGCGTCGGTGCAGCCGGTGAGGTCACCGCGCGCACCTGCCGACGGCGAGAGGGCGACACCCTGCGGCAACGTGAGCGCGATCTTCTTGGCGGGTGACTGCACGCTGCCCGAGGTGGATGCCGGGAACGTCACCGTCGTCGTCAGCCCGGCGGCACCGGTCGCCGACGACGGGCTCGCGCTGAACGCAATCGAGGGATCGAATCTCATCGCGTCGCACCCGGTGACCGTCAGCGGCGACGACGTTGTGGCTTTGGTACCCAGCACCGACGTGAACGCACCCGTGACGGTGTTTCCAGTGCAGGTGGGCGGGTTGGTCAAGAAGTTCGCGCGGTCAAAGACCAGCCGCAGTTCCTGCTGGTCGAGCTGAAGGCCTCGCACCGTCTCGGGAATTGAGCTGATCACGTCGACGCCGTAGTCGGGCCGCAGGACGAGCTCCGCCTCGATCTCGAGCACGTCGACCGCGATCGGGCCGACCACCACCGGGACGCGGATGAACAGCCCGGCAAGCGATGCGTCGGTCGGCGGCTGCGTGAGGAAGACCGTCCCCTCGAACAGCCCAGGCTTGCTGCTCTGGCCGGCCAAGCTTCGGACGGTGCCGACCTTCGCTGCGATAGGGCAGCTGCCGCCGGCGACCTGCGCACGCGTGCACAGGTCAACACCCGAGAGGTTGGCGAGCATGCCCGGCGGCAGCGACACCTTGGTCTGCGTCATCGGCTCATCGCCGACCGGCAGCGTGATGCTCGTGGTCCCCGTGGTCGCGGCGCCAGCGGTCGTCGGAGCGGTGGTCATCGTGAGGCCAGGGCGAAACGCTCCGGGTGTGGGGCAGTTCGACGCGACCACGTAGTTCGCGGTTCGCGTTTGCTGCGTCGACGAGGAGAACGGCGTGATCTGCGCGCTGCCCTCGTAGGTGCCGCAGAGCCGCGGGGAGCGGGTGCCTGGCGCGTCGCCTCCACGGAACGTGAACGCAAAGCTCTTCACCGGCTGAGCCGGGAGGTCGACCAGCGTGTTGGTCATCGTGCCGGTGACCGGGTCCACAGCTACGCGCACGAGCAGCTTGACGCGCACGGCATCGGCCTGTGGCCCGAGCTGGGCGGTCACGAAGAGGCGGATGATCTCGCTGGAGCCGTTCTGCGGCTGCGCAACGTAGACCTCGCCGGGGACCGGCCCGACGAGGGGCGAATCCATGACCACGCTTCCCACCTTGCTGCCGGCCGGGCAGGTCGACGGCGCGAGGTTGGCGTAGCCGAACTGCGCGTCGGTGCACTCCTCCAGGTTGCCGTCGGAATTCGTCGCTCCGGTGAGCTGCACTCCGGGCGGCAACACGATGGTCGTGCTGCGGATCGGCGCCTGGACTTTGGCGGCGTTGGTGTCAAAGGGGGTGGCCACGACCACCGAGAACTCGGCGGGTGCGCTCGCTGGCGCCGGGCTCGGCAGGAACGACAGCGATGGCGTGAACGGGGCGCCAGCGCAGTTCGTTGGCGTGTAGCTGAACGTGTCGGAGGCCACCGACGTGTCCCAGGCGGTCGAGGAGACCGTGGTCACGGCCGGGATGCACTCGGCGGGATTGAAGAAGAACCCCGCAGCCCCGGTGCCACCGATGCGCCCGAACATCGTCATCTGCATCGACTCCAGGGTGACGTCGAGCAGTACGGGCGGAAGGCCCGGAATCACCGTCAGCTTGGCGGTCTTGGGCATCTCGGGCACGATCGCGCGGATGCCGTAGCTGCCGTCGTCGCGCACCCGCATCAGGCCCTGGATGAACATCTTGTCGCCGATGGGTGGGCGAACCACGATGCCCAGCCGGCCGGCTTCCGTTCCGGTGGCGGGGATGCGGTAGATCGCACCGCTCGCCGTGATGTTGCCGATCACGGTCGTCTTGACCACGACCGTCGTGTTGCCGATCTGGGCGGCCGCGCTACACGCATCGTTCTCGAAACTCGCCAGCGGGCAGGTCGCTGCCGCTGAAAGTACGCCGAGTTGGCCCTTGGGCAGGTCAAGCTGCAGCGTCCGTGGTGTGGAGTCCCGTGGGAAGCTCAGCGACAGCGAGAAGTTGCTGTAGGCCATGGCCTCCTTGGTCTGGCTTGGCTGCGCATCCTGGACGTCGACGACGAACTCGGCGTGGGCGGCTGGAGCTGCTCCGGCGATGGCCACCAGCGCGAGCACGGCGGCAGCCACGGAGGTAGCTAGCCGCTGGCGAAGCGACGAGTTCGGCATGCGATCCCCTGCGATCAATCGGCGGGCGGTCCCCTATGACACCCGCTCAGTTACGCCGATGTAACCACAGTGATCAGCGTCACACGATGGCGTCCGATCACAATCCGTGGTCGTGGCGCGTTGGTGCTGCGACAGGGTCGACAGACGACCTAGACGGCCGCCAGCGGCACCGCGAGCCGTCCGTCCATCCGAGCGGCCCCAGCAAGGGGCGCTGCCTAGAACTCCGCGCAGAGCTGGCGCACGAGGCCGGGGAGGCGCTCTGCGCGGCG
>JAEMRF010000251.1 GCA_016463515.1 Solirubrobacteraceae bacterium | reverse complement strand
GGCCCGTGTGCCGGGCCGTGCTGTTACGAGGTTGGCGCCGAAGTCCACGCGGCGTTCGAGGGGTGGCCCAGAGGCCGAGCTTCTGAGCGCACCATCGACCTGCCGATCATGGCCCAGGCGGCGCTCGAGGCGGCCGGCGTGGGGGAGGTCGTGCTGGCCGATCGCTGCACGATCTGCGACCCGCGCTATTTCAGCCACCGCGCAAGCGGCGGAACGACGGGCCGCCAGGCCGGGATCGTGTGGCGCTCATGACCGCGCCGACTCCGCCGGCCCGCGTGTTGCTCACCGACGTCGATGTCGACGTGGTGGCGGCACGTCTTGGGGAGTTGCGCGAGATGTTGGCCGCCGCGGCCAAGGCAAGCGGCCGCGATCGGGGCCCCGACGTGCTCGTGGCATCCAAGTACTTCGATCCCGTGGCGATTCCGGCGCTCGTCCGGGCGGGCGCGACGCTGCTGGGCGAGAACCGAGCGGGCGCCCTGGAGCCCAAACAGGCCGCGGTGCCGAGCGACGTCGCCGTGCAGTGGGACTACATCGGCGAACTGCAGAGTCGCAAGGCCGCTGGCATCGCCGCGCAGGTCGACCGGATCCACACGCTCGCCAGTGTCTCGGCGGCTCGAAAACTCACCGCAGCAGCCGATACGGGCTCCGTCATTCCCGAGCTCCTGATCCAGGTCAACGTCGCCGGCGAAGTCGCCAAGGGCGGCGTCGCCCCGCACGACCTCGATGCGCTGCTCGAGGCCGCGAGCGGTCTGCCCGTGCGAGGACTCATGACCATGCCGCCGCTGGCAACGGAGCCAGCCGAGAGTCGCCGATGGTTTGCCGCCCTGCGAGAGCTCGCTGGCGCGCGCGGCCTGGACCAACTCTCGATGGGGACCAGCCAGGACGCCGTGGCCGCTGCAGCCGAGGGCGCGACGGTCGTGCGCATCGGTGGACTGCTCACGAGTGACACGGCGTGGCAGGGACTCGTGCGCGAGCAAGGCTGAGCGCTCGATCGGCGGAGCTCGTCTCGGACAGCTTGGCGCAACGTCGCATGCAGGGCCACGGGCGGGGAAGGACATTCCGCTCCGGGACGGTAATGTCGAAGCCGATGGCCTTTCGAGACCGCTTTCAGCAGACGCTTGTGTACTTCGGTCTGGCCGAGGAGCAGGTCGACCGCTACGAGCCGTACGCCGAGGCCGCTGCGCCCGAAGCTGACTACGAGCGGCCGCGCCGCGCGGCGGCGGTTGCGCCGTCCTCTCGCCGTCGCTCCGACGAGTACGAAGAGATCTTCGCCGACGACGCCGAGCCCAGCGGCGGGCTGCGTCCGGTCGCGGACCCGGGCGGCTTCGGCGATGTGCGCGTGCACCTCGTCTTGCCCAAGAGCTTCAACGATGCCCAGCAGATGGCCGATCGTTACAAGGACGGGACGCCGGTCATCCTCAACCTGCAGGGCGTCGAGACCGACCTCTCCCGCCGCCTGATCGACTTTGCTTCCGGCCTGACCTACGCCCTCGACGGCGGGATGCAGCGCATCGCCGACAAGGTCTTCATGCTCACGCCGCACAACGTCGAACTCTCCGCCGAGCAGCGCCAGCAGCTCTTGGAGAAGGGCTTCTTCAACCAGTCCTGACCTGGCCGGGGTGGCCCTTGGCTCACTCCGCCCACCACGCCGGCTCCGTCGTGCGTAGGCTTGCGCCCATGCAGATCGGTCTTCTCGGTGCCGGAAACTTGGCCCGCGCGCTCGCGCTCGGCCTCGGTGAGCCCGTGGCGGTCTACGACCCCGTCCTGGAGCGGGCGCAGGAGCTCGCCTCCCGCACGGGTGGGCAGGCCTACTCCTCGGCGCAGGCCGTGTCGGAGGTGGCTGAGATCACGGTGCTGTGCCACAAGCCGGGCCAGCTCGACGCCGTTGCTGAGTCGTTTGACTCTGCGGGCCGCCAGATCCTCTCGGCCCTCGGTGCTACGCCACTGGAGGCGTTGCGCGCCGTCTACGACCACGCCACGGTCGCGCGCATCATGCCCAACATCTCCATGGAGATCGGCGAAGGCCTGACCATCCTGTGCGAGCCGGCACCTGGCGAGGAGACCGAACTCGCGGCCGAGGTCGAAACGATCCTCAGCCGGGTCAGCCGAGTGGTGCGGTTGCCGGAGGCCATGCTCCCGCTCGCGCAGGGCACCTCAGGCGGTATGCCGGCCTACATCGCCCTGATCGTCGAGGCCTACGTCGACGCGCTGGTGCGTCAAGGGATGCCCCAAGAGATCGCCCTGGATGTGGTCGCTGGAAGCATTCCTGGCTCGGCTCGGCTCGTGGCTGCGCGCAACGGCGATACGCTGGGGGTGCGTCGCCAGGTGACTTCACCGGGCGGCACCACGGCGCGGGCCATCCGCGCCATGGAGGCCGGTGGCCTCCGTGAAGCCATCTCCAGCGCGGTCGACGCCTCGATCATCCGATGACCAACTCCCTCGCCTCGCTCGCCATCCCCCTGGCCGAAACCAACGCCTTTACGGGGCTGCTGCTGAGCATCATCCGCATCGCGCAGCTCTTGCTGCTCGTCTACGTGCTGATCGATCTGGCACGCAACTTCATGCGTGACGTCCCGAGTCCGGTCGTGCAGGTCCACACCGCGCTCGCTGCCGTGTGGGAGCCCGTGCTGCGCCCGATCCGCAACGCGCTTCCCGCGATGGGGGGCATCGACTTCAGCCCGCTGATCATCCTCCTCGGCCTCTCCTTCATCGGCGCAGCGATCGCGTGAATCGCGCCGTCGCTGCGGCGGCGGGTGCGGCGGCGATCATCGCCGTCGACCAGCTGGTCAAGACGCTCGTTCGCAGCCAGGTCCCCGAGGGCTCGGCGCGCGAGATCGTGCCCGGGGTGGACTTGGTCCACACCAAGAACTCCGGCGTCTCGTTCGGATTCCTCGCCGATGCCCCGCCGTGGGTGGTCGGGCTCGTCAGCACGGTCGCGCTCTTCATCGTCGTTGGTGTCGTCGCGCGGATGGTCCCCGGGCGCGCCGGGGTCGTTGCCGCTGCGCTGATCGTCGGTGGCGCTGTTGGCAACCTGATCGACCGGATCCTCTTCGGCGCCGTCACGGACTTCCTCGACCTCCCGCTGCTTCCCCCGTGCAACGTGGCCGATATCGCCATCACGTTCGGGGCGATCGCGATGGCGATCGGGCTCCTACTCGAGGGCGTGGCGGAATCTCGCGCGGCCGCTGAGGCAGAGGGCGGGGACCCGGCATGAAGGGCGAACGCGTCGAACGCACCGCCGAAGCTGAGCACGATGGCCTGCGTTTGGATCGGTTCATCACCGACCTGCTCGAGTCGCGGTCCCAAGCCCAGAAGGCGATCGCTGACGGCCGCGTGACCATCAACGGCGAGCGCGTGATCAAGTCCCGCTCGATCCAGACGGGCCAGCGCGTGGCGGTCATCCTGCCCGAGGTCAAGCCGATCGTGGAGATCTCCACGGAGTCGACGGTGCCGATCGTCTTCCAGGACGACGCGATCATCGTCGTCGACAAGCCCGCCGGGATGGTCGTGCATCCCGCGCCCGGTCACCACGGCGTGACCGTGGTCGAGTCCCTCGGAGGTCGCGCCGCCGGCGGCCCCGCTGAGCGCCCAGGCGTCGTGCACCGGCTCGACCGCGACACCAGTGGTCTCTTGGTCCTGGCCCGCTCTGACTCGGCCCTGCGCACGCTGCAGGCGGCGCTGTCCAAGCGAGACGTCAAACGGGAATACCGCGCCCTCGTGCAAGGCACTCCGCCAGCGCGCAGTGGCACGATCGACGCCCCGATCGGCCGGGACCCCCGCGACCGCACCAGGATGGCGATCGATGGCGAAACCCCGCGTGAGGCCACGACGCACTTCACCGTCCTGGAGCATCTGGCCGACACGACGTTCCTCGCGGTCGTGCTCGACACGGGCCGGACGCACCAGATCCGCGTGCACCTGGAAGCGATCGGGCATCCGGTGGTCGGCGACCCGACCTACGGCGAAGGGCCTGCCTTTGGCCTGGAGCGCCAGTGGCTGCATGCCAGCCAGCTCACCCTCGAGCACCCCGTCACCGGTGAGGAGATGGTCTTCACCTCCCAGCCCCCGGGGGACCTGCAACGGGCCCTTGCCGCAGCCCGCGCGAAGGATGCCGGGGCCTAGCTTCCGGTCGGCTGGCCGCAGCGCGCGGCGGGTCTCACTTCGTCTAGACTTCCGCACGTTCGTTTCCCTACCCGGGGAACCAACGGACTGAGCGCGGTCCTGCTGGGAGCACCAGTGCGCGCTTTGGCCGTCCCCGGCATCTATTCACTTGCACGCGCCCGCACGCTTTCAGCGGCGCGAAAGGACCAGAGACCGCATGAGCGCAGTCGACCTCAAGAGCCTGCTTCAGGCCGGTGTCCACTTCGGACACCAGACCCGCCGTTGGAACCCGAAGATGCGCCGTTTCATCCACGGCGAGATCGACGGCATCTACATCATCGACCTGCTCAAGACTGAGAAGGCCCTGCTGGACGCGCAGGAGTTCGCTTCGGCGCTCGCGCACCGCGGCGGCAAGATCATGTTCGTCGGCACCAAGAAGCAGGCCAAGGACTCCATTCAGGAGCACGCCACCCGCGCTGGCATGCCCTACGTCCAGAACCGCTGGCTCGGCGGCCTGCTCACCAACTTCGGCACCATCGCCGGCCGCATCAAGCGCCTGCATGACCTCGAGCGTTACGAGAAGGAAGGCCAGCTCCAGCTCCTCCCGACCCGTGAGC
>JAEMRF010000030.1 GCA_016463515.1 Solirubrobacteraceae bacterium | reverse complement strand
ACCGCGCTGAGCTCCTCCACAACGGCGCCAGCGTGACCGGCAACGAGCCGCGCCAAGGTGGTCTTGCCGGTCCCGGGGGGACCGAAGAGCACCATCGACTCCGGATCTCCGGCGGCGATCCGCGCACGCAACGCGGTCGGCTGCTCGGGGGTGCCCAGCAGATGGGTCTGCCCGACGACCTCGTCGATCGACGAGGGCCGCAGTCGAGCGGCCAGGGGCGCACCTGGCCCAGGGCCGGCAGCCGGAGCCGCGGACGCCTCGACGTCGACGTCGGTCGCTCCGAAGAGCCCGGGATCCTCGCCGCCTGCCATCGCAGCGAGCCTAGCGAGCAGTGCCGAGGGCACAGGATGAGGGGCGCCGCCTCGGCGTCACTCCGAGACGGCGCCACACTCGAGGCCTCGCTGACGCGGGGGCTCCCCCGAGTCCCGCGTCAGACGGGGTCCGGCCGGTCCGCGAGGGGACCGGCAGGAGGGGTGGCCGGCGCAGCCCGAAGGCGCGCCAGCGCAAGATGATTAGAACGTGAGCAGGTTGACGTGGAACGCCGGGTCCCAGTCGCGGCGCGGCCGGCGGCGGCTCGACACCTGGCGAGCGCGGCCGGCATGCGACGCGACGTCGACGATCTGCGCGCTCGTGCCGGACTCAGGCGTTTCGCGGGCGCTGACGCGCTCGGAAGGACCCATCGCGGGGCTCTGGAAGGGAATGAGGCTGGACATGTGACGGCTCCTGCCTGTGGTGTGCCCTGGGGGCACGGGTGGAACAGGACGACAGAACGTACGCGGAAGCTGGCTCCTTTTCAGAACGTCGTTCCGGAACTCACCGGCCCATTACTGAGCCTGTGTCGATAATCCGACCTACCACTAGCTCACTGCTACGTTGCCGAAATGTCCAGCCTTCGTCGCTACCTCTTGGCGGCCTCGTGCGTGCTCGTGTGTGCCGTCGGCATCCCGCACGCCTTCACCACCGCAAGCGCGCAGGCGACGCAGACGCAAGCCATATGGGGATGCCTGCCCGGCGCCTCGCCAAACCCCTGTGAAGGGTCGCTGACGACCACCTATCTGTCGTCTACCACGATCCAGCCGCGCCGGGTCAACCGCGTCGAAACACCCGCACGCCGGACCGAGCGACCGGTGGACTGTTTCTACGTCTACCCCACGGTCGTCAGCGAACCGCGACTCAACGCCGGCCCCTACCTCACCGCCGAGGTGCAGGCGATTCTGCGATATGAGGCGGCGCGCTTCTCGCAGGTGTGCGACGTCTACGCTCCGATCTACCGGCAGGTCACGGCCCTGGGCCTCTCCAACCCCACCGACCTCCTGGCCGCCATCGGCGGCAAGGACGAGGCCGCCCCGAGCGTCAAGATCGCCTACGCCGATGTCGTCGCCGCGTGGCGCGACTACCTGGCCAACCACAACCGTGGCCGGGGCGTGGTCCTGATCGGGCACTCCCAAGGCAGCGGCATGCTCATGCGGCTGATCATCGACGAGATCGACCGCAATCCGCCCGTGCGCGCGAAGGTGGTCTCCGCGATTCTGCCCGGCGGCAATGTCGTGGTCGAGCGCGGCGGCCGCACCGGCGATTTCGCAAACCTCCCGACCTGCGCCTCCAAACACGAGACGGGCTGCGTGATCGCCTGGTCGACCTACGCCAGTCGGCCGAGCTCCACGGCGTACTTCGGTCGCGCCGATTCGTTCCTGCGTCGCGCTGGTGGCATCCCGGACCGCCCCGGGACCGAGGCCGCGTGCGTGAACCCTGCCGAGCTCTCGGGTGACGGCGGACGGCTTGAGGCGTTCACCCGTCGCGAACCGTTCCCAGGACTGATCGGCGGGGTGCTGCGCGCGATGTTCTACGGATTCACGCCCACCGCCTCGACTCCATGGGTGTCGCCGGGTGAGCGCTACCGCGGCAGCTGCGTGCGCTCCGGCCGCGCGCACGTGCTGCGCATCCGCCCCGCCAATGCCGCCACCGTCCTGCCGCTCGAAGCGCCCTGGCCGGACTGGGGCCTGCACTTCTTCGACCTGAACCTGGCGCTCGGCAATCTGCTCGAGATCGTCGACGCGCAGATCACCAGCTATTCCGCAGCAAAGTAGAGCGGCATTCACGTCCGGGCGTGACGCCAACGCGTGCGGCCAGTAGCGTCGCGTGAATGTCTCGCCGTGTCCGTTCCTTCCTGACGGCGTCAGTGCTCGCCGCCGCTGGCATGGTCGCCCTGCCGTCAGCCTCCGCCGCGGCCGACGCGCCTGCCACCGTCTGGGCGTGCCTGCCCGGGGTCGCCCCAAACCCCTGCGAAGGCTCCCTGGCCACGACGTATCTGACCTCGACGGTGCTGCAGCCGCGCAAGGTCGCCAAGGTCGAGACGCCTCCGGTCGACGCCGAGCGCCCGGTCGACTGCTTCTACGTGTACCCGACGGTCGTGAGCCTGCCACGCACGAACGCCCCGAACTACGTCACGAGCGAGGTCAAGTCGATCCTCGAGTACCAGGCGTCGCGGTTCTCGCAGGTCTGCCGGGTCTTTGCACCGGTCTACCGCCAGGCGACGCTCTTCGGGATCCTGTCCTCCGGGTCTGGCGACGCCGCAGGCGCCAACGGGGAGACGGCGGCGGCTCCGGCGTTTGCGCTCGGCTACGCCGACGTGAAGCGCGCGTGGAACGAGTACCTCGCCACGAAGAACGACGGCCGTGGCGTGGTCCTGATCGGTCACTCCCAGGGCAGCGGCATGCTCACCCGGCTGCTGCGTGAAGAGATCGATCCAAGCGCCGAGCAGCGCGCAAAGCTCGTGGCCGCGATCGTGCCCGGCGGCAACCTCACCGTGAAGCAGGGCGAGCGCACCGGCGGCGACCTCGACCAGATTCCCGTCTGCGCGACGGCCGCCGAGACCGGCTGCGCACTGGCGTGGTCGCTCTATGCCAGCGCGCCGACGAAGTCGGCGTTCTTTGGCCGCACCGCCAGCTCACTGCGGGCAGCCACGGGCCTCCCGCTCCTCCCTGGCACCGAGGTCGTCTGCACGAACCCGGCTGAGCTCTCCGGCGACGGTGGCCGCTTTGAGACGTTCACCCGCAGCGAGCGTTTTCCCGGGCTCATCGGCGCTGCCCTGCAGGTCATGTACTTCGGACTGCCCCCGCGGGCGAACACCCCGTGGATCTCGCCCGGTGAGCGGTACCGAGCCTCATGCCGCCGCACCCGCAACGGTCACGTGCTGCTCGTGCGGACTGCCAGCCCCGGAGCGTTCCTGCCGCTCGAATCTCCCTGGCCCGACTGGGGCCTGCACCTCGCAGACGTCAATCTGCCGCTCGGGAACCTGGTGCGCCTGGTGCGGGAGAAGTCTGCGGCGTACGCTGCCGCGAACGGGTAGCTCGCCACCACGCCCCGAGCCCGCTGGCGAAGACCAGCGCGCCAGGAGACGCAGCCAGCATCTCCTCGAGCGGGAACCCGGCGACGTGCGCGAGAGCGCTCACGTGGCCCACCCCCGCCCGAGGGGACGGTCGCCCAACCACGACCGTCCTCCCTCAGGCAAGCGGCACATGGCTTAGGCGTGGTGCGAGCAGTGGCTGGCACCTGCGTGCCCGGAGGCACTGCGTGGCATGTCGAGCGACGGGTTGCCGTCGAAGAACCCGGACGGCTTGAGCTTGAAGCCGATGTGGTGCACCGGCATCACCGGCCAGTCCTCGGGACGCACCACGTGGTGGGCGCAGAACGTGTACCAAACGACCAGATCGGTGTCGGCCGTCGGGCGGTCCTGCTTCGTCCACTCCGGCAGGCCCTGGCCGCCTGGGTGCTGGTACGGGTAGTCCCCGGCCGGGTAGCGCTCAGACTCCTCGTACGGCGTGACCCACACGGTCTTCTGGCTGAACTGCCCGCGCTTGGCGAAGTTGCCTTCCATCGACTGGAGCGGCATCGCGGTGGCGCCCGGCTCGATCTTGTAGGCCGTCGGCTCACCGACGAGGTTCTTCTTGTCTGAGCTCTGGATCTTCCAGAACCGCGCCTTGTAGGGATCGACGACGCGCTCGCCGGCGGTCTCGGTGTCGATCACCGTGGCCTCGGTCTGCCAGACGTTGCCCAGCGGGTTGTCTGGGTGGTCGAGCGGCAGCGGCACCGAGTCGACCTCCACCACACGGTTGGCCGGCCCGTCGATCTCCGGGTCGATCCGCACGTTGAAGAAGTGCTGGTGGTGGGCGCCGTAGAGGCCCGGGGCCAACTTGGCGCCGTACTTGGGATCGCCCTTGGCCGGGTCGTATGCGCCCGTCGAGAGCACACCAGACAGCTTGGCCTCGAACTCGATGGTGCCGTCGGTGTACAGGTGCCAGAAGAACCCGTACTCGTAGTTGCCGACCGTCGCGATCATCGAGACCACGAGGCGGCGTAGGCGGCGCACCTCGACCTCGCCGTTGCGGAAGTCCGTGTGCTTCCAGCCGAAGCCGTAGTCCTCCTCGTGCATGCAGATCGCGTTGGGGATCACGACCGGCTCGCCGTCCTGGTCGTGGCAGACGCCGTCCAGGTAGGTGATGTCGCCCAGGCAGTCGCAGCCCAGCTCCAGCGGGTTGGCCAGCCAGCCGATCCCGACCTCCCCCATGTCGAACACGTTCTTGAAGTTCTGCGTGGGCGAGGGATCTGCGTAGGGAATGAACATCTCCGCCAGCGAGATGCGGTGGAAGATCGGGCGCAGCGTCGGATCTTCCGGGTCGCCGTCCTGGTAGCCGATCCGGTGCAGGACGATGCCCTCGCGCATCGTGAAGCCGATGCGGAAGTCCCACTTCTGCCACTGGATGTGGTGGCCATCGACCGTGAAGCTCGGGCCCTGCGGCTGCGTGATCTCGATCGGCTTCACATCGGCCCGCTCCGACCACACGCGCGTCACGTTGTTGGCGTCGCCGATCGCCATCTCAGGGACGTAGTTGCCCGACATCTCCGGGATCGGCACGTCGGCCGTGTCTTCGACCGTGACCTCCTTGGTGTCGAGGTCGATCACGCAGACGACGCCGTCGACCGGCCGGGCATAGCCGTGGGCGCCCTCCTTGTCTTTGACCCACGTGAGCGGGCGCGAGATCCGGCGGTTGCTGGGGTGGTCGTCCGGGCCTTGGTAGCTGGACGGCCACGGATCGAGCATGCACAGGTCAAAGTCGGTGATGCCGCGCTTGACCATCGCGGCCTGCCAGTCCGGATGGGCCTTGCAGGTCTCCTCGATCAGCTCGAAGTCCTCCATCGTGAGCGACGCCTGCACTCCCTCTTTGACCTCGTGGGTCAGGAGCACGTCGTCGGTGAGGGAGACCGTGGCCTCGCGGGTGGTCTTGTCTTCGATGTTGCGGAAGACGGCATGGACTTCACGCGGCACTGCAACCCCTGGTTCCCAGCTGCGGATCACGTCCTTGGCGGGCTCCTTGAGCGAGATGAACACGAACCTGGCGGCGGCGCCGAAGCCCGTCTCACGGCGGATGATCTCGGCCGTCTGTTTGAACTCCTCAGCGGTGAGGGGCTCGAGCGGGTGCAGCGTGAGCGTGGCGTCGTCGGTGAGGGTGGCGGGGGGCGGATTCATGGAAAGCGCGTCCTACGGAGGTGTTGGGGGGCGAACGGAAGGTCGAGTGCGCAGTGGTCGCGCGCTGCAGGCGGAGGCATGCGGCGCGCGACCACTGGGCGTAAGGGAGGTCAGGCGGCGTGCGCACGTACGCCGTGCAGCGCCTCTTCGATCGGCGGGTCGTCGGCCTCGAACGCCCCGATGTGGGCGTAGCGGGTCGGCGCGGTGCTGCGCAGGTACACCGCGTAGGCCATGCCGATCACGAACGTGGCCAGTGCGACCCACGGGAAGACCTTGATGAACCCTGCGTCGGCCGCACCGCCGAGGCCACCGCGGTTGGCAACCAAAAGCCACATCGCGCCGACCTGGCCACCGAAACCGAGCAGTGGCGCCAGGAACGTCTTCCACCAGTGAAAGCCGTCCTTGGCCTCGGTGAGGAAGTAGCGCATGATCGCCAGGCAGCACAGTGCCTGCACGCCGAGGATGCCCAGGACGCCGAGGAGCGGAGTCCAGGTCGCCAGCTTGACGAGCGAATCGAGCGTCGACGGGTACGAGATCGTGAACGCGGCAATCCAGACGGCGACGATCACCGTGACCGCCATCGACGCGTTCGCCGGGCTCTGGTGCTTCGGGTTGGTCTTGGCGAAGGCGGCCGGCAACAGCCCCTCGCGGGAGAGCGAGAAGATGTAGCGGGCACCGGTGTTGAAGAACGCCATCGCGCAGGCGAAGGAGCTCGTGATCATCAGGAACTGGAACATCGTCACGAGCCAGCCGCCCGCGAACGATTCAGCGATCGGGTACCAGGCCGAGTCGGACTCGCCGGCGAACTGGGCTGCGACGCCCTCGGCCGCACCGACTTTGCCCCACGCGCTGACGAAGATGACCGACATCAGCATGTAGAAGAGGCCCAGGCCGATCACCGAGCCGTAGGTCGCGACCTTGGCGATCCGCTTGGGGTCGCGCGATTCCTCGGCGTAGTTGGGTGCCATCTCGAAGCCCACCCAGGACCAGAACGCGCCGAAGAGCGCGATGCCGACCGCCGCTGCGCCGAAGACCTGAACGGCCGAGGAGTTGTCGAAGAGCGCGGTGGGGTTGAGCGAGTCCAGGACGATGCCGTCGGGCCCGCCGCCGGAGGACACGACCGCAACGGCAAGGATCGAGAGGACCAAGATCTCGCCGATGAGGGCGACGCCGAGCACCTTCGCGGTCAGCTCGATGTCGAAGAAGGCGAAGGTACTCATGATCGCCAGGGCGATGAAGGAGTAGATCCAGCCGGACATCCCAAACCCGGTCCAGCTTTCGATGGCCGTCGACGCGAAGTACCCGAAGGCGCCGAGGACTCCGGCGGCGAAGATGATGTAACAGAGGCCGATCAGGATCCCGGACCCAAGTCCCGGGATCGCTCCGAGGCCACGCGTGATGAAGGTGTAGAAGCCGCCGATCGAGCTCACCCTGCGGCTCATCTCGATGTAGCCGACGGAGAAGATCGTGAGGACCACCGTGGCGATCAGGAACGCGGCGGGCGCGGCATACCCTGCGCCGAGCACCGTGACCGGAACGTTGAAGACCATGGCGGCCAGCGGTGCCGCGCCCGTCACGATGAGGAAGAGCACCTGCACCGGCCCGAGCGCGCCTTTCTGCAACGCGCCGGCGCCTGGACTTGGCTCGGTGGCGGACGCCGCCGATGTGTCGACTGTGGTGCTCATGAACTGCCTCTGGGTGGTGACGGGGTGGATCTGGCGTGTGATTGGGGGGAGAGCCGTCGGGGGAGACCCGGTCGCGGTCGGCCAGTCCTGGAAAGCAGGACCGGCACGCATTGGCGGGCATCTTGCGCCGGTCGCCTGGCCCACTACATGGCCCGCTGGCCAAACCGAGCACCTCCGACCAGGCCCTTTGGCCCAATGGCCTCGTTCTGAGGCCATTTAGCCGAGTCCTCCGTAATCTGGGGCGATTTGCCGTATGGCGATGCCCGAATTCTTGGCGTCCCCGCAGTCATCGCCACCCTGCGAGGGCGCCGATCCGGCGCCGCCTGCGCTTCGGTGTGTGAGAGTGCGACGGGTGACGGCTGCGCTTCAGACCACCGAGCTGCGCAAGCAGTACCCCGGCGCGCAGCGCAAGGGGCGCGGCGACGCACTCGGAGGCGTCGACCTCACCGTCGCGCCAGGCGAGATCGTCGGACTGCTCGGGCCCAACGGCGCGGGAAAGTCGACGCTCGTGAAAATCGTCTGCGGGCTGGTGCGTCCCAGCGGTGGGACCGCGCTCATCGCAGGGCAGGAAGCAGGCACGCGAGCCGCCGCTGCGCGCCTGGGCTACCTGGCGGAACTGTTTCGGTACCCGCCGTGGCTCACGGCCGAGGCCCTCCTGACCACCCACCAACGGCTGGCTCGGTCGGGCGGCGGCTCCGGCGAGCGCGCCGAGCTCCTCGACCTCGTTGGCCTGGGCGATGCCGCGGCGGTCAAGGTCGGTTCGATGTCGAAGGGCATGCAGCAGCGGCTCGGGCTCGCCCAGTCGCTCATCGGTCGCCCCGCACTCGTGCTGCTCGACGAGCCGACCAGCGCCCTGGACCCCGTCGGTCGGGCCCTCGTGCGCGACGTGCTGGGTGAGCTCAGCGCTCGCGGCCAGTCCGTGCTGCTCTCCTCGCACTTGCTGGCCGAAGTCGAGCAGGTCGCCGACCGCGTGGCGATCATCGCCCGCGGCCAGCTCATCGCAGAAGGGTCACCGCGTGACCTGGGCGGCGCGGGCGGCGTCGAGTTCGAACTGGCCAGCGGCACGTCGCTGCACCCCACGCTCACCCGCGACGACATCCCGGACGAGATCGAGCGGCTCGTCGCCCGCGGCGAACGCGTCTACGGCGTGCGCGAACTTCGCGGCACGCTCGAGCAGGCCTACCTGCGTGCCGTGCGTGAACACGGAGGCGAGGCACCGTGACGTCCTGGCCACGCGACGTCTGGCTCGTCGCACTGCTTGCGCTGTCGGAGCTGCGCCACCGCCGGTCCCTGCTGGTGGTGAGCGTCATCACCGCCGGGTTCCTGGCGCTCTACGGCTGGGGCGCGTTCGAGATTCTCGGCGACCTTGATCAGGGCGCCACCGCCGACCTTCCGCCCGAGGAGACGGCTCGCGGGGCCGGCTTCATCCTCATGGGAATCGGCGTGTTCGCCACGTTCTCGCTCGCGTCGGTGCTGGCCGTCTTCACCACGATGAACACCGTGAAAGGAGAGGCGGAGCAAGGCCTGCTCCAGCCCCTGCTCGTGCGGCCGGTCGACCGCAGCGCAGTGGTCTCCGGGCGAGTCCTTGCGGCCACCGTCGCTGGCGGGATCTACTGCGCGATCGTGATCACCGCCGTCAGCGTGCTCACCAGCTCGGCGGGCGGATCGCCGCCCGGCAACCTGCCGCAGGTCGTCCTCGGACTGACGGGTGCCGTTGCCATCGTCGCTGCGTTCGGCGTGCTCGTGTCGACGTTTCTGGGGAGCGCTGCGACCGGCCTCGCGGCCACGATGCTCATCTCGGTCGGATTCTTCGCAAGCCTGGTGCGGCAGATCGGAGAGGCCACGGACTCCGCGTCGGTCGAGACGTGGGCTGGCCGCGTCACCGACGTGCTCGGCTTCAACGCGCTCTACGAGGGCGCGCTGGGCTCACTCACCGACGGCGTGACCGGCATCGCCGGACTCGCGCTGCAGCTCGGCCCGTTCGGTCAGCAGCGCGACCTCTCCACCGCTCTCACGGTCACGTCGCTGGCGGAGCTCGCGATCCTCATCGCGCTCGCCACCTGGCGGCTGCGTCGCCTCGACCTCTGAGAGCGGCCGGCCCCCGGCGAGCGCTTGCCCGACGAGGTCGGTGCGGCGTACGCTGGTGCCGATGACCTCCGTGAACGCCGACTCGGACGCCCCGCTGGCTGGGGCGCCAGCGCTTGCCGGACCGGCCGACCGAGTGCGGCCGCTACGCGCCCACGAGCACGTAGCCGAGGAGATCCGCCGGCGCATCACGCTGCGCCTGGTGCGGGCGGGCGAATCACTGCCATCAGACCGCGAACTCGCCGTGGAGCTCGGCGTTGGCCGGGCGACGGTCCAAGCGGCGATCCGCCTCCTGGAAGCTGAGCGGCTCGTCACGACGAGGCGCGGCAGGCACGGTGGGACGTTCGTGCTTTCGCTCCACGACGACGCGCTCGCCCGCGACTATCTGCTCGCGCGGCTGCGCCAACGCGAGGACGCCATCGTGCAAGCGTTGACCTTTCGCGACATCGTCGAGCCCCATGCCGCCTCGCTGGCCGCAGGTGCCCGAACAGATGCCGAGCTCGAACAGATCGCGCTGGCAGCAGAAGGCGCAGCCAGCGCGGCGCCCGAGGACGATGCAACGTTCACCGCCCGCGACAACGCGTTTCACCTCGCCATCGCCTCGGCATCCCACAATGCGTTCGTGCACGAGGCCGTCGTGCAGGTTCGTCTGATCCTCAACGACGCGCTCCTGGCGCGGCCGGCAAGCCCGGTCTGGCAGGAGCGGACCGCCGCCGAACACGAAGCGATCCTGCACGCCATCCAGGAGCAGGACCCCGAGGCTGCGGCGTCGGCGATGCGCGCCCATGCGGCGTGGACCGCCGACAACGTGCGCGAGCTCCTCGCCGACCTCTGACTCCGGCGACGGGCGCGCCGCCGCGGGGCGCTACTTCTTGACGTTTTCGGCGACCGACACGATGCCGGTGCCCGTGATCGCGACGCGCGCCTTCGACGCGCGCTTCTTCAGCGGCACCACCGTCACCACGTGGCAGTACTTGCCTTTGGTGATCGTGCCCGCAGCCTGTTTGGCGAGCGTCTTGCGACCCACCTTCACCACGATCTTGACGGTCTTGGGGCAGGCTCCAGAGGTGCTCTCCAGCAGGCGGTTGACCACCACGCGCTTGGTGCCGAGCTTGATCGAACTTGCCAGCGGCACCGCCTCACAGCCGTTGGTGGCCGCGCCGGCCGCCTGCGGGCACTTGTCGATCCCGTCGCGCACGCCGTCACGGTCGGCATCGAGGATCGGCGCTGGGATGCCGTTGCCGGGATCGACGACGGCCGCTGGCGGGGTCGTGTCCTGCACGGCCCATCCCATGGCGACGTCCTGAGGGTTCTCGAAGTCCGTGGTGAGCGGACCGAGCATGCGCTCCGTGCGAACCACGATGCACCGAAAGCCACGGCCGTCGAAGACTCCGGGGCCTGCCGGGGTCACGAAGCTGACCTGCTTGTCGGTCCGAGTGATGGCCACGTCCTGGCGAATGTCGACATTGGTCGAGATCACGTAGTCGGCCACATCGGTCGCCATGTCGTGGCGAATATGCACCCAGCCGTATCCATCGGAGATGTTGCAGCCGCCATAGCCGTTGTCGAGCCCGAGGCCGACCCGAAGCTCATGCAGGTCGGGGGTGTCCACGTTGCCGTCGAAGGTCACCGACCCGCGCACGACTTTCGCTTCTCGATCCTGGGTGACCGAGAAGGCGACGATGTCGACGCCGCCTTCGGCCTTGCCGCCGCGATAGGCAGCGTCACCGACCGGATCGACCGCGTCGACTTGGATCGGGGCCAGCGCCGCCACCGCGGGCGGCGCGGCGAACGACCAGCCAGCGGCCCCGAAGGCCAGAGCGGCTGCGACCACTCGAGCACGCAGAGGGAAGAGCTTGTGCAACGGAGCCACGTTCAGTCTGTCGGCAGACCACGGCCGCACTGAACAGTTTCACGTCGTCAGTCCACACCAGGTGGACTGACGGCGGACACATATGTACGCAGTGGGTGCTCTGAGCGGAGCTACCGGCGGCGCGTGGCGCCGATGCTGCCCATGCCGGCAGCCGTCACCGTGATCTTGGCGACCTTGGCGGTCTTCTTGAGCCGCACGACGCCGTACGCGCGGCAGTAGCTGCCATGGGCCGACACGCTCACCACGCCGCTACCGATCGTCTTCTTCTTCGAGACCACCTTGACCTTGGCCTTGATCGGGCAGGCGGCACCGGTGCGGGAGACGAGCTTGTCGATCACCACGCGCTTGGCTCCAAGGCGCACCGCGAGACGCGCGGGGATGGTCAGGCAACCGTTGGCCGCCGCCCCCGGCTCCGCAGGGCAGGCGTCCTTGGTGTCGGGCACGCCGTCCTTGTCCTTGTCGGGCTGGTCGGTGAAGACCGGAGGCGGAACCGCACCTGAGTTCGGCGTGTTTCCGCCGGCGGCCACGAAGACGTTCATCTGGTCGACGTCGACGTCGTCGGGCGCCCCAGCTGCCTCGTTGGGCACCTGCGTGCGGGTTTGGATCTGCGCGCAGGTAAAGCCAAGACTCCGCAGGGTGCTCGACGGGCCGGCGGTGGAGGTGATCGTGGTGCCGCTGCGGGTGGTGGCAGCGTCGTTGAGGCTCACGTCGGGCGTGGCGACCCACTTGGTGAAGTCACCCTCGCCGGTGTAGGAGAGGGAGAAGAACAGCACGCTGGCGGCCTCGGCGTCTGGCAGACACTGACCAGCCGACTCCCGCCCAAGCAGCGCGTAGACCAGCGCAGGGCTGGCACCAGCGGTCGGTGCGGCCGTCTCGACGGTCAGTGTGGCCTTGCCTGCGGTCGAGTCGTAGACGACCTTGCCGGCGGTGAGGTCGAGCGGCGGAGTCGAGGCGTCGATCGGGTCGGTCCCGCTCATCGTGGTGATGGCGGCGGAGGCGGGCCCAGCCAGCACTGCGAGCGACACGAGTGCAACGGCAAGAGACCACAGCACCCTGAGCGCCCGCAGCGACAACGGGCGGGAGGTCGAATGGGACATGCATCACAGTGTGGCTGGTTCGGCGCCGGCATGCGAGGGTCGTCTGCGTATGGATGCCGGGTAACCGCTTTCGCACACTGACCTGGGGCAGGTATGCCCTTGACCGACGGGCGCGTTGCGAGGCACACGCCGTCAGCGCGGTACCGTTGGCCGCTGTGGCCCCGTCTCTTTCCGATCCGAACCACGACGAGGCCCTGGCCGCGCACGCGCAGACCCTGCTGGCGCAGCTCATCCAGTTCAACACGGTCAACCCACCCGGCAACGAAGAAGCCGCCCAGGAGTGGCTGGCGGGCCTGCTGACCGGCGCCGGGTTCTCGGTGGAGCTGCTCTCAGCCGTTCCCGGACGCCCGAACCTGATCGCTGAGCTTGCGCCCACTGGCGGCCGCGGCGACGGCCCGATCGTCACGCTGCTCTCCCACGTCGACACCGTGCTGGCCGACGCTGCCAGCTGGCAGCACGACCCGTGGAGCGCCCATGTCGACGATGACGGGATGCTGTGGGGACGCGGCGCCATCGACATGAAGTCGCAGACGGCCGCCGAGATTGCTGCCGCGGTCACGCTGGCGCAGTCCGGCTGGCGGCCCGCTACGGGGCTTCTGCGCATTGTGGTCGCGGTCGATGAGGAGGTCGGCGGCACGCTCGGTGCGCGCTGGCTCTGCGAAGAGCACCCAGAGCGCGTCCGCACCGACATCGTCCTCAACGAGGGCGGCGGCGCCCTCCTGCCAATCGGCGACCGTCGGTTCTACAGCCTCGGGGTCGGCGAGAAGGGCGTCTGCCGCTTCGTGGTGCGCACGCGCGGCCGCGCCGCCCACGCCTCAACGCCGGGAGTCGGCGACAACGCGCTGCTGCGCATGGTTCCCGTGCTCGCCCACCTCGCCCAGGCAGAGCTTCAACTCGACCTCACCGACGCACCCCAGGCGCTGCTGGAAGGGCTCGGACTGCTGACCGACGGCCGCTCGCCCGAGGAGGCCGTCCAAGCGCTGCGCGAGCAGGCGCCGGACCTCGCGCCGCTCATCGAGCCCATGCTGCGCGTGACGGCAGTGCCGACCATGGTCTCAGCCTCGAGCAAGATCAACGTGATCCCCGCCCGCTGCGAAGTGCGGGTCGACTGCCGGATCCCGGCAGGCATGGACGCCGAGACGGCCCGCGCACGGGTGCGCGATCTGATGGCCCCACTCGAGGGGATCGAGCTGGACTTCACCGAGACGATCGTCGGCAACGGCTCCCCGCTGCAGGGCCCGGTCGTCGAGGCCATCACCGGGTGGCTGAAGGCCAACGACCCGGAGGCCGACGGCGTCGTCCCGACGATCCTGCCGGGCTTCACCGACTCGCGGTGGTTCAGGGCCACCTTCCCGGAGTGCGCCGCCTACGGCTTCTTCCCGCACCGCCACATGCCCCTCACGCAGACCTACCCGATGATGCATGCCGCCGACGAGCGCATCGACCTGCGCGACCTGAGCTTCGCCGCGCGCGCCTACCGCGACCTCGTGACCGAGCTCCTGGGCTGACGGACCGCTCGCGCCCTGCGCCGAACGCCGGCGACTAGGGGAACGCGACGAGCTTGACGATCGCGACCGTCCCGACGACCACGATCACGCCACGCAGGACCGCAGGCGGCAGACGCCGACCAAGACGAGCTCCGCCGTAGCCACCAAAGAGCGCGCCGATCGCGATTGCGACGACGACCGCCCAGTCGATCTTGTCCCAGGCGACGAGCAAGAAGACCGCCGCAGCAACGCCGTTGACGGTGGTGCCGAGCACGTTCTTGAAGGCGTTGATGCGCTGCAGCGGTTCGGCGATGAGCACGCTCATCACGCCGATCAGCAGCACGCCCTGTGCCGCGCCGAAGTAGCCGCCATAGATGCCGGCCAGGAACACGCCCGCCAGGGTGAGCCGCATGCGCCCGGCGCCAGCCTGATCTGGGTGGTGCTCGGCCGCCCAGGCCTGCAGGCGTGGCCCCGTGAGCACAAGGAGCAGCGCGACCGCGATCAGCGCCGGCACGATCGCGTCGAATGCCGACGCCGGAAGGATCAAGAGCAGCAGCGCCCCCGTGATCGCCCCCGCCGCCGAGGCCGGCATGAGGCGCTTGATCGTGTGGGTGTGGCCCGCGAGTTCGTCGCGGTAGCCGCGCACCCCGCCAAACCCGCCGGCGACGAGGCCGATGTTGTTCGACACGTTGGCCACGAGCGGCGGGTAGCCCAGGAAGAGCAGCGTCGGGAAGGTGATCAGCGTGCCTGATCCGACCATCGCGTTGATGCCGCCAGCGGCCATGCCGGCCAGGAGCACGACCACGAATTCGACGGGAGACACTCCGCGCAGGCTAGTGGCGAGCAGCCAGGCACCAGCCTCAGGCCGGCGCGCCAGGACGATTGCCGCCGCGACCACCGCCACCGCGTAGACTCGCCCGCGTGTTCACCCGGATCGACCACATCGGCATCGCCGTCGAGGATCTCGACGCATCAATCGCGCTCTACGACGAGATTTACGACCTCAAGCTCGTGCACCGCGAGACGGTGGAAGAGCAGGGCGTCGAGGCCGTCTTGCTCGACGTTGGCGAAAACCACGTCGAGCTGATTGCGCCGCTGGGCCCCGACACGGGCGTGGCGAAGTTCCTGGCCAAGAAGGGCTCAGGAATGCACCACATCGCCTACCAGGTGGAAGACATCGAGTCCGAGATCGCCCGCCTGAAGGCGAGCGGCATCGTGATGATCGACAACGAGCCTCGCACCGGCATCCGCGGTTCACGCGTTGCCTTCCTGCACCCCAAGAGCACGGGTGGCGTGCTCACTGAGCTCACCGAACCCGCAAAGGATCACCACTGATGGAACGCATCTCGATCGGCTTCGCCGCCGGCCAGGTTCTCGGACTTCGCGTTGAGAAGGAGGCCCTCGACGGCCTCACCTCCGCGCTCTCCAGCACTGAGCCGTGGTACCAGCTCTCCACCGACGACGGCACGGTCAGCATCCGCACCGACAGCGTCGTCTACCTGCGCACCGAGAACCCCGAGACCAAGGTCGGGTTCGGGCTCTAGCCCGTCATAGCGGGCTCATCGCCCGTGAGAACGTTTGAAGCCCTGGGGTGGTGCAGCTGCACCGCCCCAGGGCTTCGCGCGTTACGGCCCTGCCACCGCTAGGTGGCGCCGGCGACTAGAACCCGAAGGGGAAGCAATCGGCCCGCTGATAGCCGTCCTGGTAGTAGGTGTTGCTGACCGTGCGGCCGTCCGCGAGCTTCACGCTGGCGTCGACTCGGAAGTTGCCCGAGACCGGACTGATCGGGTAGGTCGCGCTCGCCGAGGTGATCGCGAACTGATTGGTGATCCGGTTGGTGGCGCGGTCGCGCACGACGATGCTCGCCCCGGTCGGCGCCGGGAGCAGTGAGAGCGGCACGCCATACGCCGCGGCGATGGAGGCCTTGATGCCGGGAATCAGGAAGCTCGACGACCGGCAGCCGTAGTCAAAGCGCAAGTAGGCGAACGGTGACGGCGGGTCGACGGTGCCCGGGAGGGGCGTGGTGCCGGTCGGCGCCACGTAGATATGGCCGTACCCGGTCGTCGCAAAGCGCCCGTTGGCCGTCAGCGCGCTCGGCTGCCAATCCAGGTCGAGGGCGAGCGCCCTGACCTCGCGCGTGCGCAGATTGACCTCGCCGATCGACGTCTTCCTGTAGTCCGCCGTCGATGCGGTCACCAGGAGCCACCCGTCGTTGCTCAGGCTGAACGACGTCCCGTTCGGGTAGCCGGTGACTCGCCACGTAGCCGGAGTGATGGTGCCCGTCTGCACGTCCAATCGCCGGACGTCGCGCTGGTTGAAGGGCAGCAACGCTGCGGTCTTGCCGTCGGGCGAGATGGCGACCCGGACGATCGACTCTGGAGCACCTGCCGGAATGCGCACTGGGCTCGCGCCCTGGCGCGCCACCTCGATGGTGCTGTAGTCGTCGGCGAGCCGGTAGGCCACTGTGGTGCCGTCGGCGCTTGCGGCCTCGATTCCGTAGCTGCCCGTGGCCAGCGTGGTCGTCGGACCGCCCGCCAGCGGGGTACGTTTGATGGTCCCGGGCGTCGTCCAAAGCAGAGCCGTTCCATCCCGCGTGATCTGTCCACCAGCCTCTTCACTCGTCGAGGTGGCGAGGGTCAGCGCTTTCGTCGCCACGTCGGCGATGTAGACGTCCGACGTCAGATCTGTATCCGAGGGAAGCAGCTTGTTCGCCGTCACGATCGAGATCTTCGAACCGTCAGCCGAGAGCTGGAACTGCGTGGCGTAGGCGCCCTCCGTGGAGACGACCTGGATCGTCCGGTTGGCGACGATGTCGCGCACGTAGATGCCGAGCACAGGGCGCAGGGCCGGGGATACCTGTCCCGACTTGGACCCCGAGGCGCTGGAGTACGCGAACGCGGCAAAGCGACCGTCGTCGCTGAGCTGCGGGCTGGAGGCAAAGGTGTCGGCGAGCGCTGAGGTGCCGGCAATGCCGTCGCCGCGGTCGATCTGCTCGCCGGGCAGCTGTGCAGCCAGGGCGGTGGTGGGGAGCGCGAGAGCAAGCAGGGTCGCTGCGCAGCTAGTGCGCAGCGACCGAGTCAGCCCCAGATGACTGGTGGACATGAAACGCACCGTATCGCACACCACGGCTGCGTCGCAAGCGGGCCGCCGCGCCCGCTCGCTGCTTGGGCTTGACCGCCCGGGCTAGAGCCCCATGGAGCGGCCGATGAGCTCGCGCATGATCTCGTTGGTGCCGGCGTAGATGCGGTTCAGGCGGGCGTCGACCCAGAACTCGCTGATCGGGTACTCGGTCGTGTAGCCGTAGCCGCCGTGCAGCTGCACGCCGATGTCGGCGGCCTCGCTGAAGAGCTCCGTCGAGGCGTACTTCGCCATCGCGGCCTCTTGGATCGTGGCGGTGCCTTCGACGTGCCGGGCGATCGTGCGGTCGATGAACATGCGCGTCATCTCGACCTTCGTCTGCAGGTCGGCGAGCACGAAGCGGCTGTTCTGGAAGGAGCCGATCGGACGGCCGAACGCCTTGCGCTCCTTCACGTAGTCCAGGGTGAGCTTGAGCGCGGCTTCGGCGCCAGCCATCGATGCCGCCGCGAGCGAGAGGCGCTCGGGCACCAGGTGGGCCATCAGCTGCGAGAAGCCGGTGCCCTCGGCGCCGAGGAGGTTCTCGGCGGGGATACGGCAGTCGTTGAAGAAGAGCTCGGCGGTGTCGTTGGCGTGCTGGCCGACCTTGTGGATCTGCTTGCCGCGCTCAAAGCCCTCGAAGCCGCGCTCGACCACGACCATCGACAGGCCGCCGTGCGGGTGGTCGCCGGTGCGGACGGCGGTGACGATCAGATCGGCGTTGATGCCGTTGGAGATGAAGGTCTTGCCACCGTTGAGGATGTAGTCGTCGCCATCCTTGACGGCGCGCGCGCTGATCGCGGAGAGGTCCGAGCCCGTGCCCGGCTCGGTCATGGCCAGTGCGAGGATCGTCTCGCCGGCGGCGATCTTCGGGAACCAGCGCTGGCGCTGCTCCTCGTTGGCCTCGGCGAGCAGGTAGGGCAGCCCGAGGTCGTTGACGACCGACGGCCCCATCCACGACGACTGCACGGCGGCGTAGGAGCTCTCTTCGGCGAGGACGGCGTTGAAACGCCAGTCGTCGATGCCGGCGCCGCCGTACTCCTCCGGCACGGCCATGGCCATGAAGCCGAGTTCAGCGGCCTTGGTGAACAGCTCGCGATCGACGAGGTGGTTCTCCTTCCACCGCTCGTGGTTCGGAACCACCTCGGACTGCAGGAACGCGCGGAAGCTCTCGCGGTACGCGTCGTGCTCGTCTTCGAAGAGGTCGCGGCGGATACCGAGCGAGGTGTTGGTGGCCATGGGCGGCACGATAGCCGAATCGATGGAATGCGTTCCATGGCTGGACAATCGTCTACGCGGCGCGCCTCTGCCGTGACCTGACCGTAGACTCGCGGCATGTCGACGAGCACCCGTACGCAGCGCCGCAGCGCCGCGATCCGCGAGCAGATCGTCGACGCTGCCGAAGCAATTCTGGATCGCGACGGCAGCGACGGACTCACCATGGAGGCGGTGTCGTCGCACGCCGACGTGGCCGTGCAGACGGTCTACAACCGCGTCGGCGGTCGTCCCGCGCTCCTCGTGGCGGTGGCCGAGCGCGCCCTCGCCCAGAACCGCGAGTACCTGGAGTCGGCGGCCCGCGCACCGGGCCGCACCGCGATGGAGCGCATCGAGGCGCTCGGGCGGGCCTACGCGCGCTTTGCCGAGTCGCGGCCCGAGCAGTTCCGGCTGATCACCGATCCGCCGAGCGAGCCGGAGGCGCTGGAGCCGATCGAGACCATGATCGCCAACCAGCTGCAGGTGCTCTCAGCGCTGATCGACGAGGGCATCCGCGACGGAGCCATCAACCCGGCCCTGGATCCCGAGCCGACCGCCACCGCGCTGTGGGCCATGGCCACCGGACTGTTCGCCCTCCGGATCCGCACCGACCGGCTGCGGGTCGACACGAGGCAGCTCACGACGCTCGCGATCACGGCGCGAACGCTCCTCCAGGACGGGATGCTCGGGCCGGCGAGCACCTGAGCACCGACCAGCCGGCCGGCGCGATCAAGCCGGCGGCTCCGCTCGATCAGGCCGCCGGGTCGGCCGGCTTGGTCGTAGGTTGGGCGTTGGCCGACTTGGCGCTGGCCTGGGAGTCAGCGGGCTTGACCGCGGGCGGCTCGAGAGCGGCGGCGGCCCGCTTGCGTCCACCCG
>JAEMRF010000029.1:16369-19011 GCA_016463515.1 Solirubrobacteraceae bacterium | reverse complement strand
ACCATGTTCTCGCCGACCTGCGTGGCGAAGTCGCCGCGGATGGAGCCGGTGGCCGACTCGAGGGGGTTGGTGGCGCCGATGATCTGGCGGGCAGCCTTGACGGTGTGCTCGTCGCCTTCGAGGACCATCGAGACCAGCGGGGCGCTGGTGATGAACGAGACGAGCTCGCCGAAGAACGGGCGCTCGGCGTGCTCGGCGTAGTGCTGCTTGGCGGTGTCCTCGGAGAGCGTCGTGCAGTTCAGCGCGACGATCTTGAGGCCCTTGGCCTCGAAGCGGCGGATGATCTCGCCGGTGAGTCCACGCGCAAAGGCGTCCGGCTTGACGAGGATCAGGGTGCGGGCCATGACGTGGCTCCTGTGGTGGCGTGGCGCCGCGCGGAGACCACGCGGCACGAAGGGTCAGCGGGTCCGGGCAGAGCAGCCCGGGCAACAATCTGCCGACATGCCCGAGGGCGCGTCGGCGGGCGCAAGGCTACCGCTGGCGGCTGGTCGACGCGCTGCCGGTGCCCGAGGGCGGCGCCGAGGAGGCTTTGCGGCGCACCACGATGAGCTGTTCCAAGCGGCCGACTTGGGCGGTGAGCTCGCGGTTGGAGCGGGCCAGTTCGCCGAGCGTCTTGACGATCGCTTCGTTGGCCTGGATCGAGACCTCACGCTCGTAGGCGTCTTCCAGGAACTCCGGCGGACGCACGATCGCGTAGATCAGGGTGCCCACGAACGGGAAGATCAGTGCGGCGATGACGGCGCAGGCAACGAGGAGAGCGTCGTCGACGCGGTGGCGAGCATCGCGGAACACCCAGTACACGAGTGCCAGATCCAGGCACACCAGCCCCAGCGCAAGGAGGCTGACGGCGATGCTGAGGGGTCCTTCGAGGCCGAACACGCCCGGAAGCGTATTGCAGCGACCGGGCGACGCGCACCTCGGCAACGAACTTGGCGGAAATCCGCGGGATCCGGTTCGCGGCCACGGTCGGTCGCGGGCAGGCTACCGAGCGGCTCGTCGTTACAGGATGGCCTTCCCGATGGCGTAGCCCACCGCGAAGAACAGCAGGATGTCGAGGGCGACGATCAGCGCGACCGCCGCAATGAGCTTGGCGGCCGAGGGCGGCTCACGAGTCATGCCGAAACTCCAGTGACCGTGCGGATCGTCCGGGCGAGGGCGAGCGTGCCGCACACCACCACGAATGCATCTGCTCCAGCGGCGGCGCGGGCTGCAGTGAGGGCTTCTTCGGGACTTGCGATGGTGTGGATCCGCGCAGCGGGCACCGTCTGTCGGACGATCTGGGCGAGCTCTTCGGGTGGCAGTGCGCGCGGTGAGCCACAGTCGCAGAGGACGTAACGGTCGACACGCTCCGAGAGCGCCCGAACGATGCCTGCCGCGTCCTTGTCGGCCAGGACCGAGACCACAGCGACGCCGCCGCGCTTCAGACCGGCCTCACCGAGGGACGCTGCGAGCGCCACCGCGCCCGCAGGGTTGTGTGCCCCATCGAGGATGGTGATCGGTTCGGTGGCGACCTCCTCGAAGCGGGCGGGCATCGTGAACGACCGGGCGACCTCGCGCACGATTCGCAGATCGAGCGCGCCGAGGTACGCCTCGCACACGGCGCGGGCGAGCGCAAAGTTGCGGGCTTGGTACGCGGCCCCGAGGGCGCGGTCCAGCGGTTCTGGCTTGGCTGTGATGACCTGTGCGCCCACGCGGGCGGCGTGATCACGAGCCACGATGGTGGCAGCGTCGGACAGGTCGGCGCCGAGGACGAGCACGGCACCAGGCGTGACCACAGCGACCTTCTCCGCCGTGATCGCTTCGATGCTGTCGCCAAGGAGCGCGGTGTGCTCGAGATCGACCGACGTCAGCGCGACGACCGAGGCACCGAGCACGTTGGTCGAGTCCAGCCGGCCGCCGAGACCGGCCTCGACGACGAAGACGTCGCATTCGGCCTCCGCCATCGCGACGAACGCGGCGGCGGTGTGGGCTTCGAACTGCGTGACCGGATCGCCCGGTTGGTCCACGCCTGCCGCGGCGCGTGCAACATCGGCAACCGCTTCGGCGTGAGCTTCTGGCGGCACCGGACTCCCCGCGACCTCGATGCGTTCACGCAGGTCGGTGAGGTGTGGCGAGAGAAACGCCCCCGGCTTGCGCCCGTGGGCGGCGAGCAGCGCCGCGACCATGCGGGTCGTAGACGATTTGCCGTTCGTGCCGACCACGTGAATGGCGGGCGATTCGAGATGGGGGTCGCCGAGGGCGTGCAGCAGCTTGTGGATGCGATCCAGCGCAAAGCGCCAGCCGACCAGGTCGCGGGCGGCGAGCCAGGCGTCGGCTTGGGCGTCGGTCCAATGCTCGTTCAGCCTCGGCGGCGGGACGAGCTCCGGTCCGGGGACGGACCCCAGCACGGCGGGGGTCCCCGGGGTGAGCGGGGTCGGACGCGGCGCAGGAGCAGGCTCCTCCCGAGGCGCGGCGCGGCGGTCGCCGCCTCCCGGGACGACGCTCAGGCCGCCACGGGTCCTGTGCGGCAGCTCGGTCACAGGGCCGCGAGCTGCTCCTGGAGCGCGGCGAGCTTGTCGCGCTCGACCTGCACCACGTTGGCTGGAGCTCGCTCGACGAACTTCACGTTGGAGAGTTTGCCCTCCAGCCGCTTGATCTCGCCG
>JAEMRF010000029.1:0-16269 GCA_016463515.1 Solirubrobacteraceae bacterium | reverse complement strand
TCGCTCGACGAACTTCACGTTGGAGAGTTTGCCCTCCAGCCGCTTGATCTCGCCGGCAATCTCGTCGCGGCGGGCCTGCAGGCGCTGCTCAGCGGCCTCCAGATCGATGTTGTCGTCGGGGAGCAGGTCAACGACCACGCTGGCGGTCGTGACGGTCGCCACGGGATCGCCGGCGCCAGCGGTCAGGTCGACGCGGGCCAGCGACTGGAGTGAGGCTTCGAGTTCCTCACCAAGCGGCTCGCGCAGTCGCGCCGGCAGGATCGCACTGGGCTTCACGCCCACGCGCTCGCGCCACGCACGCACGGCGGTGATGGCCTCGATCAGCGCGGCGATGCCGGCTTCTGCGGCCTCATCGATTGCGGACTCGTCGACGGTGGGCCAGGCGCTGGTGGCGAGCAGCTCACGGTCGCCCGGCAGGTGGCTCCACAGCTCTTCGGTCACGAACGGGATCACGGGGTGCGCGACGCGCAGCGTGCGGTCGATGGCGTAGAGCAAGGTGGCCGCCAGATCGCGCTGCACCTCAGGATCGCCGCCACGCAGCCGCGGCTTGGCCAGTTCGACGTACCAGTCGCACAGCTCGCCGTAGACGAAGTCATAGAGACCGAGGGCCGCCCGGGCGAATTCAAAGCCGTCCAGCGCCTGCTCGGTGGCCTGGGTCACGCGCTCCAGGCGCGAGAGGATCCAGCGGTCGGCGTCGGTCCGCGGAGCGGGCTTGGCTTCGATGTCGGCGAGGCCGAGGTCATCGAGCTGCAGCAGCACGAACCGGGTGGCGTTGAAGAGCTTGTTGGCAAGCTGCTGGCCCTGCTGGACCTTGTCCTCGCTGAACCGCACGTCCTGCGTGGTCGAGATCGCCAGAAGGCCGAAGCGCACGGCGTCCGCGCCGTAGGCCGGGAAGTCACCGCCTTGCTTGAACACCGGAGGACGCGGACCGCCCTCGATCACGTCGATCGGGTCGATGCCGGTGCCGAGCGACTTGCTCATCCGGCGGCCATCCGGGGCCTGGATGACCGAGTGCACGTAGACGTCGCGGAACGGGACGTCGCCAGCGAAACGGAGCCCGAGCATGACCATGCGCGCCACCCAGAGGAACAGGATGTCGCGCGCGGTGGAGAGCACGTTGGTCGGGTAGAACTCGGCGAGGTCCTCGGTGGATTCCGGCCAGCCCAGCGTGGCGAACGGCCAGAGCGCGGAGGAGAACCACGTGTCGAGGACGTCTTCGTCGCGGACCCAGCCCTCGCCCTGCGGCGGCTCGATGCCGACGTAGGTCTCCGGCGATTCGGTCTTCTGCGGGTCGCCCTCGGCGCCGCGGTACCAGACGGGAAGTTGGTGGCCCCACCACAGCTGGCGACTCACGCACCACGGGCGGATCTCGCTCAGCCAGTCGATGTAGCGCCGCGACTGCACCGGCGGATGGATCCGCACGCGGCCATCCTGCACCGCCTCGATCGCGGGACCAGCCAACGGATCCATGTTCATGAACCACTGCAGGGAGATCAGCGGCTCGATGCGGGCGCCCGAGCGCTGCGAGAACGGCACCGTGTGGACGTACGGGTCCTCGGCGCGCAGGGCCCCAGAGGCGCGCAGCGCGTCGGTCACGGTGGTGCGTGCTTCTTCGGCGGTCTGGCCGGCGAACTCACCGCAGAGTGCGGTCAGACGGCCGTCCTCGCCGATGGCTGATGGCGCGGGAAGCTGGTGGCGACGCCCGATCTCGAAGTCGTTGGGGTCGTGGCCCGGGGTGATCTTGAGCGCACCCGACCCGAAGTCGACCTTGACGTGGTCATCGGCGATGACGGGGATCTCTTTGCCGCCGGAGAGCGGAAGCACGACCTTGCGACCAATGGCGGAGGCGTACCGCTCGTCGTCCGGGTTCACGGCAACGGCCACATCGCCGAACATCGTTTCGGGGCGGACGGTCGCGACGACGATCTCGCCGTCCCCGTCGGCAAATGGGTACGCGATGGAGAACAGCGTGTCTTCCACGCCTTCCTTCTCCTCAACCTCGAGGTCGGAGATCGCAGAGCCGCTGCCCGGGTCCCAGTTGACCATGTAGTGGTCGCGGTAGATCAGGCCCTGCTCGAAGCAGTCCACGAACACCTTCTGCACGGCTTGGGCGTAGCCGTCGTCCATGGTGAAGCGCTCGTCGGCGTAGTCGCAGGAGGCGCCGATGCGCTTGAACTGCTCCACGATCTTGCCGCCGTACTCGTTGCGCCATTCGTGGGTCTCGGCGGCAAACGCCTCGCGGCCAAGCTCCTTGCGGCTGCGGCCCTCGCGGGCAAGCTTCTTCTCGACCTGCGTCTGCGTGGCGATGCCGGCGTGATCGGTGCCGAGGATCCACTTCGTGCGCTTGCCGCGCATGCGGTTCAGACGGACCAGGGAATCCTGGATCGAGCCGTTCAGCGCGTGCCCCATGTGCAGCACGCCGGTCACGTTGGGCGGCGGGATAGCGATCGAGTAGTGCGCCTCCGGGCCAGCGCCAGGGCGCGGCGGACCAGGCTCGAATACGCCCGCGTCCAGCCACCGCTGCGCGGTTTGGGGCTCGACCTCGGCGGGTTCGTAGCGGGTGCGGGTGCTCAGATCAGGTGCGGGCATCAGCCCGGTGCAGTGTACGGGCGCCGCGCGGCGTCGGTCGCGGCGTGCGTTGCGCAGCGCATCAGGCCGCGGCGGCGAGCTCCTCGTCCTGCATGGCGCGATGGCTTGCCATGGCCAGGAGCGCATCGAGCGTGACCCCGTCTGGGCCATAGAGCGCCCCGCCTACCCGGCAGAGCGACGATGCCGCCGAAACTTCGCTGCGCAGCTGCCGCACCACTGCCTCCAGCTCGCTGCGGGACTCGACCCGCACGATGGCGCGAAAGTCACCGCTCCCGAATCTCGCGACGGCGCTGGCATCCCGCAGGTGCTGCGCAACCACGCCAGCCGCAGTGCGGCGCGGTCCCTCGACCGGTGCGGCACGGATACCTCTCGGAGCGAGCGGCTCGACATCCACGAGGATCACCCCAAATGTCGCCCGTCCGGCCGGATCGCCGAGCGCCAAGAGCACCTCGCCTTCCTCGTAGAACCTGCCGCGATCCAACAGGCCCGTGAAGGGGTCGGTGCGAGCGAGGTCGAGGCGGCCGGAGGTGGCTGCGTTGTAGGCGTTGTGACCAAGAGTTCCCAACGCAAACGCCCCGAGCAACATGGCGGCCTGGAATGGCGCCGCCCACCAGGCCGAGTCCGGCCCGAGCGCGAGGACGAGCAGCCACGCCACGACCGCGAACAGTCCAAGGCCCCGCGCGAGGTTTCGCTCGAAGGTCGACGCGTCAAAGAACGCCTTCAGGTACAGGCCAGCCAGGATCGGAGAAAGCGCACCGCTACCAGTCGAGAGCGCCGCCACCGAGATCCCCCCGACGACGAGCGCGCTGCCCAGCAACACGGGCAGCAGCGGCGGGCGCCCCGCCGATCGCGGATGGCGCCGGTACGCAAACCCGACCGTCATCGCGGCGGCGACCCACGGCAACCCGCCGTAGGCAACGACCGTCGCAGCCAGCCCCTCGGCGCCCTCGAGCCGCGAGCCCACGACGAACAGCAGCCCGGCCAGCGCAACCGTCGACAGCCCGGCCAGCATCCACTGCCCGTCGATGCCCCATGGCTCGACCGACGTCGGCGGACCGCCCGCAGCCTGCAGCCGCGCGTAGGTGACTGGTGGACGGCGCACCCGCGGACGCCTCGCCGGAGCATCGGAGGTGCACGCTCGGTCGACGACCTCGCTGAGCTGAACGCCTTGCGGCGATCGCCGCCTTGCCTCGAGCAGGCAGGCCTCGGCCACGTCGAAGAGCTCCGCGAGGGGTGCGGAACCGTCTGGACTGCTGGCAGCTCCGAGAAAGATCGCGGCGTGTCCGTCAAGGGCTGCGCGAGCCGTCGACGCAAACCAGTCGGCATCGATCGACCGTCCCCCAGGAATCACGACGCCGAGTTTTGCGGCGCCAAGCCTGCCCATCGACGCTCCCGCAGGAAGCTCCCGCCCGAGACGACGTGCAACCTCGGCCAGCGGATCCTCGGTGGAGGTGGCAGAGGCGTCCTGCAGCGCTCGCGGCTCGAGCGCCGCGCCGAGGCCGTCGCGCAGTCCGATAGCCACCAGCAGCAGTGGTTGACCGTCGGCGGCGGCGTGGTCGAGGTCATGCGCGACGTTCTCGATGAAACCGCGCCGATTGAGGACTCCGGTTGCCTGGTCGCCACGAGAGAGCAGCAGCGCATCCCGCGAGGCTCCTCGGTGTCCACGCCTGAGGATCAGCCCGACGACCCACCCAGCGATCACCAGACCGACCATGGTGGCGGCTTCCAGAGCGCTGGCCTCGGGCTGCACGGTCTGCACCGCGACCAACGCGAGCACGATGCCGGCGATCGTGAGCCGAGACCAGCGCGCCGGCAGGGCCAACCCAGCCGACGGGGCAATCAGCGCCGCGGCACCGATGGCCACGGTCGCCAAACCCTGATCGAACGCCGCGATGATGGCCAGACCGATGAGCAGGGTTGCGCTGGCGCCGGTATAGGCCCACAGCAACGTGGGAGAGCTCGCTCGACGCAGCAGCCGGCGGGCAGGAAACCACGCGCCGCACAAGACAAGCGCTGCCACCGAGAGCCCGATCGTGACATGCGCAGCCGAGCCCATGCCGCCGGTGACGCGAGGCCGCAGCACCTCTGAAACCAGCAATGCCGCAGCACCGCCGGCAATCACGAGCAGCGGCACGACCGCGATATCCCGGCGCGCCTTCCCGGACGCCTGAGCGATCGCCGGAGCGACCTCCGCGAGGTCCGCACCGGCGCCGGTGGGAGTCACGGGCGTCAGCATTACTCCAGCTATCGGCAAATCAGACGCGGAAAGCAAGCCGGCGCTGCTGGCGCACCTCGCATTACCGAACAGGCGTCCAGCAAGTGCCCGCGGCGCAGAGTCACCCTGGCCGACCGGGTACCGCGCGCGTGCAGCCGGCGGCCGACCGCCCGCACTGGGGCGCGGGAAGAGCTACCGACGGCGCAGCGGACCGCGCCGCGTGGCGCGCCGCGCCGCGAGCGGTGCAAGATCGCGGGTGAGCCCGGCAAAGTTGGCCCGCTTGACGATCTCGGCGACCTCGTTGCGCTGGTGGGGCGTGAGGTTCATCGGGCGCCCCTTCGACGCCTTGAGCAGCTCTGCCAGGCGCGCACGATCGGCGGCCGGGATGGTGCGCCAGTGATCGCGAAGCACGACCGCGGCCTGCCCGAGCAGGACGAAGTGGAACGTGCGTGCAGTGGCTCGCGTATTGCGGGCCGTTCGACCGAAGGAAGAAGAGGAGCGCGAGAGCTTGGCCATACGGCGGATGCTAGCCCGCGCTGCAGCGGCACCACCCCACCACGATCCCTAACGGCGGCCGCCAAACCGCTCGTGCACACCGCACGCGGGCCATCCGCTACGCGGCGCTCTATATACCGCCGGAATTCACATACCCGCGGTTGCCGAGTACGGTAGGCGGCATGTCCACCTTCCGCTCTCGTGCGCTTGCCTCCGGTCTTGCCGCGCTCGCTGTCTTCCCCGCCGCTGCTGTGGCCACACCGCCAGAGGTGCCGTCGGGGGTGAGCACCTCCTCGATGTACTCGCCGCCGTCATCGTCGATCCCCGGGACGCCTGGCTCGGTCGTCTGGTGGCGGACGATGCCCGCCACGGATGAGGCCAATCTCGGGTCGCTCAGCGGCTCGGCCCGCCCGAATGCCACGGCCAAGCGCGTGATCTACCGCTCGGTCGCGATCGACGGCACCGCCAACGTCGACTCCGCCACCGTCTTCACGCCGGCGGGCGCCCCACCCGCCGGCGGCTGGAAGGTCGTCTCTTGGAACCACGTGACGACGGGCGGCGCCGACCTCTGCGCCCCCAGCCGGGCGACCGCCAACCTTCCGGGCACCTCGACCGCGAACCCGGAGTACGAGCGTCTCACGCGCAGCGACGAACTCATCGCCGGTCTCCTGAACCGCGGACTCGTCGTCGTTCGCGTGGACTACGAAGGCATCGGGACGCCCGGGCCGCACCCCTACCTGATCGACCGCTCGCTCGCCCGGACCAACGTCAACGCGGTGCGTGCCACCCGCGAGCTCGTGCCGTCCACCACCACCGAGTGGGCGGTCGCCGGGCAGTCCGAAGGCGGCATCGCTGCGCTGTCGACGTCGAAGTACGCGCCGACGTACGCGCCCGAGCTGACCCTCAAGGCCACGCTCTCGGCCACCCCGCCAGTCGACAACAAGACCCTGGTGTTCGAGGTCGGAACGCTCCTCCCGTTCGGCAGCGGACTCTCGTCGATGGGCGGACTGATGCTCAACGGCGCACGCCTGGCCTCCCCCGCGCTCGGCGCCGCATACCCGAGCTACCTCACCAGTGAGGGTGCGACCCGCATGGGCGACCTCGAGTCGCTCTGCCTGGCACAGCTCGGCGCCGGCTCATCGCTGGGCGGCCTGTCGTTCGCCCAGATCTACGGGCCCACGGCCTCGCAGTACAAGGCGGCGCTCTACGCCGAGCTCGACCGCAACGACCCGCGCTTCATCGATCTGGGCAGCGAGCCGATCCGCTTCTATGCGGGCAGCCTCGACGGCGTCGCCTGGCAGTCGAAGATCAACGACGTCGTCGATCTGCAGAAGGCTGCGCATCCGCACCCGGAGAAGGTCACCTACAAGACGTACCTGTTCGGCACGCACGTGAACATCACCGACAACGCCCAGGGCGGCGTCGACATGGCGAACTGGCTCAAAGCCCAGCTGGGCTAAGGACGACCGCGGCGCGTCCTCTGCTCGCTGCAGGGGACGCGCGCCGTGCTCGCCGCTAGGCGAGCTTGGCGTCGTCGCCCGGCTCTTCGGCCGACGACGTGGTGACCAGCGTGGGCTGGCGGCCCTGCTCGACCGTCTCGCGCGTGACGAGGCAGGTCTGCACGTCGGGGCGGGACGGAAGATCGAACTGCACGTCGAGGAGGATCTCTTCGACGATCGACCGCAAGCCACGTGCGCCGGTCTCCCGGGCGAGGGCCTTCTCGGCGATCGCCTCGAGGGCGCCAGCCTGGAACCGTAGCTCGATCCCGTCGAACTCGAAGGACCGCTGGAACTGCTTGACGAGCGCATTGCGCGGCTCGGTCAGGATGTGGACCAAGTCCTCGCGGCGCAGCTGGTTGACGGCCGTGACGACCGGGAGGCGGCCGATGAACTCTGGGATCAGGCCGTAGGACACAAGGTCCTCCGGGAGCGTCTGCTGGAACATCGCGCCCTGATCGTGGTCAGCCTTGCCGGACACCTGCGCGCCGAAGCCCACGCCGCCCTTGCCAACGCGGCGGGCGATGATGTCGTCGAGGCCCTGGAAGGCGCCGCCGCAGATGAAGAGCACGTTGGTCGTGTCGACCGTGAGGTACTCCTGATGCGGGTGCTTGCGACCGCCCTGCGGCGGGACCGAGGACTGCGTGCCTTCAAGAATCTTCAGCAGCGCCTGCTGGACGCCCTCACCGGACACGTCACGCGTGATCGACGGGTTCTCGGACTTGCGAGCGATCTTGTCGATCTCGTCGATGTAGATGATGCCCGTCTCGGCCTTCTTGACGTCGTAGTCAGCGGCCTGGATGAGCTTCAGGAGGATGTTCTCGACGTCCTCACCGACGTAGCCGGCCTCCGTGAGCGCCGTGGCGTCGGCGATGCAGAACGGCACGTTCAGCATGCGGGCGAGCGTCTGCACCAGCAGCGTCTTGCCGGAGCCGGTCGGCCCGAGCATGAGGATGTTGGACTTCTGCAGCTCGACGTCCTGCTCCCCCGCCTGGAGGAGCTGGACGCGCTTGTAGTGGTTGTAGACCGCGACCGACAGCGAGCGCTTGGCGCTCTCCTGCCCGATGACGTAGTCGTCGAGCACCGCGCTGATCTCGCGCGGCTTGGGCAACGACCCCAGATCGACTGCTGGCGCCGCCGCGAGCTCATCGTCGATGAGCTCGCCGCAGATGTCGATGCAGACGTCGCAGATGAAGACCCCGTTGCCGGTGATCATCTTTTTGACCTGACGTTGCGAGCGCCCGCAGAAACTGCAGAGCACCTGCTTGTCGGTGTCGGTCGTGCGATCCATGTCTTAAGGGGAGTCGGTGGCGAGGGCCTCTCGCTTTAGCGAGAAGCGCGAACCGTGTCGATCAGTCCGTAGTCCTTGGCCTCATCAGCGCTGAGGAAGTAGTCACGTTCGGTGTCCTTGCGGACCTTGTCGTACTCCTGGCCGGTGTGCTCGGCGAGGATGTGGTCAAGCCTGTGCCGCACGTCGATGATCTCCTTGGCGTGGATCTCGATATCGGTCGCCTGGCCCTGGAATCCCGAGGAAACCTGGTGGATCATGATCTTGGAGTTCGGGAGCGCCATGCGCTTGCCCTTGGCGCCACCGGCGAGCAGGACTGCGCCCATCGACATCGCCATACCGATGCACATCGTCGACACATCGGGCTTGATGAACTGCATCGTGTCGTAGATCGCCAGGCCCGCGTAGACGGAACCGCCCGGCGAGTTGATGTAGATCGAGATGTCCTTGTCGGGGTCCTCGGACTCCAGATGCAGGAGCTGGGCCACGATCAGGTTGGCGATCTGATCGTCGACCGGGGTGCCGAGGAAGATGACGCGCTCGTTGAGGAGCCTCGAGTAGATGTCGAAGGCGCGCTCACCGCGGGACGTCTGCTCGACGACCATGGGGACCATTGGGCTCATGCTGGTGCGTGACTTTCTCGCGGAGGGAAGGAAGTTGTCCTGGCCTGCAGGCTACTAGCCCTGCCCCTGACGCTTCTTCGACGAACGATCGACGATGAAGCGCCTGGACACCACTGGATTCGACCAATGACGGAGACTCTGGAGCAGCGGGCTGCCGAAAGGGTAGACCGCCCGGCGCCGACCGGCCTCGGTCCTCCGACCGATCTGGACGCCGACGGTATTCAGATCCGGGTCAGGCAGCGACGCGAGACGCGCGCTCGTCGATGCCCTTCGACCGGGTTGCCCCGCCCTTGCGGGTGTTTCCGGGCGTCGGAGCCGGAATGCTCTCGGGCGCATCTGCGCGCTTGCCTCCCGGGAAGGCGAAACGCACGATCTTCTTCACGACCTGCGCGTACTGCTTGTGGAGCGGTCCGGTCGAGTACGGGATGCCGTACCGCTCGCAGATCTCCTGCACGCGCGGCGCGACTTCTGCGTAGCGATTGCTGGGCATGTCCGGGAAGATGTGGTGCTCGACCTGGTAGCTCAGGTTGCCGCTCATCAGGTGCAGCAGCGGGCCGCCCGAGATGTTGCAGGAGCCCTCCATCTGCCGCAGGTACCACTCGCCGCGGGTCTCGCCCTCGATCGATTCCTCCGAGAAGGTCGCGCCGCCGTCCGGGAAGTGGCCACAGAAGATGATCGTGTGGGCCCAGACGTTGCGCACCACGTTGGCGGTGAGGTTTGCGGCGAAGGTGGTAGGCGCCGAGATGCCGCTCAGCAGTGGCCACACCACGTAGTCCTTGAGGGACTGCGTGGCGACCTTGCGCATCATGCCCTGGCTGCGGCGGATGTACTCGCCGAGCGAGAGCTCGCCGGCGACGAGCTTGTCGAACTCGAGGTCGTACAGGGCGATCGCCCACTCGAAGGTGGCGGCGAGCGCGACGTTGTAGAGCGGCTGGGCGAGGTAGACCGGCTTCCAGTCCTGCTCGCCGCTCACGCGCATGATCGTGTAGCCGAGGTCGCGATCCTTGCCAACCACGTTGGTGTACGTGTGGTGCAGGTAGTTGTGGGTGTGCTTCCAGCCCTCGGCCGTCGGGGCGCTGTCCCACTCCCACGTGGTGGAGTGGATCTCGGGGTCCCGCATCCAGTCCCACTGGCCATGCATGACGTTGTGGCCGATTTCCATGCTCGCGAGAATCTTCGCGCTGGAGAGCATCGTGACGCCAGCGAGCCAGGCCGGCGGGAAGATCGACATGAGGAGCGCGGCGCGGCCACCGACTTCAAGGCGGCGCTGTAGCTGGATCACGCCCTCGATGTACTCGCGGTCGCTCGCACCGAGATCCTCGCGGACCTCGGCCAGAATCGCGTCGAGTTCAGCACCGAGTGCGTCGGTGTCGGCTTTGGAGAGGTTGAGCGTGGCAGTCATGCGAGGCCCTTCATGGTGCTTCGGATGGGGACACAGGTCATAGGACGAGCTCCACGTCGCCGGCGGCGGCCGACACGCAGAGCTGAACGAATTGACCTGGTTCGTCGATGAGCTCGCCGGTACGCAGGTCACGGACCTGGCCTTCCTTGAGCTCGCAGACGCACGTGTGGCAGATGCCCATACGGCACCCGCTCTTGACCGGAAGACCGGCGTTCTCGGCGGCAACGAGCAACGAGGCGCCTGCGGGGGCGTCGAAGGTCGTGCCGGCCAGGCTGGCCCGGACCGTGCCGCCGTCGCCGGGAGCGGCGACGACCTGCGCGATCTGGAACCGCTCGACGTGGAGCTGGTGGAGGAGGCTTTCGGCCTCGAAGTGGGTCTCGAGCGCATCGAGCAGGCCGAGCGGACCGCAGGCATAGGTCTCGCGGTCGCGCCAGTCGGGGCAGAGTCGGTCGAGCTCGCTCGGAGCCAGGCGCGCCGCTGTGGCGGTATGGCGCTCGTGGAGGGTGACCCCGTCGTTGCGGGCGGCCAGTCCGCGCAGCGCCTCGCCGAAGATCACGGACTCCGAGGTGCGCTCGCTGTGGATGTGCACCACGTCGGTGATGAGGTCCTGACGCTCGAGTGAGCGCAGGATCGCCATGACGGGCGTGATGCCGCTGCCGGCGGTGACGAAGAGCAGCGGCGCTCGCGTGACCTCAGCTGGGAGTCCGAAGTCGCCCGCTGGAGGGCCGAGCCGGATGAGATCGCCGGGCTGGGTGTGGCGCACGAGCTGGGTCGAGACGGCGCCGCCGTCGACCAACTTGACGGTGATGCTCAGGCAGCCGTCGGGGCGCTCGGGGTCGGACGTGAGCGAGTACGAGCGCCAATGGCGCACCCCGTTGACGTCCACGCCGACGGCGACGTGCTGGCCGGCGCGGTGCCGTGGCCATCCCCGGCTGGGTCGAACGACGATGGTCGCGGCGTCGTCGGTGCGCGGAATGACCTGCTCCACGCGCCCGCGAAGCTCACCGAACGCCCAGAGCGGATTGAAGACCGTGAGGTAGTCGTCCGGCAGGAGCGGCGTGGTGAGGACGGCGGCAGCGTCAAGCAGGCGTCGGCGCGCTACTGGCTCCGCGAGCGTCTGTGCCTGACTCATGCCGCAAGTACCCCGGGTCGTCGTGTGATGGCCGCGCGCGAATGCAGCGCGGGTGCTTGTGACGGACCGTAACGCGGCCGGCACGCCTGTGGGCGTTGCCTGACGAATGCCACACAACGCCAGCGCGGGTGACCGGGCATGACCCTGCGCCACCCCGGCGGTATTCGGCGATACCGATGGCGGGGATCTGTGACCGATCCCCGCTATCGGAATGCGCCTCAGACGTTCCAGAGCCCAGGCTCTTCTTCCTGCTCAGCGCGGGAAGGGGTGTAGGCGATGCCGGCCTTCTTGGCGTCTTCGACGGAGATCTTCTTGGCCCGCTCGACGAGCTCGTCGATGGCCTTGTTCTCAGCGAGTTCGCGACGCACGTCTTCGAGCTGCCCACGGCCTTCCAGGCGCGCCCAGGCCTTCTTGAGCGAGATCTTCTCCTGCGCGGCGTACGGCGCGATGACCTCTTCGAGTTCTTCGTCGGTCGCGGTGAACTTGCCGTGATCGATCAGCGCCGAGGCGACGGCCTGACGGGCCAGCTGACGCTTGGCCGACGGCACCGCCTCCTGAACGACTTCGTCGTGGGTCTTGCCGACGGACTGGAGGTAGACGTCCTGGCTGATGCCCTGATGCTCGAAGCGGTGCATCATCGTGTGGAACTGCTGGTGGGCGTGCTCGTAGGCGATCGCGTCGGGTACCTCGATGCCGATCTTGTCGGCTGCGGCGTCGAGCACGGCCATGCGCAGGAGCTGGCTCACGCGCCGCTCCTCGGCCTCACCGAGGCGGGAGCTGAGGTCCTTGCGGAGCTCGTCGATCGTGTCGACGCCGCCAACCTCGAGCGCAAAGTCGTCGTCGAGCTCGGGGAGCTCCTTGGCCTTGACCTCGTGCACCGTGATCTCGAAGGTGGCCTCCTGGCCGGCGAGTTCGGGGGCGCCGTAGTCGTCCGGGAAGGTGACCGTGATGGTCTTGGTGTCGCCGGCGCTGGAACCAACGAGCTGCTCTTCGAAGCCGGGGATGAAGCGGCCGGAACCGATCTCGAGGAGCTGGTTCTTGCCCTCGCCACCCGGGAACGCCTCGCCGTCGAGCTTGCCGACGTAGTCGATGACGACGTAGTCGCCCTCGGCGATTGCACGCTCGGCCGTCTCGAGGCGCGCGAAGCGATCGCGCAGCAGACCGAGTTCACGGTCGATGGCTTCATCGTCGACGGCTGGATCGGCCTTGCCGACCTCGAGGCCATCAAGGTTGGACACGTCGGCGGTCGGGATGACCCCGACCTCGGCGGTGAACACGAACGGCTGGCCCTCGGCGGGCAGGTCGACCTGGTCGACGTCCGGCTGGCCGATCGGAATGATGTTGGCCGCGCGGATGGCCTTGTCGTACCACTCGTTCAGGTCAGCGCGGATCGCCTCGTCGACGATCGCTTCGCGGCCGACGCGCTGCACGACGAGCTTCGGCGGGATCTTCCCTGCCCGGAATCCGGGCACGCGCATGTTGCGGCCAACCTGCTTCGCGGCCCGCTCGATCGAGCGCTCGAGGAGCTCGGCCGGGACGGTGGCCTCCAGGCGCACCCGCGATTCAGGGAGCTCGGTGGTGGTGGCGATGACTTCGGGGCCCGACATGAGACGGAGCACATTAATGCTTTGGCGGCCCCGGGCGAGCCGTCGCGGCGCCTGCTCTAGAGTCCTGCGGCGTGCGACGCTCGCCGATCGAGAGAATGCGCGCCCGCTGGGTCACCGGCCCGTACGGGCATGGCGCGGCCTTCGGGCTCGACCTCGGCGTCCTCCTGCGCATGTGGGTGCGGTGGCGGGTCGCCGTCGCTCGCGGCCACATGGAGTAGTCGGGCGAGGTTCCACAATTGCCGTCCCAGCAGGCAGTCTGACCGTGCGGTTCTGCGTCGTCGGCGGCGGCATCCTCGGACTCGCGACCGCCCGCCAGCTCGCCCTCGAGTATCCCGATGCCTCCGTCACCCTGGTGGAGAAGGAGGCGCAGCTCGCCCTCCATCAAACGGGCCGCAACAGCGGCGTCGTCCACGCGGGGGTCTACTACGAGCCCGGTTCACTGAAGGCCAGGCTCTGTCGACGCGGCGCCGAACTGCTCGCCGCGTACTGCGCTGAGCACGCTCTGCCCTACGAGGCCTGCGGCAAGGTCGTGGTGGCAACGTCCGACGCCGAGCTCGGACGACTCCACGAGCTGCACCGGCGCTCGATCGCCAACGGCGTGCCGGGAGCCAGACTGCTCGACGCGGGCGAACTTCGCGCCATCGAGCCACGCGTGGCGGGCGTCGCGGGGTTGCACTCCCCCACCTCGGCGATCACCGACTACACCGCGGTGGCCCGCCAGATGGCCAAGGACCTCACTTCCGCGGGCGGTCAGATCAGACTGAGCGCGCGGGTGCAGCGCGTTGCCCACGGCGACCGGGCCGAGCTGGGAACGCCCGTGGTCGTGCTCGACGGGGGCGATCGGCTCAGGGCCGACCGGGTGATCGTCTGCGCGGGGCTGCAGGCCGACCTGTTGGCTCAAGCCTCGGGTGCCGCCGCTTCGCCGCGGATCGTGCCCTTCCGGGGGGAGTACTTCGCGCTCGTCCCGCAGCGTGAGTCGCTGGTGCGGGGCCTCGTCTACCCCGTCCCCGACCCGGACCTGCCGTTCCTCGGGATCCACCTCACGCGGCGGATCGGCGGCGGTGTCCTCGTCGGCCCCAACGCCGTCCTGGCGCTCGGCCGCGAGAGCTACCGCTGGCGAGACGTGCACCTCGAACAGACCAGCCAGCTCGTGCGGCAGCCGAGCACCTGGCGCCTTGCGGCTCGGTACCCCCGGGTGGCCGCTACCGAGCTGCGGCGGTCGATCAGCCGGCGCGCCTTCGTCGCCGAGGCACGGCGCTACGTGCCCGAGCTGCGGGCCAGCGACGTGGTCCGCGCGAGCGCCGGGGTCCGCGCGCAAGCCGTCGACGACCATGGCGCGCTGGTCGACGACTTCGTCCTGGATCAGGACGGCCCGATCGCGTGGGTGCGCAACGCCCCGTCGCCAGCGGCAACGTCGTCGATGGCGATCGCCGAGGAGCTCGTCGCGCGGCTCACCGAGGGCTCGGTTCCGCTTGACGCATCTCCGCCGACGGGCGAACGCTGAAGCGTTGGTTGCGGGGTGGCAGTGCGCACACGACCGGCCCACCGTGCATGGTCGCGGCGCACGCCAGCGTTGCCGTCCGGGATCATGCTGCGGTCCGCGACCTTGCGGGCGTGCGTTCCCGCTCCAGGAGTACCGCCAACCGATGTCTGCCCCCACCGTCACGCTCGACGCCTCCGAACGCCAGCTGCGCGAACGGGTCCTCAAGTGGATCCTGATCGTGTCGTGGATCGACCTGCTGCTGTTCTTGCCCCTGATCTACGGGTTGGCCGTCGGCAACGAATCCCTGAGCCCGATCTTCGGACCGATCCACGGAACCGGCTTCATCATCGAGGTGGCGATGATCGGCTACGGCGCCGTGAACAAGTGGTGGGGCTGGTGGTACCCGATCGTCACGATCATCACCACGGGCCCTCCCGGCGCGATCCTCGGTCATCCGCGTGCAAAGCGCGAGGCGCTCGGCGAGTAGCGGGGTCCAAGCGCGCCGACCTTCCGGGCGCGCGTTCCCTGGTCGGCGGCGACCGCCACTGACGGCCGCACGAACGTCGCTCGGCGAGCGGCTTTCGGCCGAAAAATGGGGTATTTGACGTGTTGCGCGCCACGGCCGACGGTGCCACGATCCGGACGTGCTTGCCCGCTCCCGCCGGCCCCGCATCCGCGTGTTCGCCGCGTGGTCGCTGGCCTGCGCAGCGCTCGCTGCGCTTGCCCTCCCGTCGGTCGCGCAGGCGCTGAACCTGCCTGGCCGCATCGCCTACGTGCGGTGCACGACATCGCTGGTCGACTGCCCACTCGTCGTCCGTCAGGCTGACGGCTCCGGCGGGATCACCACCATCGATGGCGACGTCGGAGCCGAGACCCTCATCGGCCGGTGGCCCTCGTTCGCGCCAGATGGCAGCGCCGTTGCCTACCTTGATCGCAAACCGGCCGTCGAGATGGATTTCGTACCCATAGCGGTCGCCAAGACCGATGGGTCCGGCAGCACCGTGATTCGCAACCGCGGCTACGGGAGCCCTACGTGGCGACCAGTCGGCGCGAGCGTGGCCTTCGTCGATGACCCGGACGACGAGCTCCCCGGGCAGGTCCGAACCATCAGCCCGACAGGAGGCAGCGAATCGCAGCTGTTCGACCTGGACCGTGAGCCGTTCGTGCAGCCGCCAGGCGCACCCGTCGGCTGGCTCGCCGATTCGCTGCAGTGGCTTCCCGGTGGCTCGCAGCTGCTCCTGAGTGCGAATGGCCCGTCCACCCCGGGGGGCCCGCAGGACCGATCGGCCTTCTTCCTGATCCCGGCCGGAAGCGGCGAATTCGCAACCTTGACGCCGAATACTCCTGGCGCCTCGTTCACCGCGCCGCGGCTCTCACGCGATGGGGCCAGGTTGGCGTACGTCTACGCCGACACATCCACAGCCCAGCAGCTGCGCGTCCGCGACCTGGCAGGCACGAGTGAGGTCACCGTCCCCATCGGGGCCCTGACGATCGTCGAACCCCACGACTTCTCCCCCGACGGCGAATCGGTGCTGATCAGCGCCCGCGACCCTGCGTCCCCCAGCGAAGTTCACCTCTACGTGGTTGCGATTGACGGTGGAGCGCCGCCCGCCCGCGTCTTCGCAGACGGGGCTTCCCACGAGGCAAGCGCCGCCTGGTTCTCGGAATCGCGCCCAACCGCGATCACCTCCGGCCCATCGGGCCTCACCAACCAGTCAGCCGCCCAGTTCTCGCTCACGCAGGTCGGGGCGCCCGTCGCGGGCAACTTCGAATGCCGGCTTGATGGCGCGCCGTTCGCGCCGTGTTCGTCGACCGTCTCGCTTCCCGGACTCGCCGACGGTCAGCACACGTTCGAGGCGCGATTCGTGATCGCGGGCGGCGGGATCGGCCCAACGGTCTCCCGCACCTGGACCGTCGATGCCACCCCGCCCTCGGTGAT
>JAEMRF010000250.1:3728-4810 GCA_016463515.1 Solirubrobacteraceae bacterium | reverse complement strand
GCGGTGCCGAGGTAGACGTTGCCGGCCAGGCGCCCGACCGAGGGCGTCTGGATGACCACGGACCCGACGTTCGAGGCGGCCGGGCACGTGGGGTTCGAGAAGTCGGACTTGCTGAACTGCGCATCCGAGCAACCGACCAGGCCCGTGCTCCCGCTGTTGGCCGAGGGCGAGAGCGAGACGCCGGTGGGCAGCGTGACGGAGATCGTCTCGGGCGGCGACTGCAGGACCGACGGCGTCGAGGCCGGCTGCGTGACGGTGGTGGTGAACGACGAGGCACCGCCGGCCGAGGCAGGCGCGGCGGAGAAGGCGAGCGTCGGCGCAAACGCCATGGCGCCGCAGCCCGTGACCGTGATGGCGGAGCTGTTGGTGCGCGTTGAGCCTTGCGCAGAGCCGAAGTCTGCGGCGATCGTGTTGCCCGAGCAGACCGGCGGGTTCAGCAGGAAGTTGGCTTTGTTGAAGGTGAGCTGCAGCTGCTGCTGGTCGAGCTGGATGCCGCGCACCGCATCGGGGATGTCGGCGATGACATCGACGCCGAAGTCGGGGCGCAGCACGAGGCGTGCTTGGATCTCAACGTCGTCGACGTAGATCGGGCCGACCTGCATCGGCACGTTGATGTAGAGCCCCGCGATGGAATTCGAGTCCGGCGCGTCGGTCAGGTAGACCGTGCCGTTGAAGGTGCCTGGTCCGGTTTGACCGGCCGTCGCCACGACCGTGCCGACGCTGGTTCCCCCGGGGCAGCTGCTGGCCTGGGCCTGCGCAATGGTGCAGCGCGCCTGGCCGCTCAGCTGGGCGATCATGCCCGGCGGCAGCGACACCTTCACGTCGGTGAGCGCCTCGTCCCCGACGGGGATTGCGATCGTCGTGGTGCCGGTGGTCGTCGACCCTGCGGTGTTCGGCGACGTGGTCATGCCGATCGTCGGGTTGAAGCGGCCCGCGCCACCGCAGTTCGTGGTCACCGTGTAGTTGCCACTGCGGTTCTGCGGGGTCGCCGACGAGTAGCTCGTCAGGGCCGAGTCGCCCGTGTAGGTGCCACAGAGCCGCGGCTGGCGGACGGCCTGCGAGGGCGACGTGCGGAAGCTGAA
>JAEMRF010000250.1:0-3628 GCA_016463515.1 Solirubrobacteraceae bacterium | reverse complement strand
TTGAACGGCGAGCCGACCTTCGCGTCGGTGGCGACATAGGGCTGGGTCACGTTGACCGCAAACGCCGTCGCCGTGTGGCCGGCGGTGCCGGCCGGGCCGAACGCGAGCGAGGGGTTGTAGGGGGCCCCGGCACAGTTGGTCGGTGTGTAGGAGCGGTTGGCCGTCAGGGTGGCGCCGGTGTAGCCCACGCCGGCGTAGGCACGCGCGACGGTCGTCGCCGCGATGCACTCGCCCGGGTTGAACATGAAGCCGTTGCCCGAGCCACCGCCGCCAACGCGGCCGTAGAGCGTCATGCGCATCCGCGAGATGTCGACATCCACGCCCAGGCCGAACAGGTCAGCCGTCGCCGTGTTCGGCACGTTCTGGACGTAGGCCGTGATGCCGTAACTCGAGGCGTCGCGAATGCGCATCGTGGCGACGATGAACAGCGGCTGCGCAGCCGGGTCGTCGGCAACGATGCCGATGCGGGCGGCCTCGGTACCGGTCGTGGCGAGGCGGTAGATGCCGCCGACGGCCGCGACATCGATGTTGACGAAGCCGATCGCGACGGCGTTGCCGTTCACGAGCACCTCACCGATCTTGGAGCTGGCGGCGCAGTTGTCGTTGTTGAAGTTCGTGTCGGTGCAGACGGTGGCGTTCTGCACGGCGCCGAGCTGTCCCTTGGGGAGATCGAACTGCAGCGAACGCGGGGACTGGTTGTCGTTGTCGGGCCCGAAGTTCGTGTCGATCACGAAGTTGCTGTAGGCCATCGCGGACGTATCCGCCGGTGCAGCGGCCGTCAGCGACGCCGAGAGCGCCGCGCGCGCGGGCGAGGCGAAGCCCAGCACAGCGATCACCGCAGCCAGCAGCGCGACAACTGACGTGAACCTGAGTTGGGGGGAGTGAGAGCTCTGCACCGGAACCTGCTCGCGGGAAACGACGAGGGGACTGAGCACGGCTCAGCCCGGGATGTCCCCTGAATCGACGCTCAGTTCACACTTCTGAAGTTTGGAGAGGGTGTGGGCCACCCCCTACTCCGGCGTAAATCGCCAGTTTTCAGAGCCTCAACACCAGTGGACCAGCGCGGCACCGCGCCAGACGCTGAGGTTTTGTGCAGCCTGGACGGACTCGCCGGTACCAATGCGCCGTCTAGGCGGGGCGTCCACGCTCGACGTACGTACGAGCTCGTCAGGGCACGCTCGCTCAGGCGCGCGGCGGCCAATCCAGCTGGGTCGGCTCGAGCGTCCCCTCCGACCAGCCGGCATAGGCCGTCTGCGTCGACTCGGTCGGCTCCGTCGAGGAGGCTCCGTGCGCGGCGGCAAGGTCGCTCACGGGGTAGAAGCTCCGCATGTCGGCGTGGCGTGCTCCGATCATCAAGATCGCGCACGGCCCCTCCCCCGCGCCGACGAAGGTGTGCGGAACACCAGCCGGCACGTGCAAGAAGTCCCACGCTCCGAGCTCGCGCTCCACACTGCCGATGATCGCCATGCACCGGCCACTCAGCACGAGGAAGTGCTCCTCGCTGTTCTCGGCGTGAAAGATCGTGCTCGGCTGCCCTGGTTCCAGCACGCGCAGGTTCACGCCGACCTCCTGGAACGGATCCTCAGGTGACTCAAACCGCGTGAGCGTGCCGGCGATCGAGTGGCGGACGGTCGGGGCGTCGGCGACGTTCACGACGTACCACTGGCGCGGAGTGCTCATGCCGGCCAGCCTAGATGCCGGCGCGAGCGGCGGACTCGCGACAGTTCAAGCGCGCGTGACGCGCTAGGCGCCCGCGTCTTGATCGGGCTCGGGCGCAAGGTCCGCCGAGGCCCGAGGGCTTGCGTCGTCTCGCGCGCCGCCCGCGATGTCAGCGGCCGTCACGCCATGCGGGTGATGGCAGGCTGCCGCGCCACCGTCGGCGTAGCGCCACAGCGGAGGCTGAGTGGTCTTGCAGACCTCGGTTGCGCGTGGGCAACGCGGGTGGAAGTGGCATCCAGTCGGCGGGTCGATCGGCGACGGAAGCTCGCCGAAGACGGCCGACCGGTCGCGGCGCCTGCGCGTGGGGTCGGCGATCGGAACGGCTGAGAGCAGCGCCCGGGTGTACGGGTGGCGGGCCGTGGCAAAGAGCGTGGTCGTCGGGCCGGTTTCCACGATCCTGCCCAGGTACATCACGACGACTCGGCTGGCGACCTGCCGCACGACCGACAGGTCGTGCGCGACGAACAGCTGGGCGAGGCCAAGCTCACGCTGGAGGTCGACGAGCAGGTTCACGAGCTGCGCCTGGACCGACACATCGAGCGCACTCACGGGCTCATCCGCCACGAGCAAATCTGGCTTGGTGGCCAAAGCGCGCGCCACGCCGACCCGCTGACGCTGACCGCCAGAGAGCTCATGCGGGTAGCGGTCAAGGTGCTCCTGACCGAGCCCGACCTGCTTGAGCGCAGCCAGCGCTTCAGCGCGGCGATCGGCCTTGGGCACGCCACGCGCTTCGAGTGCATCGCTGACGATCGTCACGATCCGCCGGCGCGGGTTCAGCGAGCCGAACGGATCCTGGAACACCATCTGCATGCGCGTGCGCTGCGGGCGCAGCTCCCGCTGCGACATCGTGGTGATGTCGTGCCCGTCGAGCAGGATCGTGCCCGCCGTGGGATCGATCAGGCGCATCGCGGTGCGGGCAAGCGTCGACTTGCCACAGCCAGACTCTCCGACCAGCCCGACGGTCTCGCCGCGGTCGATGTGCAGCGTCACGTCGTCGACGGCGCGCAGTTTCCCGCCCGAGACCGTGAACTGTTGCTCCAGGTGGTGGAGTTCGAGGAGGTGCTCAGCCATGGTGCTGCTCCTCGGTCCCCGTTGCGGGTGCGTCGACTGCCGCAGTGGCTTCGCCGTTTACCGCCGTGTAGAGGCCGATGGCTCCGTCCGGACCGACTCGTTTGGCGCGCTTGTCATCCATCGAGAGCCAGCAGCGATCCCAGTGCCCAGGCGTTGCCATGGTCAGCGGCGGCATCTCCGAGCATCGGCCGAACTCGTGCGGGCAGCGCGGACGAAACGCGCAGCCATCCGGCAGCGCTCGAGGCGATGGCGGAGTGCCGCCAATGGTGGCCAGCCGCTCGGGCCGCTCCCCCACGATCGGCGGGATCGCGCCGATCAGTCCCCAGGCGTACGGGTGTCGCGGGTCGGCGAACAGGTCCTCGCAGGTGGCCTGTTCCACGATGCGCCCGCCGTACATCACGGCCACGTTGTCGGCCGTCTCGGCGACGACGCCAAGGTCGTGGGTCACGAGCAGCACAGCCATGCCGCGCTCGTCACGCAGGCGCAGCATCAGATCGAGGATCTGCGCTTGGACGGTGACGTCCAGCGCCGTGGTCGGCTCGTCAGCGATGAGCAGTTCGGGGCTGCAGGAGAGCGCCATGGCGATCATCACGCGTTGGCGCATGCCGCCCGAGAACTCGTGCGGGTAGCTGCCGGCGCGTTCTGCGGGCCGCGGGATGCCCACGTCGCCCATGGCCTCGATGGCGCGGCGTCCCGCCTCGGCCTTCGACACGTCCTCGTGCACGCGGATCTGCTCGGCGATCTGATCGCCGACCCGGTGGACGGGGTTCAGCGAACTCATCGGGTCCTGGAAGACCATGGCGATGCGTTTGCCGCGCACGCGCTGCAGGTCTCGTTC
>JAEMRF010000249.1 GCA_016463515.1 Solirubrobacteraceae bacterium | reverse complement strand
CACAAAGATGAACGCCGCTCCAACTGGCGTTGCATCTCGCCCGCCTGAGGTACTACTGTGCGAACAGTCACATCCGCATCAGCCCCCTGCTGATGCGTGGTCCTCTCGCTCCGTCCCAGCTGGAAGGTCACGTCGCTCCCGCGGCGGTTTCCGTCATGTCCCACCTCCCTTCCCCGCTCCGGGCACTGCGCCTTACGCGCAACCAGCCCGCTCCGTTCTCGCGCCTCCTGCGCCACCGCCAGGCGGTCGTCAGCTGCGCACTGGCCCTTGGCGCCACGGCGCTCGCACCCACGATCGCGTCGGCTGCTCCCGTGAGCGCGCTGCCTGCCTCAGGCTTCCGCGACAGCGTCGGGATTCAGATGCACCACACCTTCCAGGGGTACGCGTCGGATCAGACCAGCACCGACACGCTCGCGCGCATGCTCAATGACCTGGGCATTTGGAATGTGCGCGACAGCGTCTGCCTGAACACCGAGGCCGCGTGCGTCAAGCCGCGCGTGCGCATGGGCATCCTTCGGGCCAAGACCACGCGCCTGGGCCTGCCACCCATCGGGTATCTGCTCGGCATCACGCGTGAGGTCGAGACGCACCCCGAGCGCGCCGTCCGTGACGCCGACATCGAACGCGCCCTGCAGGCCATGATCACGCCGCCCCTGGCGGGGTCGATTGCCGGCATCGAGCAGACCAACGAGCCTGACCTGCAGTCCTACCGAGGCTGGGAGCAGATCACGATCGCCGACGATCAGGTGATCCGCGCCAAGCTCGCCGAGCCGCGCTTTGCTGCGCTCCGCGGCCTTCCGCTCCTGACCCCCTCGATGGGCCACCCCGAGAACACCGGCCGGCTCCTGTCGGCGGGATGGACCACGGCGCCGGGGATGACGCCCAACTTCCACCCCTACCCGCCGGCGTGGGGCGGCCCAGAAGAGGCGCTCAAGGCACCGTGCCTGAGCAAGGCGAACGTCTTTGACTGCATGCGACGCCTGGCGCCTGGGACGCGTGCCCCGTGGGCGACCGAGAGCGGCTACTCCACGACCGGCGATCGCAGCTCGGTGATGTGGGTCTCCCGGGGCGCCCAGGCCATCTACCTGCCGCGCCTGCTCCTGGACAACTACGCCAAGGGCATTGCCCGCACCTACATCTACGAGCTCAACGACCTGAGCCCCGAGATCAGCTCGGCAACCAACGGCTTTGGCCTCTACGAATCCAAGTACCTGGACCCGTGGTCGATCGTCGCCGGCCGGGCCAAACCCGCCGCCTACGCGGTGGCACGCCTGAATTCGCGGATCGGCGAGCAGGGCACGAAGATCGCTCCCGGCGGCGGCCTGGACTTCGACCTCCTCGACCCCACCGGCAAGGCGATTCCGGACTCCGAACTGCGCCGGGTGCTCCTGCGGCGCAACGACGGCACGATGGCGCTCGCGCTGTGGCGGCCCGAGCCGGTCTGGAGCAACGCGCAGTTCAAGCAGCGCACGCTCACCGTCGACGACGTGCCCGTGCGAGTGAAGCTCAACACCGGCATCGCCGGCGGATGGAGCGCCACGGCATTCCGGCCGTCGATCGACGAGACCGCCGTGAAGTCCACCGGCGTGCAGAGCTTCACGGTGCCCGTCGGCGCCGACGTGACCCTCATCGATCTTCGCGGCGCGCGCTACAGCGTGCCGGTGCCCGGCGGCCCGGTCAATCTCGACGACTGACCGCCGGGCGCGGGCGGGGCGTCAGGCTGGAAGCTCGCGCGGCGCAATGGCCTCAAGGCGATCGCGCAGGTCGGCCACCTCGTCGCCAGCCCCGCGTGCCTGTGCGAACGCGCAGGCGGTGAGCGCCTCGGAGACCAAGTCGGTGCGAGCCAGGGCGTGGGCGAGCCGGCTCCAGGCCTCGCCGGAGTCCGGGTCGACGACCGTCGCCTGCTCGGCGGCGGCCACCGCAGCGCCGACATCCCCGGCGAGCTGGAACGCCAGCGCCAGGTCGAGCAGACCCTCCACGGTCGCGCCAAGCCCGCGGGCCCGCTCGAGGGCGTCGATGGCTCCAGCGCGGTCGAAGCGGGCGAGCCGCAACCGGCCCACGCGTTCCCACCCGCTGGCGTCGGTCGGAGCAGCCTCGGCGGCGAGCTCGGCGGCGCCGAGCGCCAAATCCACGGCACCCATCGCCTCGTAGATCCGCGAGGCGTAGCGCTGGGGCGCCGGTCGCCCGGGCTCGGCACGGATCCAGTCGCGCACGGCGCGGCCCGCAGCCTCCAGCTGCCCCGACTGCCAGAACGCGAACGAGATCAGGCGCAGGACCACCGGGTTGCGCGGTTGGGCATCGCGTGCGTAGGTGAGCCGCTGGGCGGCCGTCTTGAAGTCGTTCTCGGCCAAAGCGTGACGAGCGGCGGTCATGAACCGCTCGACCCGGTCTGCGGCGTCGTCCGGGCGACTGAAGTCCACGAACTGCAGCGAGCCTGCCGGCACGGTGCGCACGCCGTCAGAGAAGCGAACGCGAGCCCACTGCTGCACGTGGTCGCCGTCGCCGGTGAAGTAGATCCCGTCGACGGTGCCCACGCCCCACTCCGGGTACGAGAGGCAGCGGGCGTACCGGTGCACGACCGAGTGGTCGGGCATGCGGTCCCCGAAGGGATCGTTGGCCGCCTTGTCGGTCGCGGCGGCGCGGGCACGCTGCTGTGCTTCGTAGTTTCGCCGCCCCTCCTCGGCCCGGGCGCGGCGAGCTGCCTGCCCGGCAACCCGCACGGCGTTCGCCGAGACGGTGCCCCCGCGCGAGCCCTCAGCGAGCTGTTCGAGCTGGTCTGCACCCTCGTTGATGGCCTTGAGATGGCGCTCATGCTCGAGCTCCTGCCCGGCCGGGGCCAGGTCCGGGTGCCAGCGCTTGGCCATCGTGCGGCGCGCGGTCTGCACGGCCTTCTTGTCGAAGGGTGGTTCCAGCTCGAGCAGCAGGACCAGCTGCTGGATATCGACGACCGCTGACACGCCCCTCAGGGTACCGGCGTCGTCTCGCTGCCCAGCCCGATCCTGGCCAAGTCTCGTGAGCTCGCGCTCAGGTGGATTCGAACGCGCCACGTCCGCAACTCAGCGACTCGCGTCAATGCACCGTATGTGATACCAATCACGGAACGGCTACGTCCCGAGCCGCAGCGACCGGAGGTCGCGAAGATGTCTCCAGCACCACGTCCCCATGGTGTGCAGTCCCTCGTCAGGACCGCTCTCGCCGCCTTTGCCCTCACGGCTAGCGTGACGCCCGTCACCGCCATGGCCGAGGTGCTGCCCGCGCCGGCAGCCAGCACGTACCGCGACTCCGTCGGCGTGCAGACGCACCTTGACTTCGCCGGCTACGCCTACGCCGAAGAGCCCATCGAGAACCTTCAGACGGCGATCCGCGAGCTGGGCGTGCGGCACGTGCGCGATCACGCCTGCCTCGACACCGAGGCCGTCTGCGGCACGGTGCGGGCGCGTCTGGCCCAGATCGGCACCGGCACGTTCGGCCCGAGCGGTCCCCGCGTCGGGCTCATGATCAACGTGATGCCGACGGCAAACAAGCCGGTGCTGCGCGCTGACCGCGATGCCGCGATCCGGCGCGCGCTCGAGGGCGTGCGCGATACGCCGCTCGCCTCACTCGCCGAGGGCCTGGAGATGGTCAACGAGCCGGATCTCCACGTGAAGACGTGGGCCGCGCAGACCGTGGCCGACGCGGCCACGATGACGCGTCTGCTCGCGCTGCCCGAGTTCGCCAGCCTGCGCGACATTCCGGTCCTGGCGCCGGCACTCGGGCGCCAAACCAAGACGGCCGAACTCGCCGCAGCTGGCTGGGACCCGAACGTCGCCGACGTGTCGAACATGCATCCGTACCCGGCCATCTGGTCCGTCCCCGAGCAGGGCCTTGAGACCACGTGCGATGAAGGCCGCAACATCGTGGACTGCGCCGAGAGCCTGGCACCCAGCGACGCTGCCGTGGCGACCGAGAGCGGCTACTCCACGGCCGGTTCGGCCCTCACGCCAGACTGGCTGAGCCAGCGCGCCCAGGCGATCTACAGCCTTCGCGTGCTGCTGCACAACTTCAAGGCCGGCGTTCCGCGCACCTACCTCTACGAGCTGATCGACCTCAAAGCCACCCCGGTGGACCGCAACCATGGCTACGGCCTGCTCAAGGCGCGCATGGGCAAGGACTCCTTCACCGCCCGGATGGCCGGCCCCAAGGTCGCCTACCAAGCCGTCTCGCGCATGCATTCGGTGATCGGTGACCTCGGCGGCGCCGCCAAGCCGGGCAGCCTCGACGTGACCGTCACCGACGCGCTGTCGGGAGCGCCGGTCGCAGAGGATCAGGTCGAGCGCCTCGTGCTGCGCCGCGCAGACGGGTCCTACGTCCTGGCCCTCTGGCAGCCCGAGAAGTCGGCCGCGTGGAAGCCCGAGGCGTGGCCCCGCGTCGACTTCGACTACAAGGAGCTCATCGTCGCCCCGAAGGTGCTGAAGGTCAGCCTGGACGGCAGCCAGGGCAGCTGGTCGGCCAAGCAGTACGTGCCGACCCTCGCTGAGGCTCCCCTGCTGTCGTGGTCCGGTACGTCGTCGATGACGCTGCCGGTCAGCGACGAGATCACCCTGCTGGACCTCACGCCGCCAGCGGCCCTGCGCGAGCCGGCCGCTCCGGCCACCCCCGGCCCGTCGACGGCGCCCACCCCAGACGTTCCCGGTCTCACGCTCCCCGCCACGCCGACGGCCGACGTGATCACAGCACCGAGTAGCGCCGCACCACGTCCCGTAGAGGAGTCTCGAACAGCAGCGCCAGCAGCCCAGACTCCAACTCGTGCCCAAGCCGACGTAGCTCGAGAAAAAGCGAATCGTCGCGCGCGTGCTCGTA
>JAEMRF010000248.1 GCA_016463515.1 Solirubrobacteraceae bacterium | reverse complement strand
TCGCTTCGCAGGGGTCTCCGGCACAGGTCTCGCGCTGGACTATGCGATCTACACCGGGCTGCACCTCGCTGGCTTCCCAGTCACCATCGCGAACCTGATCTCGGCGTCCTGCGCTGTGACCTTCGTCTACCTGGCGTCGCTTCGGCATGTCTTCCACACGCGTCCCACGCACCGGGCACGCCCCTTCACGGCGTACATTGCCTACCAAGCAATCGCAGTCCCGGCCGCTTCGATCGCGGTAGGGCTCGTGGAGGCTGTGGTTGCGGGCCAGTTCATCCTGGCCAAGACGCTCGTCGTGCCGTTCTCGTTCGGCGCCAATTTCCTCTTCATGCGCTGGCTTCTCTCGCCGCCAACTGACCCGCTCGAAACTTCTGATTCATGACCGCTCCGATCCGCGTTCTGCTCTTCATCCCTGCGTACCGCTGCGAGACCCAGATCGTCCGCGTGATCGCTCAGCTCGACGAGGGCGCCCAGCGCGCACTGGCTGGCGTCGTCGTCGTCGACAACCAGAGCCCCGACGCGACGATCGAGCGCGCCACGCAGGCACTGCGCGAGCGGGTCACCCTGGTGCCGTGGCGCGTGCTGCGCAATGACGACAACTACGGACTCGGCGGCTCGCACAAAGTGGCGATCGACCTCGCGCTGCGCGAGGGCTTCACGCACGTGGCGGTGCTCCACGGCGACGACCAAGCCAGCCTTTCGGACCTGCTGCCGCTGCTGACTCCCAGCACCCTCGATGGCGTCGACGCCCTGCTGGGTGCGCGGTTCCAGCGCGGCGCGACCCTGCAGGGGTACTCGCGCGTTCGCACCGCCGGCAACCACGTCTACAACCTGCTCTTCTCGGCCGCTGGCCGCCGGCGGTTCCACGATCTGGGATCTGGCCTCAACCTCTTTCGCGCCGGCGCGTTTGCGGAGCAACCGCATCGCAAGTTCGCCGACGATCTGACCTTCAACTACTTCCTCTGCCTGCTCATGGCGCGCAAGCGGTGGAACATCCGCTTCTTTCCCATTCTGTGGCGTGAAGAGGACCAGCGCAGCAACGTGAAGCTCGTCGACCAAGGGGTTCGCACGCTCAAGTTCCTCGGTCGCTACGTGCGCGACCCGGACGCGTTCCTGTTGGCCGAGCACCGCACCGGCCAGCCCTCCTACACCGCGCAGGTCGTCGCCTCAGGACCGGATGCCGACCGCTGAGGCTCGACTGACCTGGCCGCGCGTTGAGCGAGGCGCGCTGCTGCTCGCGACCGCCGCAATGGCGGTGGCGCTCGTGGCCGTCGTCGTCGCCGCCGACGACCTTCGGCTCGACCTTGGCACCCATGCCTGGTTCGCCGCCGCCGCCGCGTACCTGGCAAGCCACATGGTCCGCGCGATCCGGCTCGCCTACCTCGCCAGCTCCCCAGCAAGTCCGCTCAGGCGCGCCGTCGCTGTCCACTGGTACTGCTCGGGCATCTCGGTGCTGCTGCCCTTCAAGCTCGGCGAGCTCGTACGAATCGAGCGCGTCTCTCGCCTACGAGCCGACGTGCGGGACGGCATCGCGATCGTCTGGCTCGAGCGCGTCCTGGATGCCGCTGCCATTGCCGCGGCGATCGGGCTCGTGGCGCTGTCCGGGCTGCCCGTTGCCGGCCTGGAACCCGTGCTCGTCGTGACGGCCACGTTCGTGGTCGTCACGGTCCTCGTGGCGACCGTGCTGCCCCGAAACATTCGCGAACTGATGCTGCACTTGGTGCGCCGCGACTACGGGGCCGGAAGCCTGAACGCGCTGCGGGTGCTGCGGGGCGCCTTGGACACCATCGATCGCGTTCCCAAGCTCATCGACCGCAGGGTGCCAAGCCTGCTCGTGATGACCGCAACGATCTGGCTCCTGGAGTTCTTGGCGCTCGGGCTGGCGCTCAACTCCCTGAGCTCCGGGTTCAGCGAACTTGCCGGCTCGCTGCTGCGCTCGTTGACGGGCGTGGCCCTTGAAGCCATCCCGATTCAACCATCGGCGACGGACTTCATGGGTGAGCTCCTGCCGGGGGTCGACGCGGAACGGATTGCCGAGTACCGCGCCCTCGTCGTCGGGATTCCGTTGGTCGGTGGGTTGCTGGCCGCGGCCACAGCGATGAAGATCGGGAGAGACAAGGCATGACCCTGCCGACGCTGAGAATCGTCGTTGACGACCGCGAGCCGCTCGCGCGTTTTGCGAGCGAGTTCGCCGATGTGGAGCGGTTCGGCGCACTGCGTCGCGGCAAGAGCACCGTGCTCGAGCACCTCGCCAATCTCGCCGCACGCGCCGGACTGGCACCTCCGCTGGTGCTGCCCCTCTCGGACGCTGGCTTTGAGCGGGCCGTCGGCGCGGCGCGTGGCGGCCGACCCACGCTGTGGCTCGTGCTGCCCACCCACCTGGCCGTCACGGCAAGCGACGAGGACGCTGTCGCGTTTCTGAAGAAGCTCGCGCTCTTGACGGAACCGACCTCGTTGTGGAGCGAAACCGCTTGGACCGGCGCACTCGTCATCGACGAGGCCGCGATGCGCGAGCTCGCCGCGCTGCCAGCAGCCGACGCCAGCGCTTGGCTGACGGGCCTGGTCGCCGAGACGCCCGCCGTCCGCGATGGGCTCCAGCTCAGCGACCTGCATGAGCCCGCCGCCCTCCTTGAGCTGCTGAGCGGCAGCTTCTCCGCCAGGCACTTCAACGAGGTCCAGCAAGACCGCCACTTGGTGATCAAACGGTCGACGGACGTGGCGAAGATGCGGCGCGAACACGACGCCTACGGGTTGCTGCCGGACCACCTGCAGCCGTATTTCGTGCAGCCCTTCGGATTCGAGGAAGCTCCGGACGGCACCGCGAGCTATCGCATGCACCGCCTCTTGGTCCCGGATCTGGCGGTGCAGTGGGTCCACCGTGCGTTCGCGCCCGACCAGTTCGACCGGCTCCTGGAGCAGCTCATGCGCTTCATCGACGAGCGGCCCCGTCGAGCGGTGCCTGGCACGGACGGACGCGCGATCGCTGACGAGCTCTACGGCGCGAAGGTCCAGCGTCGCTGCCGTGCGCTCGCGGCAACGGAGGTTGGCGCACGGACCGACGCGCTCCTCGACGCAGGCGGGATAGCAGGGGGAATCAGCGGACTCCATCAGCGGTACAGCGCACTTCGCCCCCAACTGGAGTCTTCACGCTCGTTCGAGGAGCTCGCCATCAGCCATGGCGACTACTGCTTCTCGAACATCCTCTACAACGCCGCCTCGCGGAGCATCCATCTGATCGACCCGCGCGGCGCGACGACGGTGGACGAGCTCTACAGCGACCCGTACTACGACCTGGCCAAGCTTTCCCACTCGGTGCTGGGCGGCTATGACCTGATCGTCGCCGAACGAACGCTTCCCAGGTTTCGGCAGGAGATGGCCCTCGAGCTCGACGCAGAACGTCACGACGATCCCCAGATCGCGGAACGGTTCTCGGCGGCCCTGGCCGACCGCGGATTCTCGCTCCCGCTCGTGCGCCTCTACGAAGCATCGCTGTTCCTCAGCATGCTTCCGCTCCACGCTGACGCCCCCAGGCGCGTCTTGGCGCTGGCGCTGCGATGCGCCCAAATTCTCGACGCCCTGGAAGCGCAGGACATCCGATGATCGGCCAAGACCGCGTGCTGGTGCTCGACATCGACGGGACGCTGTGCCCCACCCGTCGACCGGACGAGTCCTACGCAGACCTCGTCCCAGACGCTGCGATGGTGAGCCGTTTGGCCCACTACCGCGACCAGGGTTACCGCGTGGTCCTTCACACCGCTCGCCAGATGCGCACCTACGACGGCAACGTCGGAGAGCTCAACGCCCACATGCTGCCGGTGTTGATCGAGTGGCTCACGCGCCACGGGATCCCGTACGACGAGATTCACGTCGGCAAGCCCTGGCCCGGCAAAGACGGGTTCTACGTCGACGACCGCACGGTGCGCCCGGCGGAGTTCCTGGCGCTCAGCGCAGCGGAGATCAGCGCGCTGCTGGATCGAGATGCGGTCGCCGACGCGGGCCGCAAGACCGACACACGTTTTGCTGACGAGCAGCCACCTGAGGAGTCTGCGTGAACACGATCCTGATCACGATGGCCGGGCGCGGCCAGCGCTTCCGAGACGCCGGTCACGACCGTCCGAAGTACGAGATCGAAGTGCACGGCAAGACGCTCTTTCAGTGGTCGATGGAGAGTCTGTCGGCCTGGTTCGACGAGCCATGCCAGCTGGTGCTTGTCGCCCGGGCCGAAGACGAAGCCGGACCGTTCACCGCTCGCGAAGCCGAGCGACTCGGGCTGAAATCGACACTCGTGGAGCTCGATACCACCACCGATGGGCAAGCCACCACCGCGATGCAGGCCGCGAACATGATCGCCGATCCCGCAGCGCCGCTCGCGATCTACAACATCGACACCCACGTCACCTCGGGCGTGATGGATCCGCGGCAAGCTCGCGGTGCTGGCTGGATCCCCTGTTTCCAGGCCCCGGGCGACCATTGGTCCTTCGCCGCGGTCAACGCTGAGGGCCGTGTGACCGAGGTGCGCGAGAAGCGGCGCATCTCGCCCTTCGCCACGCTTGGGCTCTACTGGTTCGACAGCTTCGACCGCTACGCCGACCTCTACTCCCGGCACTTCGCCGCTGGCGGCGATGAAGCCGGCGAGCGGTACGTGGCTCCCATGTACAACCGCCTGATCGCCGACGGTGAACTCGTCTCGATCTCGGAGGTCGCCTTCTCAGACGTCACGCCACTGGGCACCCCGGCTGAGGTGGAACGCTTCCAGGCCGCTGGGTCGCCGCACCGGGCCGACGCTCGCCGTTAACCTGCCCCTTTCGCATGACGACGACCATTCCGCCTCTCGCCGCCAGCCATATCCCCGGCCCGAC
>JAEMRF010000247.1 GCA_016463515.1 Solirubrobacteraceae bacterium | reverse complement strand
TCCGCGCAGCGATCGACGCCGGCGACGTGCCCGAGCAGAACGCAGAGCTCACGGCCGGCGCCTTGGTCGGCGCGGCCAACGAGGTCCTCGCTGGACCGCTGGCGCTGGCGCGAATGCCCGCGGGCGAGCACCCAGGAGACGTGGTCGGCGCCTTGGTCGATCTCTGGCGGCGGAGCCTCGGGACCTAGCTGGTCCGTCGGCGCCGATCCGCTCGTGCCGGGCGCCCACGCGGGGACCGGCCATCGGCGACCGCCGGGCGCCGACCGCCGAGGCGGACCGCCGACCGGGCTTCAGTCAGACGTCAGTCGGTCTGGCGGCCGAGAATCGCGATGAAGCGGGCGATCTTGCCGCGTTCTTCTTCGTCGAGTGCGCCTTCGGACTCCACCAGCAGCGTCATCTGACCGCGATCTTTGGCCCACTGGCGCGCCTCGTCGCTGAAGCCAGCGCCGATCCACACCAGCGGCAGGCCGTGCGCGTGCGTGCGGACGGTCTTCTCTTGCAGCGCGGCGGTCGTCTCGTGACGCAGCACGGTGACGGCTTCGGCACCGAGCGTGTGGGCAGCGGCGCTGATCGCGTCGACGCCACCTTCGTCGATCAGGAAACTCACGTGGCCGTCCGTGAGGAGGTCGGTCGCCCAACCCTCGGGAGCGCCATCGAGCGCGGCAGGGCTCGTGACCAGACGGAAGTTCGGCGTGCTCACCCCCGGGAACCTACCGACTGTTCGCCGGTCACACATCCCGAGCCTTCGGCGCCGACCGTCCTTCTGGTCGGGCTATAGGCCGACAGGAAGGACGGTCGACCCCCGCGGCGCATGTGAGGGTCGACCCCGCAGGGCGCGGTTGACGGTCCACGCGCGCGGCGCGCACCTGATCAGTCGCCGATGCGCTGCAGTTCGCCGCCGGCTTGCCCGACGACCACCGCCGCGCCCGAGCGCTCATCGACGGCCACCGAGTTGGGCTGGCGCACCGTGGGGTATTCGGCGACCTCACGCAGCTCACCGGCCGTGTCGACCTCCAGCACGCGGTCAGCGCCCGAGTCGGTCACCCAGAGCCGATTGCGGCGCTGGTCGATCGCGAGTCCATACGGCGAGCCACCGGTCGCCAGGCGCTGGATGAACTTCAGGCGCGGGCGGGTTTCGTAGACGAGCACCGCACCGCCGCGGGTGTCGGCCACGAGCACGCGGCCGTCGGTCGTGGCAACCGCATGCGATGGGCCGTAGCCGGCGTTCTGGGAGCCGCTGGTGCGCAGCGTCTGGGTGTCGAGCAGTTCGACGGTGTAGGCCCGCACGCTGATGATCGCGACCTTGCCGTCGCCCACGTCCACGATGCCGCCAGGCTGCACGTCGACCGGCATCGTCGTGCGCAGCTTGCCGTCGCGCAAGACCGACACGGTGCCGCCGAACTCGTCACCCACGAAGAGCTGCCCGTCGGCCGCCGTGGCGTCGTGCGGGCCGTCGCCGACGTCCGTCAGCTCGGCCTCGCCACCAGACGGCGCGACCTGCGCGAGTTGGTCGGCATCTTCCATCGGCACGAGGAAGCGGCCCGCGCCAAACGACACGTGGCGCGCGCCCGCGGGCAGCCGCACCTTGCTGCGTAGCTGCAGCGATTGGGCGTCGAAGAGGCCAAGTTCGGTGCCGTCGGCGCCCAAGGCCACGGCCAACGTGCCGGTCGCGGGGTCGATCGCCACGCCCTCGGGCCGTCCGCCGATGCGCACCACGCGACCCTCAGGCGTGGGCCCGCCGCCGCGACTGGTCGCGGGCTCAAAGGCCGTCGGCGGGAAGGGCAGCGCGGGCGTGGTGGCCTTGGCTGGCCGATCGGCGGCATCGTCGCCGCACGAGGCCAAGAAGAGGAAGAGGGCCACGAACGCGGCCAGGATGGCGAGCAGGAGCCTGCGAAACGAGCGCACGAACCCCAGCCTCGCACAGGCGCAGAGCGCGGTGATGAACACCCTGGGAACCGGTCCGTGACCTTCCGCGCCTCGGCGCGCGCTCCGAACCCCTAGGCTCCGTGGTTCGATAAATGCCCGACCCGTCGCTCGTCATCGCTCACGAACGCGCGCTCACCGTCCTTGAGAAAGAGGCGGTGCTGCGGACGCCGTTCGACGTCGCCCTCATTGAGGCGATCAGAGCCATTCCTGGTCGCGTGTTCGACCCGCGCACCAAGTTCTGGCATGTGGGCCTCGCAAACGAGCGTCCCGCGTCGTTGCTCATGATGCTCGAGCACTTCGGCAACGTGTTCGTCGACGAAGACGGCGAAGAGCATCTTCGGACCATGGCCGAGCGCCGCCCGAAGACCTTCGGCCTGGAGCTCGTGCAGCCCGTCAAGGGTGCGGCGGCGTGCGTGAGCCTGATGGACCACTGGCGCGACCGCGAGTTCCATCTGCTGCTGGAGCGCTACGACCACTTCATCCACCCTGAGGTCGGCCGGATCAGTCTCGTGCTCACGCCGAGCTCGGCCCTCGCGGTCAAGGAGATCCACGACCGCCGCAAGGACGTCCTGTGGACCCGCAAGCTCGCTGAGCACGTGGAGACCCTCGCCGCTCGCGCCCGCCCCAAGCTCGACAACCCCGAGGCCGACCCGTTCGGTGGTGGCAGCAGCGCCGACGGTGGCGGCGCCACGATGGAGGGCCGCTGGCTCACCGTGCGCTTCACCGAGGGCCGCAGCCGCGTGTTCATCACCACCTCGCAGCCAGCCGAAGTGATGGCGGCCTTGCCCGGCGCCGAGCCGGACGGCTTCCAGATCGTCGTCGCGCCGGCCAGTCGCCTGGTCGCGGCCGGACTGTCTGGCCTGCAGCACAGCGGCCACCAGCTGCAGATGTCGCCGACCGTCCGCGCGTGGATGGAGTCCTCGCTGCGGTGGGACGCTCACGTCACGGCCGTGTCGGTCGATGGAGAGCCGCGCTTCCAGGTCAGCGGCGGCGACGAGGCCCACCCCAACCTGCTCGACGACGACCCGGTCGTGCGGCAGGACGACGAGACGTGGCTCGTGCCGCTCACGCCAGAGGGCGCCGAGGTCATCACCGACCTGCTCGACGCCGAGCCACTCATCAAGCTCGATGGCAAGGCGCGCCGCTGCCTCGAGGCGCTGGATCAGCATCCGGATGAAGTCGTGCGCCCCGCGCTGCTCGTGGCCGAGGACGCCGGCGACGGCCAGACGGCGTTCCGCCTGACGGTCATGTGGGACGACGAGACCGCCAAGGACTTCGCGTCGCTCCCGGGCGCCAACGGCGGCGGCACGTCGCTCACCAAGACCGACACCGCCGTCACGATCGGCGACGCATGGAACGCGGGCGCGCTGCGCGAGTACGCCGACCGCCACGAGCTCGAGCTCGGTGAGGAGACCGACGCGATCCTCACGGAGCTCGCGGTCGACCATGAGCGGGCCGAGCAGATCGTCGCGATGTCGCAGGCGACCGAGGGCTCGCTCACCTTCGACCACCTCCCCGGCGGCGACCCGATGCCGTTCCAGATCGCCGGCGTGGAATACGCCCTGGACCGCCGCCGCACGTTCATCGCCGACGAGCAGGGCCTCGGCAAGACGCTGCAGGCGCTCCTCACCGTCGAGCAGGCGCAGGCCTTCCCGGCGGTCGTCCTCTGCCCGGCCTCGCTCAAGCTCAACTGGAAGCGCGAGATCGGCCGCTGGCTGCCGCACCGCAGCATCCAGATCGTCAGCGGCCGCAGCCGCGTGCCGCTGGAGGCCGAGGTCATCGTCCTGAACTACGAGATCGTCGAGTCCCACGGCGATGCCCTCGCGGCCCTGCTGCCTGGAGCGCTCGTGCTCGACGAGGCCCACTACTGCAAGAGCCCCAACGCCAAGCGCACCCGCGCGGTGCAGCACTTGGCCGACAAGTTGCCCGAGGAGGCGCTGCGCCTGGCGCTCACCGGTACGCCGCTCGTGAACCGCCCCAAGGAGCTCGTGCCGCAGCTGCGGATCCTCGGGCGCCTGGCGGAGTTCGGCTCCGGCGCCGGCTTTGAGCGGCGGTTCGGCTCGGCGGAGGAGCGCGAGCGCCTGCACTGGCACCTGCGCCGCACCTGTTATCTGCGCCGCCTGAAGAAGGACGTGCTGCCCCAGCTGCCGGAAAAGCAGCGCGCAGTGGTGCCGCTCACGCTCTCCAACCAGGCCCAGTACGAGCGGGCCGAGCGCGGCTTCATGGAGTGGCTCGTGGAGCAGTTCCGTGGGACCGACGAACTCGGCCAGCGCCTCAACGCGGCCCTGCGCAGCCAGGCCCTCGTGAAGATCGGCGCGCTGCGCAAGCTCGCTGGCCACGGCAAGGTCCACACGGCCGTGCACTGGATCCAGGACTTCCTGGAGAGCGGCGAGAAGCTCGTCGTGTTCGCCTCCCATCGCGAGGTGCAGCACGCGATCGCCGAGCACTTCCCGGATGCCGTGCACATCCTCGGCAGCGACGCCCCTGAGGCGCGCGACGCCGCCGTGCAGCGCTTCCAGACCGACCCGTCGGTGCAGCTCTGCGTCTGCTCGCTGAAGGTCGCCGCGCACGGCCTCACGCTCACCGCGGCCGCCAACGTCGCCTTCGTGGAGCTCGGGTGGACGCCCGCCGAGCACGACCAGGCCGAGGACCGCTGCCACCGCATCGGCCAGGAGGACTCCGTGACCGCCTGGTACCTCATCGCCACCAACACCATCGATGAGCGCGTCGCCGCGCTGATCGAGCACAAACGCGAGATCGTCACCTCGATCACCGACGGCAAGTCCATCGGCGACATCCCCGCGATCGACGCGATCCTGGCGGACTACCTGCAGGCGCCCGACGACGCGGCCGCGGCCGCCGGCGCCGCCGCGTAGGCGCGTCGCGTCGACCGTCCTCCCGCGTCGACCGTCCTCCCGCGTCGACCGTCCTCCCGCG
>JAEMRF010000246.1 GCA_016463515.1 Solirubrobacteraceae bacterium | reverse complement strand
TCGGCCCAACGGTCTCCCGCACCTGGACCGTCGATGCCACCCCGCCCTCGGTGATCATCGACTCCGCTCCGGCCGGCGAGACCGCCGACCCCGGCGCCACGATCGTGTTCGCTTCGAGCGAACCCGATGGGGCGTCATTCAAGTGCCGCGTCGACGGCGGCGAGTTCTTCGACTGCCCGAGCCCACTGCGTCTCGACGGGCTGGCTGCCGGTGAGCACGGCGTCGAGGTCGTCACGGTCGATCGCGCTGGCAACGTCTCACAGCCCGTCTCGCGGTTCTGGACCGTCGTCGTGCCGCCCCCAGCGCCTCCGGTCACCGCGGAATGCGCTCCGGGCGATCAGGCGAGCGTCGCCTTTGGCGTCCTGGTCGTGATCGCCACCCAGCCGTCGAGTTGCCTGCGACCCACCACCTTCCAGGGGCAGGCGGCCTTCGCCGCCACCGGCCCGGTGCGGGTCAACGGCATCGATGTGCGACCAGCCGGCCCAGGCGACCGGATCATCGTGAGCCAAGCGCTCGGTCAAGGCACCGTGCGCTCCGACGGCCAGGCAATCCTGTCGCTCGACGGCAAGGACCTCGGGCCAGCGCAGGAACTGGATTTCTCGAATCTCGACGTCGCCGTCCACAACAAGATCTCGACGTTCCTCGACGAGGTCAAGACGCTCTACAAGTTCCCGCTCCAAGCGGGAACCACGCTCGAACTCTCCGCTGAGAACGGCGGCCAGGCCAAGCTCACGTTCAAGATCGGGCTGCCCGAAAAGGTGCTCGCAGCGGGGCCGACGGGCGGAGGCCCTGGTGGCAGTCCGGCGGTCACGGTCGAGGTCCCCGTCACCGCCAGCAACAGCCGTGGCGTGACCTACGGCGCCAAGGCACAGGTGAGCGAACTCTGGCTCGGCAAGAAGATCTTGATCAAGGAGTTCTCGGTGGCGATCGACCTCGGCGAGGAGACGCTGACGATCACCGGCGGGCTGGCGCTCAACGAGTCGTTCGGCGCAAAGAGCTTGAAGGGCGCGGGCGCCGACGCGGTGCTCGATGGGACCCTCAAGCTGAAAGCCAGCGACGGCGCCCTGTTCGGCTTCCTGCAGGAGCTGACCGTTGGGGTCAGCGACCTGGAACGCCACATCGGCGGGGGATTCTTCCTGCAGCGAGCTGCGCTCTCGCTCGGAAGCCAGAGCGAGGGATCCCGTCTCTACGGGAAGCTGGGCGGGAGCGGCCGCGTGAGCTTCGGGCCGAAGATCAGCCAGACCTTGGTGTTCAACGGGTATCTGGCTGCTGCCGACGCCACCATCTCGCTCCTGTTTCCCGCCAATGAGGCGGCTCTGAACGGTCCCGACCCGGTGCGGGTGGTGGCGGAGGGCAGTGGCACGCTGCTCAATCTGCCCGTCAGCAAGATGACCGCAACGCAGTTCTGGCCAGACAAGTACACCCTGACCGGCGAGATCGATCTGTCGGTGTCGGGCTGGGGCGTGAAGGCACAGATCACCGAGGCGCTCTTCGACATCAATGCGCTGGAGGAGTCCGAGCTGCTCGTCGTGGGCAACGCCTCGTTCGGGGCCTTCGGCGGCGAGCTGCGCGCGGACGCTGTCGTGGGCCGGCACGGCTACGGCGTCTGCTTCGGACCTGCCGGGAGCCAGGTTGGGCTGGCGCAGTTCCTCTCGCTCACCCAACCCGCGAAGGTGTTCGCGAACTCGTGCGACATCGGCGCCATCCGGGCGCAGGTGGCGCAGGCGGGCGTGCCCGCGCGCGGCCTCGATGTCGCTCCGGGTACCCGCGTCCAGACGGCGATCGTCCAGGGCGCTGGCGGGCCGCCCAAGGTCGAGCTACGCGGCCCCCGTGGGGAGAGCTTCTCCACGCCCGCAGGGAGCGAACCGGTCAGTTCTCGGTCGCACATGATCGTTCAGGACACGTCGCGCAACGCGACCTTCGTGGCGCTCTTTGGGCCCACCTCTGGCCGGTGGGAACTGTCGGCCCGGGCTGACGGTCCGGCAATCACGCGCGTGCAGTCGGCGACCAATCTGCCTCGGGTGCGCCCGCGAACGACCGTGCGCAAGCTGCGCAACGGCCGTCTGCAGCTGACGTGGTCGGCACCTGGCCTCGCCGGCCGCTCCCTCCAGCTCGCTGAACGCGCTGGCGCCAGCACTCGCACGCTCGTCTCGACCCGCCGGGCGCGCGGCACGAAGACGTTCACACCGATGCCCGCCTCGACGCGGCGCCGCGCGATCGAGACCCGTTTGGTGCGCGACCAGATTCCCGGCAAGGCGACGGTGACGTCGCGGTTCACCGCCGCAGACAGCCGTCCTGGTCGCGCGAGCAACGTGCAGCTTCGCTCCAGGCGCATCCTCACCTGGAGCCTGCCCGGGGCGCAGCGCACGGTGGCGGTCGTGACGCTCCCCGACGGCACGACGACCAGTCAACGAGTATCCGGCCGGCGGCTGCGCCTCGAGCGGCGTCTTCCGAAAGGCTCGCGGCTGACCGTGACGCTGACCGGCCTGGATGCGCTCGGTCGCAGCGGCCGCCCGGTCACCGCGCGCTTGCGCGCTCGCTGACGCACCGTGGGCAGCTGCCCTGGCGGGGCTGGCGCATCCGCAGTAGGGTCGCGCACACCATGCGCGCTCGGTTCGTAGGCCTGCTCTTGCTGACGGCGACGTTCGTAGCGGCCGCGTCGACGCTCCCGGCACGCGCTGCAGCGGCTCCCGTGCCCCTGGTGAACTGCATCACTCCGAACACGAGCGGCGTCGGGTTCTGGGTCTACTTCGGCTACGCCAACGCGGGCGTGCAGGAGACCATCCTCTTCGGCGATTCCAACCAGATCGTGCCGGGCCTCGGGTACCAAGGCCAGCCGGAGACGTTCAATACGGGTGTCTACCCCAAGGTGTTCCGCGCGGTGTTCAACTCGGTCGCGTTCCAATCCATCAGCTGGGACCTTGCCGGAAGCAGCGCCGTGGCGACCACCGCCAGTCCGCGCTGTGTCGCTGGCCAGACCGGTGCGGCGACGGCGGTCTCTGCGGGCGGCGCCACGCTCTCGGCACAGCTTGAACCTGACACGGGCCCCATCTCCTACCACTTCGACTACGGCACGACGCCCGCCGCGCTCGACCTCACGACGCCCGTCCGACAGGTCAGCGCGACGGCGATGCTCCCAGTCACCGAGCCGATTGCTGGCCTGCAGCCCGGCACCACGTACTACTTCCGTCTGGAGGCGACCAACGCATTGACCACAACGGTCGGCGAACTGGGCAGTTTCACGACTGCCGCGCTGCCCGTGGCCAGCACCCCGCTCGACTCCAGCGAGCCGCCGGCCGTCGCGCCGGTACCGCCGACCACCGTGGTGCCGGTGGCCAGCACGGCTGGCGGCACGCCAGCGCTCGCCGATCTCTCGGTAGCCCGAAGCGGCCCTCAGCGGGCCGTCCGGGTCGGGCGCACCACCACGCTGCGCTACACGGTCAAGAACGCTGGTGCCGCAGCCGCAGTCGGGACGGTCCTGTCGATCCGGCTGGCGCCCGGTGTGGCCAAGCTGCGCGTGCTCGGCGCGACCTGCACGGGCCGAACGACGCTGCGGTGCGCGCTGGACTCCCTGGGTGCCTCGGCGACCAAGACCGTCTCGATCCGGGTGCGCGTGCGCGCTCGCGGCCGGCACACCGACGCCGCCGCCGTGGTGTCGGCCGGCGCAGACGCGTCGACCTCCAACAACGTGGTCGACGGCGTGGTCCGCGGACGCCGCTAGCTCCGGCAACCCTCGGCGTTCGGGGCGCGCCCAGCCGCTAGATCAAGCCGACGATGGCGGCGCAGTCCCAGTTGCGAGCGCCGGCTCCGCCAGCCCATAGCTTGGCCGCGAGGCGGTCCTGCTCGGCCTTGCCGGCCTGATAGGCATGGTTCGTCGATCCGCCAAGTGCTTTCCAGGTCGACGGAATGAACTGGTAGTACCCGGAGGCACCGGCGCTGTTGGGCGGCGTGTTCTGGCCACCGGATTCGCATTGCACGATCGCCCACGGGATCGCCCACGGCCCACCCGGGCCGGACTTGTCGACCGAGGCCTTCTGCTGCGCCGCAACCAGACGCCTGAGCGTCCGCTCAGCTCTACGCCGATCGGTGCGCGTGGCCTTCAGCGCCTGTAGGCGAGCCGCTTTGGCCTGCGCGAGGGCGGCTCTCCTGGCCGCGAGCGCGGCGGACCGCTGCGCCACCGCGTCGCGCTCTCGACGGACCGCCTGCGTGGCCTCGCGTTGTTCGGGCACGATCTTCTGCAGGCTGCGCTCCAGTCGCTGTGTCTGCGCCCGGGCCTGCTTGACGTTCTTGAGGATGCGTTGGTTGGCCTGGCGCGCGGCCTGCTCGTACTCGACGGTGTCCAGGACCTGCTCCAGGCCGTCCGAGTCCAGCACGATCGTGGCGAGATCCGGCGTCCCGGACATGTAGGTCGCCCGGAGCTGGGCGCCAAGCACGCTCTGATTCTTCTCCAAGCGGCGTTGCTGGTCACCCAGGCGCTTGCGCGAGGTCTTCAGGCGGGTTTCGGTCACGCGAAGCCGCGCCTCCCACCGGTCGACATCGGCCTGCGCCTCGGCCTGCCGCCGTTCCAGGACCGCCACTCCGCGAGCGGTGATCTTCTCGAGCCGGGCCAGACGAGCCGCCGCAGACGACAGCGACTGCTCAGCCGACTTGCCCCGCTCGATGCGGTTCTCGACCTCTCCCTGCGTGGCTCCTGTCGCGCCCAGCGGGATGGCCGACCACAGCGCGAGCGGCCCGACCACGGCGGCTGCCGCGATCGCGAGGGCGCGGCGGCCAGCATGCAAGCGTGAGCGGGAGTGCGGTGAATGCGGGGATGCAGGCATAGACCAGAGCCGCGCACAGGTCGCGGTCGACCAGCGACGGTACCGCCCGC
>JAEMRF010000245.1 GCA_016463515.1 Solirubrobacteraceae bacterium | reverse complement strand
GGGCAGCGGGTCGCTGAAGAACCCGAAACGCAGGCGGAACGCCAGGTAGTACGCGGCGAACACCAGCACCGCATCGATCACCAACTGCGGGATCGCGTGCCTGCGGACCGGCACGAGCGCTGAGCGAAGACGACGACGCATCAGACCTTGATTCTACGGGCGCGCGGGGGACAGGGCGCGCCGAGCGTCCAGCGGGGACTTTCGGGCCGCTGGCGAGCCGGTCACCAGATCAGCAGCTGGCATCGGTGAAATCCGGGTTGTATGCATTCCCGTACACAGGTACGGTGGTCGCCGATGTCCGCTTCGTTTGCCCTCCGCCGTCGCCGGCTTGCCCCCCTGCAAGTCGCGTTCGCCACCATCGTCGCGTTCGCGGTCGGCGCAAACCCAACGCCCGCCAGCGCCGCAGTGAGCAAGAAGGCGGCCACCGCCAAGGCCCTGGCCGCGCTCGAGGTCGACAGCCGCACCACGCCCGAAGTCGTGTTCGTCGCGCCCGACCCTGTCGCCGCGAACACGGTCATCCGCCAGGGCGGGACCCCGAGCGCGTCCGGCAACCTCGGCACCGCCCAGACCGGCACCGACCTCGTGACGTCGGTCAGGCCGCGCACGACCCTCGAAGTAGCCTCTCGCTCCTGGCTGTTCTTCGACGACCTGGCGCCCGGGCGCGGGTTTCAGCGCCCCGGCCGCGTCGCCCTCGTGAGCACGTCCAGCGGCAAGGTGACCGTCTCGGAGGAGCTGGAGTGGCCGCCGCTCGTCGGCGACGCCGTCCCCGTGTTCCTGCGCTCTACGCGCGCCTACGACGCCTCGACCCACCGGGTCTTCGAGCGCGGGGCTCGGGCGCGGCGACTCAACACCAACCCCCTGCTCATCTCGCCCGAGCTCCTCGAGAACGGCCTCGTGTCGCAGATCGACGCGAGCAGCTGCTTCGTGCAGATGGGCGACACGATCTCGGGCGACCTCTACGGCGCCGACGGCTACGGCTCCACGACCACGGTGATGACGGGGTTCGGGCAGCGGATGGCGAAGTTCCGCAAGTCCTACGGAACCGCGCGCTACTCCGAGTCGTCGTTGAATCGGCCGCAGCTGTGGCTCGAGGACACGATCAAGGGCTGCAAGGACGTCTTCCTCTGGGTTACCGGCGCCGGGTTCACCGACGGACCGGTCATCACCCTCGGCGGCGGCGTCGTGGGCAACCGCGTCAAGTACCAAAAGTTCTCGGTCGACGACCTGGCCAAGGCCGCCAAGAAGCGTTCGTCCAGCCGCATCACGCTCATGCTCGACGTCCCGAATCGTTCGCAGTGGGAGTCCATCGGGGAGGCCAAGAACGTGCGGCTCCTGCCGGTGCCCGCCGGCGTGGTGCCCGGGTCGCGCGACCGAAACGACAAGCTCCTCACCTACACGCGACGGCTGCTCACCGGCTGGGTGCGGCAGTCGGCCACTGCGCCCGCCGACCGGTTTGGAAGCTCGAAGCTCTGCGAGGCAGGCATGCCGTTCTTCTTCTCGCGGGCCCTGGATCCGACGGCCTGCAAGGCGCCGGCTCCGCCACCGGCCGTGGTGCCGACGCCTGCGCCCGCGCCTGCGCCCGTGCTCCTGCAGCCGACGACCGACCTGGCGCTTGGCGTGAGCACCTCCACGCCCACACCCGAGCTGGGCGGCATCGTCACGCTGAACGTCTCGCTGACGAACCTCGGCCCGGTGGCGACGACGAACACCTTCGTCAAGGTGCCGTTCCCGCTGGGGCTCACGTTGCTTGCGCCGTTCCCCGCGGACTACGACCCGACGACCAGCCTCTGGAACGTCGGTCCCGTGGCCAGCGGCGCCGTCAGGATCCTGCAGCTGCAAGCGACCGCGGCAAAGGTCTCACCGACGACGCTGACCGCAGAGATCTTCTCCTCGACGCCGACTGACCCGGACTCCAATCCGAACAACGGCGCGCCGGGCGAGGACGACATTGCAAGCGTGACGATCACGCCGCTCGCGGCCGACCTAGAGCTGACCGCTACGCCCAGCGCTGGTGCGTGGTCCGCCGGTAGCGGCCGCGACATCACGATCACCCTCACGAACAAGGGGCCGCAACCGGCCATCGGCAACACGGTGCAGGTCGAGCTGCCAGCTGGCGTCGACTTCGACGCAAGCACGCTGACCGGCGGTAGCTACAACTCGGGCAACGGTCTGTGGACGGTGCCGACGCTCGGCGTAAACGAGTCGATCACCCTCAAGCTGTTCGTCAACGTCAATACTGCCGGAGCCAAAGTCATCCCGATCAGCCTGATCGGCGCCGGTCGCGGTGACCCGGACTCGACCCCAGCCAACGGCCCCGGCGAAGACGACAACGCCACCCTCGCGATCCCGGTGACCTGAGCCATGACGCCTCTTCCGATCCCTGCACGCCGTCGCAGGGTGCTGCGCACCACCGTGATCGCGCTCAGCGCGTTGGTGGCCGCCGCGCCGGCCACAGCCAGTGCGGCGGTCAGCCAGGAGGAGGCCGCCGGCAAGGCGTTGTCGGCCTTGGGCGTGAGCGAGCGCACCACGCCGGAGGTGGTGTTCGTGACCCCGACGCCGGTCAGCAAAGGCACCGAGATCCGCCTTGGTGGGCCGGAGCGGGTCGGCAAGATCTCCGGCACCAACCGCGACGGTCTGGCCAAGGCCGACACGCGCCTGATCGCCAAGGTCGCCGACCGCTCGTGGCTGTTCTACGACGATCTCGCGCCCGGCAAAGGATCCCAGCGCCCTGGGCGGGTCGCGCTTGTGAGCACGAGCGACGGCAAGGTGACGGTCACGGAGCAATTGGAGTGGCCGCCGCTCGTCGATGGCAGCCTGCCGACGTTCCTGCGATCGACCAAGAGCTACGACGGCTCGGAATTTCGGGTGTTCGAGCGTGGCGTGAAGACGGCGCGGCGACTTGCCGACGACAACCTGCTCCTCATCTCACCGGACGAGCTCAACGGCAGGCGGATCGTCTCGGCCCTCGATGCGAAGACGTGCTTCATCCAGATGGGCGACGCCCTCAAGGACGGCCTCTTCCCCGCTGAGGGCTACGGCTCGACGGCGTCGGTGGTGGAGAAGTTCGGCGTACGCATGACGGCGTTCCGCAAGTCGCTGGGCACCGCGCGCTACGGCTCGACCTCGCAGGCGCTGCCCTCTGAGTGGCTGGCGTCGAAGCTGCGCAACTGCAAAGACGCGTTCGTCTGGATCGGCTCGGCTGGCTTCTCGCTGACCGACACCCTGACGCTCGGCATGCGGCCGACGTCGCTCACCGGCAAGAAGGTCGAGCTCAAGCAGCTCTCTGGCAACGACCTCTTCAACGTCGCAAAGGCGCGCCGCTCGACGCGGATCACGTTGATGATCGACGCTCCCAACCGCGCGACCTTCGAGCCCCGGCTGCGCACGTCCTCGAACGTACGCCTGCTGCCCGTGCCGGCCGGGATCTCGCCGGGCTCACGCGCGCCCGGCGATCGCTACCTGACCTATTCACGCCGGATGCTGACCGGCTGGCTGCGCCAGGCGCAGGTCATGCCCACCAATCGCTTTGAGTCCTCGCCGCTCTGCCAGGCGGGCATCCCGTTCTTCTTCTCGCGCGCCCTGGATCCGACGTCCTGCACCGCCCCGGTTCCACCGCCACCGCCGGTGCCGGCTCCCGCCCCGCCGCTCCAGCTCCTGATCCCGACGACCGACCTGACCCTTGGCGTCAGCACGACGACGCCAACGCCCGAGCGGGGCGGCGTCGTGTCGCTGAACATCTCGCTGACGAACGTCGGGCCGGAGCCGACGACCAACACGTTCGTCAAGGTCCCGATTCCAGCCGGACTCACGTTGCGCGCGCCGTTCTCCCCCGACTACGACGCGGCCACGGGCCTGTGGAACGTCGGGCCGGTCGCCAGCGGCGCCGTGCGGATCCTGCAACTGGAGGCGATCGCCGGCTCGGTCGCTCCCAGCACCCTGACGGCCGAGGTGTTCTCGTCGACGCCGTCCGACCCGGACTCGGTTCCGAACAACGGCGCCCCGGGCGAGGACGACATCTCGTCCGTGACCATCACGCCGCTAGCTGCAGATCTTGAGCTCACCGCATCGCCGAGTGCCGGTACGTGGACGTCGGGCAGCCCGCGCGACCTCACGATCACGCTCACGAACAAGGGGCCGCAAGCCGCAATCGGCAACACCGTGCAGGTCGAGCTGCCCGCTGGCGTCGACTTCGACGCCCAGACCCTCACCGGCGGCAGCTACAACTCGGGCAACGGCTTGTGGACGGTCCCGACGCTTGGCGTGAACGAGTCGATCACGCTCAAGCTGTTCGTCAACGTGCTCACGACCGGCACCAAGATCATCCCGATCAGCCTGATCGGCGCCGACCGCGGCGACCCGGACTCCACCCCCGCCAACGGCCCCGGCGAAGACGACAACGCCACCCTCACGATCCCGGTGACGTAGGTCGGGAGCGAGACGGCGTAGGTGCTCTGCCGTCAGTGACCCGCGGAAGGGAGGCGGGGCCGCAGGCCGGTTACCAGAGCCGGGCGACCCCGTACTGCTCGAATTCCCGATCAGCGCTGATGATCGGCACGCCTTCGAGCAGCGCTTGCGACGCGAGCAGCCGGTCGAACGGATCGCGGTGATCGCCGAGCGGAAGCTGACCGACTCCCCACGCGTGCGCAGCAGAGATCGGGAGGACCTCGAAATCCTGATCGCGGAGCACATCGAGCAGGTCGTCTGGCACGTCGATCTTTCCGAGTCGGCGTTTGATGGCGACCTCCCACAGACTGGCTGCACTCACCAGCAGGCGGCTATCGCCAGACTCCATCCGCTCCTTGGCTCGCGCCGACAGGTTCGGTGCGTCATCCAAGAACCAGAGCGCCGCGTGCGTGTCGACGAGCCAGGTCGTCACCCGAGCAG
>JAEMRF010000244.1:3120-4923 GCA_016463515.1 Solirubrobacteraceae bacterium | reverse complement strand
CCGGGCCCCAACTTGGTCGAGGCCGGGTCGCCGACCCAGCCTCGACCTATCCCAGCGCCTACCGCTGGTAGCTCGCCCGCACGATGCGGAACGGGCCGTCCTCGGGGCCGATCTCCAGGGGCAGCGGCTTGCCGGCCTCGGGAGCGTCCTTGTAGTTGAAGTACAGGCCTTCCTTCTTGCGGCCGGACAGGGTGGTCTGCCGCATCCACGTGTCGTCGGCGTCGGCGCTGTAGCGGTTGACGGCCACACCGAAGAAGGCCTTGCCGTCGACGCTGCCCTTGACGCCGTCGGCGTCGACGAGCACGGTGCCGGACTCGCGGTCGATGAAGAGCCCGAACTCGGAACCGGGCTTCACGCCAACGGCGGTCGCGAGCAGGGTGTAGGCCTCGTCGCCGTCCTCGAGGCCGGCGAAGAACTCGGGCACCTCTTCGTTCTTGGAGTTGGACTCGTAGAGGAAGCCGTTGGAGTCGCCGGTGATCGTGAGCGAGTCCTGCTGGCCGGGGGTGATGCGCACCGTCTCAGCGGAGACGACGAGGCCGCCACCGGTGAGGTCGAGCGTGGAGATCGAGGTGCGGTTCACCGAGGAGCCGTCGATCGTGACGTTGTACGGCGTGCCCAGCGGCAGCTGGTAGCGCGGCTCTGGGGCGGTGTCCCAGTTCTTGACGCCCAGCGACCCGGCGATCTGCACGCCCGGGATCTCGCGCAGCATCTTGCCGTCGACGATGCCCGTCTGGCGACCTTCTTCGTCGGAGATCACGAGGTGCGGGTGCTCGCCGCGGCCCTTCGTGCGCAGGGTCAGCTCGGCGTACTGGTCCTCAGCACTGAGCGTGCTGCCAAGCCCCTCGGCGTCTTCCTCAACGGCGTCGCTACGGCAGAACGCGCACGGCTGCACCTGCTCGCCGGGCGACGTCGGCAGCAGCTCCAGCGTGCCCGTATCGGCGTTGCCCTCGTAGACCTCGTCGGCGTTGCTGGGGTTGATGCCACCCACGTAGCTCCACGTGTCGTCGTTGGTGTCGACGTCCAGGGCGCGGGTCACGCCGGGGAAGTTGTTGTCGTACACGAGGATCGAGACCTGGCCGTCGCCGCGGTCCTCGATGGCGAAGGGCGTGATCGCGTGGCCGCCGGAGTAGTCGGGCATGTAGAGGCCGATCGTGTAGTCCTCCTTGCCGTTGTTGAGCGTCTCCACGAGCTCGTTGACGATCTCGGTCGGCGTGCCCTGGAACTTGGCCTGCTGGATCTTCGGCAGGTCTTGGTAGACCCAGTGCTCGGCGATCGAGCGCTGCAGCGCCTCGTTGCCGACGATCTCCAGTTCGGCGGTGGCATCGTCGCCACCGAACTCGCTCTCCGGAAGCGTGTCGAGGAACATGCGGATCGCGGCGACCGACATGCCCATGCAGTGGCCGCCGGCCATGCGCGCGTTCTCCTGCTCCATCCAGCGCTTGGCCGGCGGGATCAGCTTGCAGTTGTCGCCGTCGCCGCCGACGCACACCTGATCGCCGAAGAGCGCCTGGATGTTGGCCGTCGAGAGGTTGGCGGGCTGCACGTCGTTGCCGTAGTTCTCGAAGGAGAAGCCGTTCACCTCGGGCCGAAAGCCGCTGTCGGCGATGAGCTCGCCGGTTGGCTCGTAGCTCTCGGCGGCGCCGGCGCTCTGGGAGTCGCCCAGCAGGCTGGCCTGGATCGTGGGCTTCTTGGCCTCGCCGATCGCCGGGGCATCCTTGGCCCGGCTGCCGCTGGCGGGGGCGTCGTCGCCGCAGCCGGAGAGGCCTCCGGCAGCAAGCGTGAAGGTAAGAGCGGCGCACGCAA
>JAEMRF010000244.1:1239-3020 GCA_016463515.1 Solirubrobacteraceae bacterium | reverse complement strand
ACGCCACCGGTGGGACGCGCAGCCAGTTCGTAGGCGCCCGCGGCGAGGGCGCGCGTGCCGATACGGCCGGTGAAGCGCAGGGTGGCCTCGCCTGCAGCGGCCGACGTGGAGAACGTGCCGGTGGGAACCAGGCGGGTGCAGCGCTTGGCCTTCGCCGGCCTGCGCTTTGGCACCGCGACGCACTTGGCCCCGGAGCGGATGCCCGGGCGCTCACGGGACACCGTGAACTCGACGGTCGAGGGCGCGTTGAGCGTGAACCGCACCGTGGTGCTGCGCGTGGACGTCTTCGTGGTGAGCGAGCCGCCGGAGCTTGCAGCGCGGAACGATTTCGGCGCGAGCCGCAGGCGCGTGAGGTCGGCCGGCTTGGTGCTGGGCGCGGGGACAGCGGCTGGCTCGGATGTGGGCTTCGGCGGCGTCGGCGGTGTGGATGGTGTGGGCGGCGTCGGCGCGGTTGGTGTCGGCGGGATGGCGACGACCGTCGCCTCGAGGTCGTTCCCCGTGCCGCCCGCATAGGTAATCGAGAGTGCGTGGCCGCCCGGCTCGGTGAACGCCCCGGCCGGCGCGTTCGCGAACTTGCCGGTGATGGCGTCGGCCAGGTCGTTGGTGATGAGCTGCAGCAGGGTCCCCGGCTGAAGGACCACGCCACTGGCGATCCTGAGATCGAGCGTGGCGCCGCTGGCGATCGCCACCGCGCCGACGACGTTCAACCGCGGCGCTTCGGCGGGAACGGCCGACGGCACGGTCACCTTGAGTACCCCAGTGGCGCCGAAGGAGAGCGCCCCGCCGACCGAGGTTCCCGGTCCCGGGCGCAGCGTGCCATTGACGGTGCTCGTGCCGATGGAGGCCTGCGGGGCGAACGTGGCTCCCGGCCCCACGGTGGAGGCCAAGAGGAGCGGCTGCTCAGCGATGAGGGTGCCGGCGTTCACGTCGAGCGCGCCCTGGTCGATCATCGAACCCTTCAGCAGTGCCGTGCCCGCGCCCTGCTTGATCAGGCGACCGCCGCCGATGACCTGGATGCTGCCCGCAACCGTGAACTCAGGCGCGACCCCGGCGTTGACCGTCATCGTGGTCGTCGCGTTGACGAACGTCCCGTCGGTGTGGGCAAGCCGGGCTGGGCCCGTCGCCGACGAGGTGAGCGTCAGCGTGGGTGGGCCGCTGAACGCGCCGATGTTGAGGCTGCCGGCTCCGGTGATCGCGCCACCGGTCATCGATAGCTGGCCGGTGAAGGCCGCGGCCCCGACCCCGACGCGCATCTCGCCGTCGTTGATGGTCAGGCTCGGCAGGTTCTGACCGAACTGCCCCATATCGAGCAGACCATCGGCGTTGACGGTGGTCGGGGCTTTGATGTCGTCTTCGATCAGCGCCTGCACGACCGCGCTGCCCGGCGAGCCGATGCCGTCGCCGATCGTCAGCGCGCCGGTCGGAATCGACGGCGTGACAGGGCTGTTGATCTGCAGTCGGCCGTCATTGACCGCGGTCGGGCCGGTGTAGAGGTTCCCCGAGGGCGGCTGCATCAGCATCGTGCCAGCGCCCACCTTCGTGATCGAGCCCGTCGCGGGGCCGTTCGTGATGTTGCCGCCGAGCCTCAATTCGGGCTGCACGGCACCGGCGTTGACGGAGAACGTCCGCGCGCCCGCCAGGGCGGTAGCAACGCCGATCACGGACCCAGCAGAGGCGCTGGAGGTGGCCGTCACGTTGCCACCGAGCACCAGCTGCGCCGCCGCTGCGCCGTCGATCGAGCCGCCCGTCATTGCCAGCGCGCCGCCGAGCGTCAGCGTGCG
>JAEMRF010000244.1:0-1139 GCA_016463515.1 Solirubrobacteraceae bacterium | reverse complement strand
AGCGTGCCATCGGCGAGGACCCGCACGTTGGTGGCGTCCGCGATCTCGAGGGACTGCGCCAATTTGACCGTCGCGCCGGAGCCCGAGCCGCTGCCGATCTGCAGCGTCGAGCCGGTGATCGCGGCATTGACGTCGGTGTTGTCGAGCACCAGTTCGCCGCTCGTCACCGTCACCGCGCCGGTAAAGGTGCTGGAGCCCCTGAGCTTGGTCCCGGTGCCGGGAGTCAGGCTGTTGGTCGTGAACGTGATCGGCCGGTTCCCGGCGATCGGCCCGTTGATCGTGAACTGGCCGGCCTGGGAGCGGACGAAGATCGACGAGTTGCCGATGGTCTGCAGCGTCAACCCGGCGCCCAGGCTGTTGCCGGCGCCGGCGGAGTCGATGTTGTTGAGCGCGACGCTCCCGTTGATGAAGAGCGTCTTGCCGGCCGCGTCGATGGTCGAGTTCGTCCCGTTGAAGGAGAGCTTGTCGACCGTGAGGCCGTTGATGTCCATGGTGGACGACGCGTTGGAGTTGATCGCGACGATCGTCCCGCCCGGTTCGCCAGAGGTGGGGACTGCGCCCTCCTGCCAGTGGGCCGGGTTTGACCAGACACCGCCCGAGGGGCCGATCCAGGTGTGCGTGCTGGCGGCCGCGCCGGAGGCGCCAGCTAGCACAGCTGCGGCGGCGAGCAGCGTGGCGGCCATCCCGCGTGATCCAGCTCCCCGAGGCGTGGTGGGCCGGAATCGGGGGCGCTGCATGCAGCGATGCTCGCACCTGCGGGCGCGCCCGACAACCCATGCCCCGCCGGCACAACCCACGCCACCGCCGCTGGCCGCGTCCGACTGAGGTCAGCGCCGCGGGCTGGCATTACTCTGTGCGGTAGCTCGACCAAGCGATGGGCAGAAGCGGGGAACCATGGGCGTCACACTGGCCAAAGGCGGCAACGTCTCACTGAGCAAGGAGGCGCCGGGGCTCAAGAAGATCTCGGTCGGATTGGGCTGGGACATCCGCCGCACCGATGGGGCCGACTTCGATCTGGACGCCAGCGCGCTGCTGTGCGGCGCCGACGAGCGGGTCCTGTCGGACGACCACTTCATCTTCTACAACCAGCTGAAGTCGCCCGATGAGACGGTCGTGCACACCGGCGACAACCTCACCGG
>JAEMRF010000243.1 GCA_016463515.1 Solirubrobacteraceae bacterium | reverse complement strand
GCCATTGCGGCTGAACTGCGCCCTACGCCGCCTTTGCCCGCGACGATCACGAGCGGAGTAGCGGGCAGTACCTCGCCCTCACGCACCTTCATCACGCCGAGCATACGCGGCACTGGGGCGGCAAGGTCAACCCATACCGTCGACTTGAGGTTTAGACATACCTCGCGGTCTGGCGCGTTCGGGAAGGGATCGCTACTCGCGCGACGAAAGAGGGCCCCGAGCGGCGGGCTTTTCCGCGCTCAGCCCACCTGCAAGTCGCGTCCACGACCGACCCGAGGCCCCGTGTCAGCCACTGCCAAGATCATCACCTTCGCCAACCAGAAGGGCGGCGTCGCCAAGACGACCACTGCCCTGAACCTGGCCTGCGCGCTCGCCGAGTCCGGCCACCGGGTGCTGTGCGTCGACATGGATCCCCAGGGCAACCTGACGATGAGCCAGGGCATCGACCCCGAGAACCTCACGCAGTCGATCTACGACGTGCTGGTGAACGACCTTCCGATTCGCGAGGTGATCCAGCGCCGAGAGATCGACGTGGCGGTGGGGTCCATCGATCTCGCCGGTGCCGAGATCGCCATGAGCTCGCAGATCGGGCGGGAGCGCAAGCTGGCCAAGGCCCTCAAACCAGTCGTGGCCGACTACGACTTCATCTGCATCGACACCCCGCCGAGCCTGGGTCTGCTCACGATCAATGCGCTCACCGCCTCACACAAGGTGATCGTCCCCGTACAGTGCGAGTATCTCTCTATGCGGGGGCTCGCTCAGCTTCAGGCCACGGTGCAGATGATCCAAGAGGATCTCAACCCGATCCTCGAGATCGAGGGCATCCTGCCGACGCTGGTCGACACGCGCACGCTCCACGCCAAAGAGGCGCTCGAGTTGCTCGAGGAGCACTTCGGCACGCAGGTGTTTGCGTCCCGCATCAAGAAGACCGTCCGATTTGCCGAGGCGCCCGTTCGCGGCATGTCGGTCCTCAAGTACGACCCCACGGGCAAGGCGGCCAAGTCCTACCGCGCCCTCGCTAAGGAGGTGCTCCATGGCCGCTGACCAGGACCCACAGGAAACCCGTGGAGCGCGCTCGGCGCGAGCGAGCATGCACGAAGGGCCGCTCGCCGAGCTCTTCCGCCGCACGACCGACGAAGACGCGACGCCGCCAGGCAACGCTCCGACTCCGGGCAACGCGCCCACTCCGGGCACCCAGCCGGCGCCCGCCCCCGCCTTGACCAAGCCCGCGGAGCCCGTCGCTCCCGAGCCCACCCCGGTCGCTCACGACGAGCGCCCGAGCTTCACCAGCCAACGCCGACCTGAGGTGCGTGCCGCCATCAACGATCGAGTCTTCAACCAGTCTGCCCCGCGGGGCCTAGCTGGTCAGCCCCTGATCAAGGTCGTCGGCGTGGGCGGCGGCGGCGTCAACGCCGTCAACCGCATGGTCGACGCCGGTGTCTCGGGCATGGAGTTCATCGCCGTCAACACGGACCTGCAGTCGCTGCAGACCTCCTCGGCCGACGTGACCATCCCGATCGGTGAGGTGCTCACCCGCGGCCTCGGTGCCGGCGCCGAGCCCGACACGGGCCGCGCTGCGGCGCTCGAGAGCTACGAGGTCCTCAAGGACGAGCTGCGTGGCGCAGACATGATCTTCATCGCCGTTGGCGAAGGCGGCGGCACCGGGACCGGCGCCGCTCCGGTCGTGGCCCGCGTGGCGCGCGAGCTGGGCGCCCTCACCGTGGCCATCGTGACGCGCCCGTTCGCGTTCGAAGGCATGCGGCGCTCGCAGGCAGCTGCACGCGGCATCGACGCGCTCGTGGAAGAGGTCGACACCCTCATCGTGGTGCCGAACAACCGCCTCCTGGAGATCCTCGACAAGCAGACGTCGATGATCGACGCGTTCCGCGTGGCCGACGACGTGCTGCGCCAGGGCGTGCAAGGCGTGTCGGACCTCATCACCAAGACCGGCCTGATCAACCTGGACTTCGCCGATGTGCGCACGATCATGACCGACGCCGGCAACGCCCTGCTCGGCATCGGCGTGGGTACCGGGGAGAACGCTGCCGCGATGGCGGCCGAGAAGGCCGTGTCTTCGCCGCTGCTTGAGACCGAGATCGACGGGGCCCGCAAGGTCCTGCTGTCGATCGTCGGTGGCGACGCGCTCTCCTTGTGGGAGATCAACGACGCCGCTCAGATCATCGGCGACGCCGTGCACCCCGAGGCCAACATCATCTTCGGAGCCAGTATCGATCCGGCGCTCGGCGACGAGGTCTGGATCACCACGATCGCCACAGGGTTTGCGCCTCCGGCCGCCCCGCGTTCGGTCAACCGGCTGCGCGAGCCTGCCGGCGAGCCGCGCGTCACGCGGCGCCCGCCGCTGAGCGCCGCACGCCCCGCCGAGAGCCGCTCTGGCGCGCGGTCGTTCGGCGACCCCGATATCCCCGAGTTCATTCCGCGCGGTTAAGCGCTTCGGGCGACGGCGACGGCGCCCCTTCGCGTGGTCACGGCCCGTCTCACCCGCTTGGGTGGGGCGGGCCGTTGTCGTTGCAGGCGCTGCGCCGCGGGCTAACAGAGTTCTCTGCGCAGACGCTTCATCGCTTGGTTGGCCTCTTCGGGGGTCCGTGCTGACGGAACCTCGTCGGTGCTTGCCATCGTGCCATCGGGACACTCGAACGTGATGCTGGTGGTCTCGGGGAACGGGCCTTCCAGGAGGAGTCGTCCTGGGCGGCCGTCGACGGTCCAGCTCAGCGTTGATTCCTCGGTGATGTCGAGCACCACGACACCGTCCTGGACCGTGGGCTCGGTGGTGCGGTCACCCGTTTGCAGGCGGACCGCCTTGGCGTCTTCGGGGAGCACGAAGGTCGCCAGCGACGTGGCATCCGGATCCGTGCCCAGGTCGCCCACCATCTCCGTCAACATGCCCGCTCGCTCCACCTTGGCGATGGGCGAGCAGCTGTTGCCGTAGTCCCCAGGAGCGTCCGGGTCGGGCACGACCACGCAGAGCACCTGCCGGTCCTTGTTGACCAGCACGTACCCTGGGCCGCCCGGCGTCTCGAAGGCATGGGCTTGCGAGAAGTCCACGCCAGCCCGGGCGACGTCAGGAACGCGTTCCTTGATCCCGGACGCATCACGCGTGGGCGTGTCGAGGATCGGCAGGTCGGCCAGACTTGTGCCGGTCATCGTGAGCGCAGCCGCGATCGCTGCAAGCAGCGCCGCGATCGCGCCGAGGATCGCCGGACGCCGTCGGCTTCGCTGCGGCGGTTCGCTGGCACGCAGCTCGGGGTGCTGCTCGGCCATCACGGCCAGGCGCTGCTCGAGATCGTCCAAGAAGTCACGCATCGGTGCGACCTCCCATCCGAGCTCGGAGCGCGGCAAGGGCCCTGCTGACGCGCTGCCGCACGACCTGCTCCGAGACGCCGTCGCGCTGCGCGATGAGGGCGTAGTCCGTGCCGTCGATGTGGCGGCCGATCACGGCAGACCGCTGCGGCTCGGGGAGGTCCTTGATGGCGTCGAGGGCCTCGTTGACCTCAGCCCGCAACTCGGCGTACTCGGCGATGTCGCGCTCGGTCAGCGCGAACGGCTGCTCGCGGAGCTCCTGGTGCGCGGCACGCTCGCGCGCTGACCGCCGCCGGCGGCCGTTGACCACATTCGACGCGATGCCGTAGAGCCACGGCGTTGCGACGCCGTCCTCGGTCGGCACGAACCGGTACCGGCCGGCGAGCGCTGCGACGAAGACGTCGGCGGTGGCGTCGGCCGCGTCGTGCGCTGAGAGCCCCTGCCGAGCGCAGTAGGCAAGCACTGCGCGGGCATGGCGGCGGTAGAACAACGAGAACGATTCAGCTGGTGCGGTGCGATCCCCGAGGAGCTCTGCATCCGAAGGGCCAGTGGAGGCCACGTCAGTACCTCGCCGCTCGGCCAAGGTTGTGACCGCCCGTGACCGCCGAGGCCAACAGTCGGCGCACCGACGCTCCCTTCGTCGGCCGTGCGTCCATGCGCCCGGCTACTCGAAGTGCACGCGGCCGTTGCTGCGCGCCTGTGCTTGGCGCAGCTCGACCTGCGAGAGCCGAGCCAGCGCTGCACGCAGCAGACGCTCCAGCAGCTCGAGGCGGGCGGCCTCTGAACGTAGCTCCAGCAGCCCCTGCTTGGCTGCGCCACCGAAGGCCACGCGTGCGGCGATCCTGAACGATGTGTCGCCATCGTCTCCGAGGTCCGGCACGGAACCGGTCACCCGCTCAGCGAGCTCAGCGAAGAGCGCAAGGGCGCCTTCCTCATCGGCGTCCTCGTCGTGCGGGCTCTGCGGGTCATCGACCATCCAGGTGACGGGGGCCTGCGGGAACGCATCCTCCTCGACCTCGCCAGCGAGCTCGAAGCGACGCGTCCCGAAGGTGACGATCTCCAGACGACCGTCTTCGTGCTCGTGCGCGACCCGGTCGATCCGTACGGCGCAGCCGACCTCCCGTGCGCCCTCATCGTCGACGAACAGCACGCCGAACTCCGACCCCGTCTCCAGGCAGTGGCGCACGAGCGCGCGGTAGCGCGGCTCGAACACATGAAGGGGCACCTCCTCGCCGGGCAGCGCCGACAAGGGGAGCAGGAAGAGGGGGAGTCGCTGGAGGTCGTCCGGCATCGTCAGACCGGAGCCTAGCCCGCGGCTATTCCTTGGTGGCGGTGACCATCAGGTTGTAGAAGATCTGCGTGGGCAGTCGGCCCTCGAGCAGGTGCCGGTCGACCTGCTGGAACGCGAGGTAGCCGCGGTAGGCGTACCAACGCCACGCCGAGGGGATCGAGTACGGGTCGGCGGTCGACTCCAGGGCGCGGTTGGTCCAGCCGAACCAGTTCGCCAGCAGCTCCTCGCCCGTGACCTTCACGTCGCCGAAGCCGGCGCCCTTGGCGTGTGCGGCGAGGTCGCCGGGCACGAAGGCGTGGACGTCGACCATGTGCTCCAGGCCGTGGTACTGGTCG
>JAEMRF010000242.1:1544-4949 GCA_016463515.1 Solirubrobacteraceae bacterium | reverse complement strand
ACGCCAGCCACGTAGGCCTCCTTCTGCACGCCGCCAGAGTCGGTGAGCACGGCCGCAGCGTTGAGCAGCAGGCCGGTGAAGTCGAGGTAGCCGAGCGGCGGGGCCAGGATCAGCTCCTGGTCGGCGCGCTCGCGCAAGCCGAAGGCGTCCAGGCGAGCGGCGGTGCGCGGGTGGACGGGCAATACGACCGGCACGCCGATGTTCGCGAGGACGTCCAGGGCGGCCGACAGTCGCTCGGGGGTGTCGACGTTGCCGGCGCGGTGCAGCGTGGCGATGGCAAACCTTCCGGCCTCCAGACCCTGCTCAGCCAGCAGCTCCTCGCCGCGAGCAAGCGACGCGTCGCGCATGCGGTGGGCGACGTCGATCATCACGTCGCCGACGACCTCGATGCGCCCGGCCACGGCCTCCTTGCGCAGCTGCGCGGCCGAGGCCTCGGTCGGCGGCAGCAAGAGGTCGGCGGCGTGATCGACGAGGACGCGGTTGAGTTCCTCCGGCATCGCGCGGTCAAACGACCGCAGGCCCGCTTCCACGTGGATCAACGGGATCCGCATCTGTGCGGCCGCGATGCCGCCTGCAAGCGTCGAGTTCGTGTCGCCGTAGACCAGGACGGCGTCGGGCGCGAGCTCCGTCAGCAACGGCACGAGCGCGCCGAGCATCCGAGCGGTCTGCTCCGTGTTGGTACCGCCGTGAATATGGAGCTGGCGCTCGGGCTGCGGCGCACCCAGCTGGTCGACGAACACCTGGCTGAGTTCGTCGTCGTGATGCTGGCCGGTGTGGACGAGCACCTCGTCGTGGCGCTCGCGCAACAGTGGCGAGACTGCCGCCGCCTTCACGAACTGAGGCCGATTGCCAATCACCGTCACGACGCGCACCGGCGCACCCTATCCAGCGCCGCCCAGACCTCGCCGATTCGTGAGGTGCGTTTCATAGCGCCACGGAGAGCGTCCAGACGGCGCGGCACCGTGCAGTCGGCACGACCAAACGCAGCTGATTTGCTGGGAGGTCAGGCGCTGATGACTCCACTTCGGGCACAACGGGAACGCGCGTTTACCGAACACTCACCCTCTAGTTGGGGCCATAGCTTTGCTATTTCGGCAACATACGGCCAGAGAGCCTGTCCCCCGAAACGGCGTTCTCTTGTCGATCGGCAAGAAACTCGGGACTCATTGTTGCGCGCGCAACATTCAGCCGAAATCGCCGCCTCTCGTCGCACCGAAATCGGTGCTACAACCGTCGAACGGGGGTTGCAGCGGACCCGGCTTCGGTCAGGTCCGCTCTCGCTCGGTCGCCGCGAGCTACAGGGGGAGCGCGGCGACCGGGTCCCCCCCGTATGCCGCGAGCGCTTGCGCCCCGCGGCCCCACCGTCGCCGGCGGCTGAGCCTCGGGCCGACCAGCCTGAAACTCAGCCGCCGCCGATGCGGCGGACGCGAATACCGGCGTTGCCGAGCGCTGAGGCGTCCAATGTCCCGCGGCCGTCGATGACGGCCTGGGCGCCCGGCACCTGATCGGGAGTCAGCGCGCGGTACTCGGCGTGGTCGGCTTGGAGAATCGCGCCATCGATCGGAGCGCCGTCCCAGCTCGTGAGCCCGAGCTCGGCGAGGGCAGCCGCGTCGTAGAGCGGATCCACGACCTGCGCCGTGGCACCGCGCAGTTCGAGCTCCTTCACGAGCGGAAAGACACCACTGAAGGCCGTCTCACGAACGCCGCCACGGTAGGCCGCGCCGAGCACCAGCACGCGCTTGCCAGCGAGCGGCGCCAGGTCGCGTTCGAGCAGGTCGACCGCATGCGCGGGCATCTCCTCGTTGACGATCCTGCCGTGGGCGACGAGCTTGGCGTCGGGGTCGCCGGCGAGGTAGAAGCGCGGGTAGACGGGGATGCAGTGCCCGCCGACCGCGACGCCGGGCCGGTGCACGTGGCTGTAGGGCTGAGAGTTCGCGGCGTCGATCACGGGACCGAGGTCGATGCCGACCCGGTCGGCGTACTTGGCGAACTCGTTGGCCAGGGCGATGTTGACCTCGCGGTAGGTCGTCTCCACGAGCTTGGTGAGCTCGGCGGCCTCGGCCGATCCCAGCTCACGCACTTCGGCCGTGAGGAAGCTGCGGTAGTGCTCGGCGATACGCCGCTCGCAGGCCAGCGTCACGCCGCCGACGAGCTTGGGGTAGTTCGCCAGGTCGGCGAAGATCCGGCCCGAGAACACGCGCTCTGGGCTGAAGCCCACGTTGATCTCGACGCCGAGCTCGAGGCCGGAGAGCTCCTCGAGCCGCGGAGCGATGCGCTCGCGGGTGGTGCCGACCGGCACGGTCGTCTCCAGCGAGAAGCAGCTGCCGGCCTTCAGGTGCGGGCCGACGGCCCCCACGACCGCGTCGATCGCCGCCCAGTCGGGCACGCCGTCGCCGTCGACCACCAGCGGCGGTACCGCGATGACGAGGTCGGCCTGCGGGATGGCCTGCGCCGGATCGGTGGTGGCGCGCAGCCGCCCGGAGGCCACGAGCGGCCCCATGGCCTCCGCAAGACCAGCCTCGCCGGGAAACGGGGGCTGCCCGGCGTTGATCTGCGCTACGACGCGCTCGTCGATGTCGACGCCAACGACCGTGTGGCCGGCCGCTGCGATCTGCACCGCGAGTGGCAGACCGATCTTCCCGAGGGCCACGACGGCCGCGTTGATCGCGGCAGCCGGCTCTGGGACTGAAGGCGCTGCGGTCGTCTCTGGCACAGCGGGGTAGGCTACCGGCGCATGCAGCCAGAGCCCGGCCAGGCCCTCCATCCGCAGGCGCGGATCGCCCCGGATGCACAGCTGGGGCCCGGCGTGGTCGTAGGCGCGGGCGCCGTGGTTGGCGCCGGCGCGCAGCTCGGCGCTGGGGTGGTCCTCGGCGCGAATGCCCAGGTGGGCGACGGGTGTCGGCTCGGGGCGCATGTCGTCCTCCATGAGGGCACCCAGCTCGGTTCGCGGTGCCTGGTGCAGGACGGCGCGGTGCTGGGGAAGCAACCGGCGCTTGCGCGCACCTCGTCGCTGCGCACCAGCGAACCGCTCGCGCCCCTCACGCTTGGCGAGCAGGTCACGGTCGGGGCGGGCGCCGTGCTCTTTGCGGGCGCGTCGGTCGCGGGCGACGTCATCGTCGGCGATCAGGCCTACATCCGCGAGCGCGCCGTGATCGGCGCCAGCTCGGTGATCGGCCGCGGCACGGGCGTGGATCCCGAGGTCACGATCGGCGAGCGCGTCCGCGTGCAGTCGCAGGTCTACGTGACCGCGGGGACCGTGATCGAGGACGACGCGTTCGTCGGCCCGGGCACGATCACGACCAACGACGACGCCGTCGGCCGCCCAGCGCCCGGCGAGGCGCTCCGAGGCCCCCGCATCGAGCGGGCCGCGCGGGTGGGCGGAGGCGTCACGCTCACGCCCGGCGT
>JAEMRF010000242.1:0-1444 GCA_016463515.1 Solirubrobacteraceae bacterium | reverse complement strand
GCCCCGGTACGCTGGCCCGCGTGTTGATGTCCACGTTTCTGACCCTCGCGTCGATCACCGACCCCATCGTGAACTTCGCGGTCGACGTGGTCGAGAAGGTCGGCCTGCTCGGGATCTTCGTGATGATGACCCTCGAGAGCGCCGCGGTGCCGATCCCGAGCGAGCCGACGATGATGGCCGCAGGGTTTGCGGCCTCTGAGGGCGAGTACCCGTTCATCGCCGTCGTGCTGGTGGGCACCGTCGCCAATGTGATCGGGTCCTGGCTGGGCTATGCCATCGGCTACTTCGGCCGCTACGAGGCGCTGGAGAAGCACCACTGGATCCACCTGGATCCCAAGCAGATCGCCCGCGCCGAGAAGTACTTCGACAAGCACGGCAACGTCACGGTGTTCGCCACGCGCCTGCTTCCCATCATCCGCACCTTCATCTCGCTGCCGGCCGGCGCGGCCAAGATGCCCCTCGGGCGCTTCACGCTCTACACCGCCGCGGGCGCGTTCCTGTGGATGCTCGGCCTGACCTACCTGGGATTCGCCGTCGGTGAGAACTGGTCTGAACTCCAAGACAAGATGCACTACTTCGACTACGTGATCGCCGCCTCGATCATCGCGCTGGCCATCTGGCTCTTCGTGAAGTGGCGCCAGAACAAGGCCGCCAAGGCGCTGACTGCAGCGACGACCGACGCCGCCGCCGCCGCGGGCTCCGATGCCGCGCCGGCCTCCGAGCAGGCGGGCTAACCCGACTCGCGCTGCGGCCGGGCGCTGCCTCGCGATGATGTGGTCGTGACGCCCCGCGCCCCCACCCGTGCCGCGATCGTCGGGGCGCTGCATGGCGTCGTTGAGTGGCTGCCCGTGTCGTCGTCTGGCCACGTGGCCCTGCTCATCGACGCTGCGCGGTGGCCCGAGGCGGTGCCGGCTCGGCGCCGCGAGCGCCGAGCGCTCGAGGTTGCCCTCCACACTGGATCGCTGGTGCCGCTGGGCCGACGTGTCGCCGCCGATCTGCGCGCGGCGCCCGCGCCCGGGGCGCTCATCGCCGCCGGCGTCGCAGCGACCGCCATCACGTCGGTGATCGGCGCCGCGGCGGGCGATGCCGTCGAGTCCCGCTTTGCGGGCCCGCGCTCCGTGGCCGCGGGCCTCGCAGCCGGTTCGGTCGGTCTCCTCTTGGCCGAACGCCGCGCCGAGCAGGCAGCTTCCGTCAGCGGCGGCCGAACGGGCCGACCGCTGACCGGCCTGAGTACGGCCGACGTGGTCGCCGTCGGCGTCGCTCAGGGTCTGGCGATCTGGCCGGGGGTCTCGCGCCGCGCCGCGACCCTGGCGGCCGCCCGGGCCCGTGGCCTGGACCCAGACGCTGCCAGCGTGCTCTCGTGGGCGACCGGCTTCCCGACGCTCGTCGCTGCCACGGGCTGGCAGTTCTGGCGTGCCCGCGACGAGCTGCGGGCCAACCCGGC
>JAEMRF010000241.1 GCA_016463515.1 Solirubrobacteraceae bacterium | reverse complement strand
CCGGCCGCGAACGCGCACGCGTTGCGAGCCACCGCGCTGGGCGTCGTGCCGAAGGTTCGGGTCCCGAGGAAGTTCGAAGCGCTCGTCGGCACATCGGCCACGGGCGCCAGGTCCACGTTCACCCCGCGCGCGAGCAGGTCCTGACCGGTTCCGCGGCCCTCGGCGCGCACGCCCGCGACGCCCAGCCCGGCCATCGCCCGCGCCGATCGCGACGGGCGCGCCGACGCAAAGCGCTTCACGGTGCCGCCCTCCTGGTCGACCATCACCAGCAACGGAAGCTGGCCGCCGTCGCGCGCCGCCGCCTGCAGCGAACCGGTGAGCCGCCGCACCTGCGCGGTTGACGCAATCGAGCGTCCCATCAGGATCACGCCAGCGATCTCGCCCTCGCGCGCCCGGCGCAGCAGCGACGCCGACGCCACCCGGCCTTCCACGCCCGAGACCACGAGCTCGCCGGGGTCGGCTGGGCCTCCGCCGACCGCGGTCGCCGGCGTGGTCTGCAGCGCCGTGGCCAGCTCAGCGCCCGCAACAACGTCGCGGCGCTCTGCACTCCACGCCGTCGCGAAACCAAACACTGCGCCGACGGCGCCAAGTCCGAGCAGGGCGCGCCGTCGGCGTGCCGCAGGGGACGCCATGGCGTCGACGTTACCGCGGACGACGCCTCTGGCGGGCCAGCCCGGAGCTGCCTACGAGGCGGAGATCACCTTCGGCGCGCCGAAGGCATGCAGGGCGGCCGGAATCGCAACGGACCCGTCCTCCTGCTGATGGTTCTCGAGGATCGCGATGATCGTGCGACCCACAGCCGTGGCGGTGCCGTTCAACGTGGCGACGGCTTCGGGCTTGCCTGGCTTGCCGTCCTCGTCCTTGGGCCGGTAGCGAGCGTCAAGGCGACGGGCTTGGAATTCAGTCGTGTTGGAGCACGACGTGAGTTCGCGCCAGCGCCCCTGGCTCGGCAGCCACACTTCGCAGTCGAACTTCTTCGCTGCGCTCGGTCCGAGATCGTCGACCGCGATGTTGACCACCTGATACGGCAGTTCCAGGTCGGTGAGGATCGACTCTTCGATCGCCAGGATCCGCTCGTGTTCGTCCTTGGCCATCGACGGCTCCACGAACGCGAACATCTCGACCTTGTCGAACTGGTGGACCCGGAAGAGGCCTTTGTCGGCCGCGCCTGCAGCGCCCGCTTCGCGGCGGAAGCAGGGTGAGTAGCCCGCGTAGCGCAGCGGCAGCTCGTCGACGTCGAGGATCTCGCCGGCATGCAAGGAAGCCAGCGCCACCTCGCTCGTGCCGACGAGGTAGAGGTCGTCAGCCGGCAGCGTGTAGATCTGCTGCTCGGTGTCTGGCAGGAAGCCGGTGCCAAGCAGCGCCTGCTCGCGCACCAGCACGGGCGGGATGACCGGCGTGAACCCTTGCCCACCGAGTTTGCTGAGGACCCACTGCACGAGCGCGAGCTCGAGCATCACGAGATCGCCCTTCAGGTAGGCGAACCGCGACCCCGAGAGGCGCGCGGCGCGCTCCATGTCGACGAGGTCGCCCGACAGCTCCAGGTGATCCTTCGGCTCGAACCCGGGGCCGCCCTCCACAAGCCACTTGGACCCGTGCGTGACCTCGCGGATGACGGTGTCTTCCGGGGCAGCCGTGGGGTCCGGCAGGTTCGGCACGAGCAGCAAGGCTTCGTTGAACTCGGCCTCCACGACCTCGAGCTCGGCGCGTAGGGACTCGGCCTCGACGGCGGGCTCCTTCGCCCATGCCGTGATCTGGGCGCGTTGCTCAGCCGCCTGCTCGGGCGGCAGCGCGCCGAGTTCCTTCATCTTGGCGCCCACGTCCTTGGAACGACGCTTGGCCTCGGCCCGCAGGTCCTCCACGCGGGGCAGGAGCGAGCGGCGGCGCTCGTCGAGCTCCAACACGCGGTCGAGCCTGGCACCCGTGCCTTCGCCGCGGCGCTCCAGGGCAGCGCGAGCGCCGTCCGGGTCGGCGCGCAGCGCCTTGAGATCCAGCATTGCGGTCCGGCCTCCGGGGAGGGTCCGGAGCCTTACTCGGCTGCGGGCGGGGTGTCGCCCTCAGGCGTCGTCGCCGGAGTCGTCGACTCTTCCTCAGGCGCAGCGGAACGCGTCGGGGAGGCCGACTGCTTCGCCTCGCTGCCGGCGTACTTGGCCAGGAAACGCGCGACTTCCTTGGCCTCTTCGCCGGTCACGATGTTGGCCGGCATGATCTTGCCGCTGAACCCGCCGTTGCGCAGGGCGTAGAGGACGTTGGCCTCGGTCTCCGCACGCTGGTTGAAGTTCGGACCGTCAGAGATTTCCTTGTCGGACGCCTTGACGTTGGACCCGTAGGCGCCGGCGACCGACAGCGTGTGGCAGCCAGCGCAGCGCTGGTCGAAGATCTCAGCTCCCTTGTAGTACGGGTCGCTCTTGGCGAGGCTGATCTCCTCCGAACCACAGGCAGAGAGAGCGAGAATTGGGCTGCAGACGAGAGCGAAGGCAGCGATGCGGACGGCATGACGCATAGCGGGGAGGACTATACGGGAAGATGTCCTCCATGCCCGCGCCGACCGCACCGCCTCCCGCCCCGACGCGCACGCCACGGCCTCCACGCCGCAGTCGAGCGGGCCGCCGTATCCGCGGCGGCGCGCCGCTCTCGCCCCTGCAGGCACAGGTGCTGATCGTGGGCGCCGCCCTCTTGCTCGCGCTGCTCTACTTGCTCTACCTGCGGGCTGGCGATGACGGCACCGTTCGGATCGAAGGCAACCGCGTCGACGTCGAACTCAGCGAGTTCCGGCTCTCCCCGCAGTCGGTCAGCGTGCCCAACGGCACCATCGCCGTCTACGCGACCAACAAGGGCAAGCAGGTCCACAACTTGCAGATCGAGACGATCGTGCAGCGCTCGACCGACGAGAAGGCCGACAACCTCATGGCGATTCAGGCCATGCGGCCGGGCGAGACCAAGAGCAACAACGTCACCCTGCCGCCCGGCAAATACAAGTGGCGCTCGTCGATCGCCAACGACGACGACCTCGGGATGTACGGCTATATCGAGGTCCGGCAATAGCCACCCTCGTGCAACCCAGGCGCGGCGTGCTCTAGCGTCCTGCCAAGCGCGATGATCGGTCAGCAGGAGTTCCGCGACGCCTTCGGGGCGTTCCCCACCGGCGTGGCCGTCGTGACGGCCGCCGGCGACGACGGACCCGTTGGCCTGACCACCAACGCGCTCACGAGCGTCTCGCTCGATCCGCCGCTGTTCCTCGTGTGTTTCGCGCGCACCTCCCGCACCTTGCCGGTCGTGCGCGAAGCTGGCGCGCTGGCCGTCAGCGTGCTGCGCGACTCCCAGCGCCACATGGCTGCCAGGTTCGCGAGCAAGCACGAGCCCGCGCACAAGTTCCAAGGCATCGCCCTGGATGAGCACGGCGGCGTCCCGACCATCGCGGGTGCCGCCGCGGTGTTCGTCGGCACCATCCAGCAGCTCGTGCACGCCGGCGATCACGAGATCGCCATCTGCCTGTGCACGCACGTCGACTACGACGAAACCGCCGCTCCGCTCGCCTTCCATCACGGTCAGTTCGGTGGCGTGACGAGCGAACCGCAGGAGTGGCCCGTCGCCTGAGGGGGCGGGCGTCCGGCTCAGCCGGTGATCGTCGCGCGCCAGGCCAGGAAGGCGATCACGAATGCCGCGGTCGCCACGACGGCGACCTCGCGCAGCACGACCTCGTGCGCAATCCCCGTTGCAAAGCGGTCGCCGTCGACATCGCCGCTGGTCACCGACGCGCGCAGTGCCTCGGCGGACTCGAACCCGTGGCGCTCCAGCACGGTCTGCGCAGCGACCAGCCGCAGCTGCTCGGCGAAGTAGCTCACGGCGATCGGCGTGAGGATGTAGACCCAGACCAGGCCGTCCGGCGGCGGCTCTGCCACTACGGCGTAGGCCCCGCAGAACACCGCATATGCAGCCGCAACGACCTGTCCGGTCCGCGCAGGCACCCAGAACAGCGGCCCTGGCCGGCCCAGCAGCCAGAGCGCCAAACCGAGCACCGCAGCGACCGCATTTACGGCCGCCACAATCCACGCGCCGATCACGTACGGGTCGTCCATCGGGTCCAATCGTGACGGTCAAACGCGCAATCCGGCGCCACGTACCATGCGCCACGATCTAGGCGTACCCCGCGACCAGTGCTAGAACTGGGGCTGTGCTGCAGAGTTACCTGCCGGCGCTCGTCTTCATCGCGGTCGCCTTGCTTATCGGGATCACCTTCGTCGCCGCAGGCGCCGTGATCGGTCCCAAACGCGCCATGCGGCAGAAAACCGACTCGTACGAGTGCGGCCTTCCGTCCGACGTGAAGTCCGGATTCCGCTTCGGCGTGAGCTTCTACCTCGTCGCGATGCTCTTCATCCTGTTCGACATCGAGGTCATCTTCCTCTACCCGATCGCCGTACAACTAGGGGCGCTCGGCGTATTCGCGCTGATCGAGGTCACCGTCTTCATCGGGCTGCTCTCGGTGGCCCTCATCTACGTGTGGCGGCGAGGAGCCCTCGAATGGAAGTAACCCGCGCACTCAATGGCGAAGCCGAATCCGGCGACGACCTGAAGATCCGCCAGCTCGAGTCCCAGCGGATGCTCCGCGGCGACATGTCCGAGGAGGAGCTCGAGGAGTACGTCCGCAGCCGGGTCCTCACGACCACCCTGGATGCCGCCCTCACCTGGGCGCGCTCCAACGCCATCTTCCCGGCCACCTTCGGCCTGGCGTGCTGCGCGATCGAGATGATCACGCTCGTCGGCTCCCGCCTCGACATCGCCCGCATCGGCTCCGAGGCCATGCGCGCCAGCCCACGCCAAGCCGACCTGCTGATCCTCTCCGGCCGCGTGTCGATCAAGATGGCGCCGATCATCCGCCGCATCTACGACCAGATGCTCGAGCCCAAGTGGACCATCGCGATGGGCGCCTGCTCCTCCTCGATGGGCGT
>JAEMRF010000028.1 GCA_016463515.1 Solirubrobacteraceae bacterium | reverse complement strand
GCCCGGTCTCGAAAGTGATTTCGCTACCGGCGATGGTGACCGAGACGACGGTCGGTTTGGGAGTCATGTTGTGAGAGTTCTCTCTGGAGGGCCGCGCGCGGAACGTTCGGAATGTGCGTGGGCCCAGCTTCTTTTGCTTCTAGCTTCGGATCCGAACATCCGCATCGTACCCGCTCCGGCGCAGGTACTCCGCAGCGGCGGTGTCAGCGAACAGCGCGGGAATGCCCGCGGCCCCACCCATCACGGCCGCTCTCGTCTCCTGGGTAATGCGCTCCTGCGCGGATTCCGCTCGCCGATCCCGTTCAAAACGATCGACATCCAGGCCCAAACGCTCGGCCAAGGCCCACAGATGCGGCGGGTCCTGGCGCCCCTGATCTGCAAGGAGTCCTCGGGCAAACGGCCAGAACGCCCCTTGCAGCGCGGCAGCTTCAGCTGCGTGCGCAGCGCGGCGTGCCGGTTCTCCGCGGGCCTTGACCACGAAGTGCCGCAGGTCGATACGCACCCCCGCCTCGGTCAGTCGTCGCAGGGCAAGCGCACAGTCCGGGCAGGACAGATCTGCATGCACAACGATCAGGGGAGCACCTGTGGGACCATCGATCCGAGGCTCGCCCATCTGCTCGGGCACCTGAGCCGTAGCCTGATTGTGCGCATCCACGCTCTCACCCGAACCCATCATCTCGAGGGTACCCCGGACGACGTCTTCCCCTTCTTTGCGGACGCGTTCAACCTCGAATCGATCACGCCGCCGCTCCTGCGCTTCGGACTCCTCACCCCCGCTCCGATCCTGCTCGGGGCCGGCACCGTCATCCAATACGGCATGCGGCTCCACGGCGTGCCCGTCAATTGGACGAGCTCGATCCAGAACTGGGATCCGCCCCACATGTTCGTCGATACCCAGATCCGTGGGCCGTTCCGGTTCTGGCACCACACCCACCGGTTCGAGGCCCACCCAGACGGCGGGACCCTCATGACCGACGAGGTGCGGTACGCCCTCCCGCTCCAGCCGTTCGGTGAACTCGCGTTGCCCTTCGTCCGTCGCGACCTGAAGATGATCTTCGACTACCGCGCAGCCGTGATCGAAGATCGCCTCGCCGCAGCTGCCGCTAGCGCGCCCGCACCGTGATCGTCTGATTGCGGGCCTCGCCGCTCTGCAGCACCACCCGCACCCGCACCTGAATCCGGGCACCGCTCTTCAAGCCGCTGCGATAGCGCGCAGGCAGCCGCACTGCCTTGAGGGCGAGCCGCATGGTGACGGCCGTGGGGCGGGTAGCTCCAGACCCGCTGACGAAGAACGACTTGCTCGAGCGGCGGCGTTCGCTGACCTTGCCCCCGGTGCCGCTGCTGAAGAGGTACCGCGTGAGCGTGCGGGAGGTCTGCAGCCGGACGTCGGATCCCATCGTGACCTTCACGTAACGGATCCGCTCGCCACCACTTGCCTTGACGGTCAGGCGTAGGCCGGTCTTCGTCGACAACGTCGGTGCAAGGTCCGGGATCGGGCTGCCACAGGTGAAGGGCACGCTGACGGTCGTGCGTTGCCCACCCTGACCGGTCAGGACGCCATCCCAGCTTGCAGCGGTCGTGCAGGCCCGCGGAGAGAGCTGGATCGGGCTGCGCGGACCGCCGTCGACCACCAGGTCCAGGCGGGTGAGCGGGAGGTCCGGAATCGCGCCGAACTCGGTGACGACCCTGCTGGAGCGGTCGATCCGCACCGTTGACAGGACCCGCTGGGAGTACCGCCCCGTGAAGCTCATCCCGAGTCCGGGCAGCGTCTGCCCCGGCACCTTCACGAGGTAGACGTCGCCGCTGATGACGTCGTCGGTGATGGAGACCGTGGCCCTCGCGGAGCCAACGCGCGTGCCCGGCGGGCAGGTCGCGGCATCAAACGCCTCTTTCAGACAGGGCGACTGCAGATTCTTGAGGTCGGTCGAGACACCCGCCGGCAACGTCACGGTGGCGGCGCTCAGATTGCTGTCGCCCGGTCGCGGCGTCATCGTCACGTTGACCTGTGGATGACCGGATGGTTCGGTCTCGCCCGTGAGCGTCGCGGCAAACCCGGGCTGGAACGGTCGCGCGGCACACCCGGTGAACTCCACCGGGATTACCTTCGCGGCCGTCTGCCCGCCATCACCGGTGAATTCTCCTGCCGCCGCAAGCGGACCGCACGCCGTCGGGTTCAGCGGGAAACCCGGCCGATCGAGCCGCACTGCGATCTGACGCAGTTCCAGCGCCAGGCCCTGGAACCGGATCGGTGCGTTGGTCGACAGGACGAGGCCAGCGTCGGTCGGGCGAAGATCGATCCGTGCCGGAACGTTGACGGTGCCCAGGTCCAGCTCACCGATCTTGGCGCGCACGACGATCGCGGCGCCGGCGACGGCCCCGGGCTGCGGGGTGGTGAGGTACATCGCACCGTCCAAGACGATCGGCGCAGGGCCGACTCCGGCGACGGTGCGGACCGAGGCGATCCTCGATGACTCCGGGCAGATGGCCAGCGAGGTCTCAGCGCCAGGGCACTCTGTCGCGGCTTTGAGGTCCGCGAGGAAGCCGGCCGGCAGCGAGACACGGATGCCATCCAGCCACGGGGTGCGGTCAGCGCGCGTGATGGCGACGGTCGTTGGGCTCGAGGCCCCAGCCACCGGGGTCTCCACGGTCATCCCAAGGTCTGGGGCGAAGCCCGGCAGATCGCAGTCCTGATCGATCGTCAGCGTCGATTCCCGCTGCACGGGCGTCGAGGACGCGCGGGAGACGAACGCCGCCGCGCCGGTGGTGGTACCGCACTGCCTCGGGGTGCGGAAGAGCGCCGCGGGGCCACCAGGGAAGTCGAGCTTCAGCTCACTGAATCGCAGCTGCGGAGCGTCCTTGAAGGTGGTGGTCAATCGGCCGGCGTCGTCGACGGTCACCGATCCCGCGATCTTGATGCGGGGTGCGTCCGCAGCGGTCGCACCTTGGGGCGCTGCTTCGAGATAGAGCGCGGGGAGCTTGCCGACCTGCGGCTGTTCACCGAGGAAGACCTGTCCGACGAACGGCTCGGTTTGCAGTGGCGTCGTGATCGTGACCTCGCCCGCGCGGGTGCCGGCCTCGCAGCCGGCGGGCGTGAGCGGCTGGTCGACTGCGAACTCGGCCGCGGTGCAGAGCGTGAGCCCGCCCTCCTTGGAGCCGGCCTGCGCGCCGATCTCGAGGCCGGTCGGGAGGGTGACGGTGGCGTCCTTCAGGAGCGCCGACTTCAGTCCACTCGCGGTCTGCTCGAGCCCGACCCGCACCGTGGTTGCGGTGGGCACGCCTGGCCGGCGCTCGGCGGTCTCCACTGCCACGCTCGGATCGAAGGGCAAGGCCTCGCAGCCCGTCAGCGTGAGCGCGGGCGACGTTGCCGTGCTGCGCGTGCCGCCGTACGTCGTGAGGTTCACGTCGGCCTGTTGCGGGGACGTGCAGTCGGTGCCCCATTCCGCGAAGTCCTTGGCGAGCGTCGGATGGTCGGCTTTCGCACCCCACGCGCGGATCCCGATCGCCTCGACGTACAGCGGTTGCTTGATCGCGTCAGGCAGGAGCTCGCCGTCGAGCACGTCGTCGTTGCTGTAGACGTGGCGAGGCGCGTCCTTGGCGATGGCCCGGATGCGGCCGGAGCCATCCGGCGCGAAGGTCAGGCGCACGGTGAACTTCGTCGGCGCGAGGCCGTTGACCGGTGTGATGTTGACGCCCAGCCGGGCCAGTTCGTTGGGCCCGTGCTCGAGGTTGTAGACCACCCCACCGTCAAAGCCGCCAGCGCCGTTCGGTGATCCGCCGAGCGCCAGGTGCTGCTTGAGTACGCCGCCCAGCAGGGTGCTCAGGCGCACGTACGCAGTCCCGACCTGCGTGTCTGCCGCGCAGGCGGGCTCGGCGTAGTTTCCGGCGCCGAAGTCTTCGTCCGAGCACTGGCCGGCGCCGTCGGGGTCGCCGAGGAAGCCGACCGGCATGTCGATGACGGCATCCTGAAGGTCGTCGCCGTCGCCGCCGTCGAGCACACGGGTAGCGTCGAGATCTGGCAGCGGAGGCGTCTCCTGATACCGGCGACCGTTGGCGTTGCCTGCGTCACGCACGAAGCCCGGTTCCATGTTGGGCGGAAGTGTGAACCCAACGCAGAGGTCAGAGCTGGCCCCAGCCTGCAGCACCGGCTGGATCGAATCCGTTGACGGCATGTTGGCCGGCACGTAGTCGACGGAGCCCGGGTAGCCGGTGGCAATGCCCGTCGGTGAGGTGATCGGCTGTGCGGGATTGAACGGTGCCTGCGTGCCATACGCCAGGCGCCCGCCGGGTTCTGGGGTGCAGCGCGGCTCGGTGCCGCTGATCGGGGCCACGTAGGCCGATTGCAGCTCGATGGGGCCCGGCACTGCGGACGCCGGAGCCGGTGCCAGAACCGGCAACACCGGGGCAATCAGTGCGAGCAAGGCAAGCCGCGTACGCCAGGAGGCGTGCGAAGCGGACGGCTGGGACGTAGCGGACACAAAGACTCCCAAAGTGGACTGGGCAGCCTGAGGAACGGTGCTGCACCGCACACTAGAACACGGCGCCCCCACGAAAGGAGCGGGTGCGACCACTGGTCGCGGCCGGTCAGCGCGCGCGGAGCGTGATGGTCTGGTTCTGGACCGTGCCGTCGGTAAAGCCGAGACGGACCTTCACCTTCACGCGCCGCAACGGAGCACTGGCCTTGACGGGTTTGGTTCGTGCGACGGACCCGGCCTTCAGCTTGAGCGACAGCGACCGCGTGGTCTTCGTCCTCGGCGTGAGGATCACGGCCTTGGAGGTGACCGTGACCTTCGCGGCACTCCCGGTGAGTTTGACCACCTGGTACTGACGCAGCCGCGCACGATTGCGGACGAACAAGAAACCGCTGGGGAGCGTGAGCTTGGCGGTCTGGAGCGTCCTGCCGCCCATGTTGGAGATGCGCCACGTGAGCCCGCTGAGACTCGACAGGGTGATGGCAGAGCGCTTGGCGAGACTCGGCGCGCAGGGCGCGGCGATCGTGTGGCTTGAGAGCTGTCCACCGTGACCGACGAAGGCGGCGTCCCACACGGAACCTGGCTGGCACACCCCGGACGACATCCTGATTGGACCGTTCTTGCCTCCGAAGATGTCCATGTCCAAGCTGCGCAACGGCAGGTCGGGAATCGTCTCGAACCGCGTCACGAGACGCTGCTCGTTGTTGACCCTCACCGAGCTCACGACGCGCTGCGCGTAGCGCCCGGTGAAGCTCAGGCCGAGGCCCGGAAGCGTCTCCCCTTCCGTCTGCACGAGGTAGACGTCACCCGGAATCGGTTCGGGCGTGACCGCGACGCGGGCGGTCGCCGTGCCGACGCGTTGCGCGGCTGAGCAGGCAACCGCGTCGAAGACCGCACGGGGGCAGATGTTCTTGAGGTTGTTCAGGTCGGCAGCGACGCCGCGCGGCAGCGTCACCGTCGCGCCCTTGAGGGTCGAGTCTCCTCCGCGTGCGTTCAGCGCAACGCGGACGTTCGGGTGCCCGAGCGGCCCTGTTTCGCCGGTGAGCTGGGCCGACAGCGTCGGCGCGAAGGCAAGGCTGCCGCACCCGGTGTAGCTGATCGCGCTGCCGCCGAAGACCGCTTGGCCGTGTTCGCTGGTGAGCGTCGCAGAGTAGGCAAGCGGCCCGCAGCTGGAGGGGTTGAGCATGAACGACGGTCGATCCAGTCGCACACGGAAGGAGCGCACGTTCAGGGCGACGCCCCTGAACCGAGCGGGCATGGCGTAGGAGACCTCCAGACCGGCAGAGTCGGGGCGCAGATCGACTCTCGCTGGGAGGACGAACTCACCGAGGTCGACGTCGCCGACGCGTGCGCGCACCACGATCGAAACGCCCGCCACCGCACCGGGAGCACGTGGCGTGATGAAGACGTTGCCGGTCAGCAGGCGCGGGTTGGGGCCAAGGCCCGCCACCGCTTCGATGGTCCCGATCTGCGAGTCGGCACCACAGCGAACTGCTTCCGCGTCGCTGAACGGACACTCTGGCACGCTTCCGATATTGGCCAGCAGGCCGCTGGGCAGCGACAGCCGCGACGTGCCAAACCGTGGCGATCGATCCTCGCGGGTGAGCGCCAGCATGGTGGTGGCCTGCGCTCCGGCTTGTGGGTCGTCGGCCCACATCGAGAAGGACGGCGCGAACGCAGGCAGGCTGCAGTCCTGGTCAATGGCAACCGGCGCCGCCGCGATCGCTGTCGAGCCGTCCGACGCGGTCAGGCTGGCCGTGCCTGCGAACGTTCCGCAGACCGCAGGGGTGCCCAGGAGCGCCTGATCGCTGCCGAACAACGTCAGGCGGAGTTCGCTGAACGGAGGGGCTGGGATCTCGTTGAACGACACGCTCGTCCGCCCATCGAGATCGACCGAGAGACCTCCGACCAGCTTGACCCGCGGTTCCCCCGCGCCCCCAGCGGCCTCGACGAACAGCGACGGCAGCTCGCCGACCGCGGCCTGCGCCCCGAGGTAGACGTCGCCGGTGAGCGCAACCGATGCACCCCCATCGCTTGCCGTCATGCCAACGGAGCCGATCTTGGTGGCCCCCGAACACGCCGACGCCACCGCGCCGTGCACGGCGAAGTCGTCGGCCGGGCACGTTTGCAGCCGGCCAGCGCCGGTCGACATCTGCGGACCCAGGTCGAAGCCTTGCGGCAACGTGAGCTGGAGCCGGCGCAGCTGGGAGGCCGCCGGGTTTGCTGGGTCAACCGGGACGCTGAGGACCGTGGTCAACCCCGTGGGGACTGCGGGCTTGCGGTCGTAGTCGCTGAACACCAACGATCCGCCGATGGCGTGCGCCGGCGCAGCCGCGGACAGTGCGCAAGCGACCGTGACGAGCACGGCGAGGAGTCCGCGGATGAGGCGAACGCGAGGTGACGAACAGACGGAGGTCACGAATCCGGCGCATCGAGACGGTCGACGCGTACCTGCGGCGGACCCTATCGAAGCGCGCGACCGAGCAGGAAGGCTCGGCGTACTCGCAGCTACCAGCCGAGCTCGGTGATCGCGTCGAAGATGAGGCTGATGGGCGGCAGAACGCCCGGATGCTCACCTTGCCACGACCACGCGATGGTGCCGTCGTCGGCGGTGAGTACCAGCGCGCGGGTGGCCATGCCGCCCGGCTCGAAGTACACGCCGAACGCGCGGGCAGTCTCGCCCTTGGGTTCGAAATCCGAGAGCTGGCGGATCGAGACGCCGAGCTTCTCAGCGAAGGCGACCTGCGAGTCCGACGCGTCGCAGGAGACTGCGACGACGTTGATCTGCTTGGCGGAGAGATCGCCGAGGACCTCTTCCAGCAGCTGAAGCTGGTCGGTGCAGACCGGGCTGAACGCGAACGGGTAGAACACGAGCAGCGTGCGCTCGCCGATCACCGCGTCTTGCGTGAACGGTGCACCTTCAGCGGTGCGCAGTGAGAAGCGCGGAACCGCGCTCCCCTGGGGAAGAACGGTCATCGCGTCGGAAGACAGTGGAAAACCCGGGAGCCTTAGCGGCGGAGCCCGAGGTCCTTGATGAGCTTGCGGTAGCCGTCGAGGTCTTTGGCCTCGAAGTACCGGAGCATCCGGCGACGCTGGCCGACGAGCATCAGGAGCCCGCGGCGCGAGCTGTGATCCTTCTTGTGGCTACGCAGATGCTCGGTCAGGCCATTGATCCGCTCCGTGAGCAGAGCGATCTGAACCTTGACGTTTCCAGTGTCCTGCTCGTTGTCCCCGAAACGACGGGTGATCTCGAGCTTGCGGTCGGTGGTGAGCTGCATGCGACGGCGCAGATTAGCAGCGTGGACCGGGAAACGACGTCAGCCTCACCGTCCGCGGCGGCGGTCGCCCAGGCGTCAGGCCCCGGAGGCGTCGCCAACAGGCACAGCCAGCCTGGTCTGGGCGACGTCGAGATTCATCTGCTCGATCAACGGTTCGATGCCGTCGAACTTCAGCTCGCCACGCAGGCGGTCCACGAACGTGAGCGTGATCTCCTGCCCGTAGAGGTCGGCCGAGTAGTCCAGGACGTACGCCTCGATCAGCACGCCGCGCCCCGTCTGGAACGTCGGCCGCACGCCGATACTCACCGCGGCAGCACGCCCCTGCCCGGTGCGGCAGGCGTAGATCCCGTGGGCGGGCGTCACGAAACGCTCGTCGGGCACGATGTTGGCCGTGGGGAAGCCCAGCTCCCGCCCGCGCTTGTCGCCGTGGACGACCATGCCGGTGAGCTCAAACGGCGAGCCGAGGAGCTCTGCTGCCTGGCGCACGTCGCCCTCGTCGCGCAGCAGCTTGCGAATTCTGGTCGACGAGACCGGCAGCCCTCCGACCTCGATCAGTGGCGCGATACGCACCTCAAAGCGCCCGTCGGCGGCAAGCATGGCGGCGTCGCCTTGGGCCTTGGCGCCGAAGTGGAAGTTGTCGCCCACGCAGACGTGCGTCGCGCCGAGCTTCTCGATCAAGACGTGATCGATGAACTCCTGCGCGGTCTGTTTGGAGAAGGCGCCGTCGAACGGGATGACGACCATCTCTTGGACCCCGAGCTCGGCCACGAGCGCCGCCTTGCGATCCAGGTCGGTCAGGAGCCGCGGTGAGGACTCCGGATGCACGACCAGCGAGGGGTGCGGGTCGAAGGTGAGCACGGTGTCGGCACCGGCAATCACCTCACGGTGGCCGCGGTGCACGCCGTCGAAGGTCCCGATCGCAATTCGGCGCGGACGCACCTCGGCGTCAGGCAGCCAGGTCAGCTTCATGCCCGAAAGCCTACGACCGCGTGCAGCTGCGCGCCGTCCGCCTGCCCGATCGCCACCACGCCGGCCTCGTCGAGGATGAGCACGGGCACCCCTTCGGGCAGCTCCGGCGGGAGATCTGCGCGGGCCACGCGCCTGCCGTGATGGATGGCGCGTGCCTGGTCGACCGGGAGGGTGAACGAGGGCATGAAGGGCAGCGCGCGCTCCAGCGGGATGAGTCGCTCTTCCACGGCGGCACGGTCGGTGAGGACATTGAGGGGCACGGCGTCGTCCAGGGACCACGGCCCGACAGCCGTGCGACGCAGCTCGAGGCAGTACCCGTCCTGCAGGTCTGCGACCAGCGTGCGGATGTAGGTACCGGTGGAGCAATGGACGGCGAGCCTCACCTGATCCCCAGCGCGCTCCAGTTCGTCGAAGCCATAGACCGTGATGGTGCGTTCGGGCACGTCGACGTCGTGACCAGCGCGGGCGAGCTGATAGGCCCGTTTGCCATCGATCTTGATCGCGGAGTACGCCGGAGGCCGCTGCGTGATCTGGCCCGTTGGGAGGTCCAGCGGAGATGCTGGGACCCGTCCGGTTTGCGTGATCTCGCCCTCGGGATCACCGGTGGTAGACAGCGCACCGAGCTGCGCGAGGGTTTCGTAGCGCTTGTCGAGGCCGACCGCGAACTGCGAGGTACGCGTCGCGCGGCCCACGAGCACGAGCATGAGGCCTGTCGCGAAGGGATCCAGGGTGCCGGCATGGCCAACGCGAATCCCTTTGCCCACGGCGCGTCGCACCGCGGCGACGACGGCGTGGGAGCTGATGCCGGCCGGCTTGTCGACGAGGACGACCCCGTCGAGCGGCGGCGGCTCAGGCGGCGCCGCCCGCGCCATCCTGCGCAGCCAGTTCGGCGAGGATCAACGCGGCCATCTCGGCATCGTCCAGCGACGTCGTGAAGCCAGCGGCTTGGGGGTGTCCCCCACCGCCGCTGAATCGCGCGATGGCCGAGACGTCGACGGTCGGGTCCGCGGCCCGCAGCGACACCTTGAAGGTGCCAGGCTCCCGGTCGAGTTCGCGAGCAAGCGCGGCGACGCGCACGCCGCGCAGCACGCGCATCACGTCGATGATGCCTTCGGCGTGAGCTTCGGTCGCGCCGGCCGCAGCAAAGTCTTCGGCTGTGACTCGGGCCGAGACCAGCAGGCCGTCGCCGTGGATGGCCATGGAGTCGAGTGCATACCGCAGTAGATGCAGCTTTGCAGGCAGGACGTCCTCGTAGAGACGGCGCCGCACGCCTGTCAGATCCACGCCGGCGTCGATGAGCTCCGCTGCCATCGCGTGCGAGCGCGCGGTCGTGTTTTCGTACGAGAAGCGCCCGGTGTCGGTCAGAAGTCCGACGTACAACGGTTCGGCGAGCTCCGGGGTCAATGGGACCCCGAGCTCCTTCGCGAGCAGCCAGACGATCTCCGCGGTGCTCGACGCCGATGCGTCAACGAAGTTCATCGTGCCAAAGCGCGTGTTGTCGTGGTGGTGATCGATGTTGATCAGCACCGGGATCTCGCCGAGGCGTGGCCCGAGGGGCGTGCGGTCGGCGTTGCCACAGTCCAGGAAGACCACGGTTCGGTCCGAGAAGTCGACGGTGTCTTCGGTCACGACATCGCCGAGGTCGTAGACGGCGAGCTCTTCAGGCAGGGGAAGATCTTGGTCTGCGACGAAGACCCGCGAGCTGATGCCGACCGCCTCGAGGATCAAGCGCATCCCGACGAGTGAGCCGATCGCATCACCGTCGGGGTGCGTGTGGGTGGCCAGGATGACCCGGCCGGCGCTGCGCAGCGCGGTGGCGACCTCAGCGGCCGTCGCCCCGTGCGTCAACGCACGTCTCCGTCGCGGCGCGGAGCCGCATCGACCGCTGCGTTGGCCTGCTCACCCGGCGCTACGGCGTCCGGGTCGGTCAGCATCGCGTCGAGCCGGATGGCTCGCCGTGCGCTGTCGTCGAGGTAGAACTCGAGCACCGGCGTGTACTTCAGGCGCAGGTCGTGTGCGACCGCGGACTGCAGCAGCCGCTTGGCGCGGTTGAGGGCGTTGAGCGACTCCTGCTGCTCGTCCTCGTCGCCGAGCGAGCTCACGTAGACCTTTGCGTGGCGTAGGTCGCCGCTGGTCTGCACGGACGTGATCGTCACGAACCCCACGCCGGGGTCCGTGACGTCACGCGCGATCGCGGTCGCGAGGACTTCGCGGAGGGATCCATCGACCCTCCGCATCCGTTGCGATGCCATGGCTTGCGCCTCCGAGCGATTCGGCGGTTAGGCGCGGGAGGCGAGCTCGCGCTCGACCTTGCGGGTGGTGTACGCCTCGAGGAGATCGCCCTCGTGCAGGTCGCTGTAGTTCTTGAGCACGATGCCGCACTCGTAGCCGCTCGCGACTTCCTTGGCGTCGTCGTTGAACCGGCGCAGCGATTCGATCTCGCCTTCGTGCACGACGGTGCCGTCGCGGACCACACGCACCTTTGCGCCGCGGGTGACGCGACCGTCGGTGACGTAGGAACCGGCGATGGTGCCGATCTTCGACGCCTTGAAGATCTGACGGATCTCCACGGTGCCGAGAGCGTCCTCGACCTCTTCGGGCTCGAGCAGACCGGTCATGGCCTGCTTGACGTCCTCGAGGGCGCGGTAGATCACCGAGTAGCTGCGGATCTCGACCTCTTCGCGGTCGGCCACGTTCTTCGCGTCGCCCACGGGGCGCACGTTGAAGCCCATGACGATCGCATCGGAGGCCGACGCGAGCATGACGTCGGACTCGGTGATGCCACCGACGCCCGAGTGCACGATCTTGACGTTGACCTCGTCCTGCGGGAGGCGTGCGATCTCGTCCTCGAAGGCTTCGACGGAACCGCCGACATCGCCCTTGATGATGAGGGTGAGCTCTTTGCGCTCGCCAGCCTGGATCTCGGAGAAGATGTCGTCGAGGGAGTGCTTGCGGCCGGACTGGCGGGCCTGACGCTCCTGACGGAGACGCAGTGCGCGCTCTTCAGCCTTCGTGCGAGCTTCCTTGTCGTTCTCGGCCTCTTGCACGAACTCACCGGAGCTCGGCACGGAGTTGAACCCGAGGACCTCGACCGGATCGCCCGGCGCAGCCTCGGCAACGCGGTTGCCGTTGTAGTCGAGCAGCGCCTTGACGCGGCCCCAATGACCACCAGCCACGAGCGAGTCGCCGACCATCATCGTGCCGCGCTGAACCAGCACGGTCGCGACGGGGCCACGGCCCGGATCGAGCTTGGCTTCGATCACGACACCCGAAGCTTCGGCCTCGGGGTTCGCACGGATGTCCTGGAGGTCGGCAACCACGAGGAGCGTCTCGAGGAGATCCTCGATGCCGGTCTTCGCCTTGGCGGACACGTCGACGAACTCAACGTCGCCGCCCCACTCCGACGGCTGCAGGCCGAGCGTCGTCATCTCGGTACGGACGCGCTGCGGATCAGCGCCTTCCTTGTCGATCTTGTTGACGGCGACCACGATCGGAACCTCAGCGGCCTTGGCGTGGTCGATCGCTTCGCGCGTCTGCGGCTTCACGCCGTCGTCGGCGGCGACCACGATCACAGCGATGTCGGTCACGCGGGCACCGCGAGCACGCATGGCGGTGAACGCCTCGTGGCCCGGGGTATCCAGGAACGTGATCTCGTTGTCGGCGTGGTGCACCTTGTAGGCGCCGATGTGCTGGGTGATGCCGCCGGCCTCGCCCTTGGTCACATCGACGTCGGAGGTGCGGATGGCGTCAAGCAGCGAGGTCTTGCCGTGGTCGACATGGCCCATGATCGTGATGACCGGCGGGCGGATGACCAGATCGTCGTCGTCGTCCTCGAACTCGGGCGCCTGGGCGTCCTCGTCGGCGGCGTGGACGATCTCGATCTCTTTGTCGAACTCGGTCGCCAGGACGCCGATGGCGTCGTCGGACAGCGTCTGCGTGAGCGTCGCCATCTCGCCGAGCATCATCAGCTTCTTGATGACGTCAGCACCGGACACGCCGAAGTACTCGGAGACGTCCTTGACCGTCGAGCCCGAAGCGATCCGGACCAGGTCGGTCTTGCTGTGCTGGTTGACGTCGAGGCTGTCGACGGTCTCTTCGATGACGTCGGCACGGCGACGGCGACCGCCACCGCGGCGCGGACGGCGATGCGGACCCTGCGGGCCGCCACCAGGGCCGCCGGGGCGACCGGGGCCGCCACCTGGGCCACCACGGCCGGCTTGGGAGTCGATGACGACACGACGACGGCCACCTGGGCCGGTGCCGGTGCCGCGATCGCCTGCAACGGACGAGCGGGTCGGGCCAGGGCGGCGCGGATCGGCCGGACGGGCGCCGGTCGTGGGGCGCGCAGCCGCTTCTTTGCGGGCCTTTTCACGGGCGGCAGCTTCGTCGCTGGCGCGCTGCTGCGCGCTCGGGCGGACGATCCGCTGCTGGACGGCCGGGCGCTTGACTTCCTTGCGCTTGGTCTGCTCGATCGGCAGGCCAGCAAGGGCGCGCTTGGCCTGATCCTCGTCGACGGCCGACGCGGGTCCCTTGACCTCAAGGCCGGCACTCACAAGGCGGTCGATGACCTCCTTGGCCGGCATGTCGTGCTCGCGAGCGAGCTCTTTGATGCGTTTCTTCGCCATGTTCTGCTTTCAGTCTACCCCGCTCGGCGCTTTGGCAGCGCAGCGGCAACGGGGCAGAGGGTGTGATGTGAAGCGTGGAGCCCCGGCGCGCGGCGCGCCAGAGCGGGGAGCCGGTCAGGACCAGCTGAGCGGCGGGTCGTCTGGAGCGACGACCGGCCCACGAAAAGCTCGGGAGAGCGCGCGGCGGTTGCTCGCGCGCTCCAGGCATCCCGCACTACAAGCGTAGGCCCCTCGGCCCGGAAGCCGGGCTGAGGGGTCGGTGCGGGCGACGCCATCGACCGCTGCGATGCGCAGCAGAGCCGATTTGGGCGACGTCTGCCCGCAGCCGATGCAGCGGCGGACAGGTCCCGGGGTTACTGCGCTTCCTCTTCGTCGACAGCCGGCTCGGTGGCCTCGAGGGCAACCTCAGCTGCGGTCTCCTCGTCGACGGCGACGTCTTCCAGGATCTCTTCGGCTGCGTCGGACTCGTCGCCCGTCACGTCGTCCAGAACCGCTTCGGCGAGCTCTTCGTCGCCGACCTCACCGTCGACCTCAGCCTCGGCGGCTTCGGCCGCTTCGGCCTCAGCGGCAGCAGCCATCTCGGCTTCCAGGTCCTCGGCCTCGGCCTCGACGGCAGCGATCGCGTCCGCGACGGCGTCGTCGTCGATCGTGGGGTCCGACAGGGCCTCGACCTCTTCGACCGAGAGCGACGCCAACGCGGCAACGAGATCGGTCGAGACGCGCGAGAGCGCCTGGTGGGCCTTCAGACCGCAGTAGCGCAGGCCGGGCAGCGAATCGTTCGGGCAGCGGCGTCCGTTGCCGAGGATCGCGGCACACATGCCGGTGTGCTCCTCGTGGCCCTCGGACGCGGTGTCCTCGTCGTCCTGCTCCACGAACTCGGTCTCGGACCGGATGTCGATCCGCCAGCCGGTCAGGCGAGCGGCAAGGCGTGCGTTCTGGCCCTCGCGACCGATCGCCAGCGCGAGCTGGTCGTCCGGGACGATGACCGTGGCCTGACGGTTCTCGTCGTCGACGAGCACCTCACGCACGCGGGCGGGGCTGAGCGCCTTGGCGACGAACCGGGCGGGCTCGTCGTTGAAGGGAATGATGTCGATCTTCTCGCCGCGAAGCTCGGAGACCACCATGCGCACGCGGGAGCCACGCGGGCCGACGCAGGCGCCGACCGGGTCGACGCCGTCAGCGTGGGAGACGACGGCGATCTTCGCGCGGTAGCCCGGTTCGCGGGCGACATCGGTGATCTCGACGAGGCCGTCTGCGATCTCCGGCACTTCGAGCGCGAAGAGCTGGCGGATCATCTCGGGGTCGCGGCGCGACACGATGATCGAGGGACCCTTCGGGGAGGCCTCGACCTCCTTGATGACGGCCTTGATGCGCTGGTTGTGCTGGTAGGTCTCGCCCCAGACCTGCTCGCCCTTGGGCAGCAGCGCCTCGACGCGGTCGCGCAGCTGGACCAGCGTGTAGCGGGAGTCCTTCTGCTGGACGATGCCGGTGATGAGCTCGCCGACGCGGTCGCGGAACTCGTCGAGCACGAGCTCGCGCTCGGCCTCACGGACGCGGTGCAGGATGACCTGCTTGGCGGTCATCGCAGCGATGCGGCCAAAGCCGGACGGGGTGACGTCCTGCTCGTCGATGCGGTCGCGGTGCTCTTCGACCTTGTCCCAGTCGAGTTCGGGGTCCGGAAGGACCACGACCTCGCCGGTCTCCGGGTCGATCGAGCCCTCTTCGATGTCGTGCTCGATGAGCAGCTGGTCTTCGAGGTCGTCCGGAATCAGCAGCTCGTAGACGCGGAAGTCGGCCGAGTCACGGTCGAGTTCGACGCGCGCGTACTTCGCGGCGCCTGGCTGCTTGCGGTAGGCGGAGAGGAGCGCGTCCTCGAGTGCCTCCATCAAGACCTCAGGGCTAATGCCCTTTTCGGTCGCCAGGACGGTCATCGCATCAAGGATCTCGCGGCTCACCGCTCACCCTCCCTCGGGATTGCATTCCAGACGGCGCACAACATCAAAAGTCGTCGCCCGTCAGGTTCGCTTGCTTGATCTCGGCATGCTCGATCACGAGCAGGCCCTGGTCAGTGCCGAGCGTGACGGCCGCATCATCTGACGCGACGATCTCGCCGCGCCAGGTGATCCGGTCGCTCTTGGGCGCGCGGAGCGTGAGCTTCGCGGTGCGCCCGACAAAACGCTCGAAATGAGCGGGCCGCGTAAGCGGCCGCTTGATGCCCGGCGAACTGACCTCGACGGCGAACCTCTCCCGAACGGGAGCCAGCGCGTGGGTGACCTGCGTACAGACGTCCAGCGTCACGCCAGCGGGCGTGTCGATGTAGATCCGAAGCGTGTCCTTGCCGATCGGATCAACACGCAACACCTCGACGTCCGGCTGGGCGGACGCGAGGATCGTTTCGATCTCTTCTTGGACGGTCATCGTGGGCATCTGGGGTGGCTCAAGCCATAAAAAAAGCGGGCTCTCGCCCGCTGCGCGGAACATCTCCGATTGCTCGGGGACGCCGTCGATTGAGAAGATCCTAGCACCATGACCTCCCCCAATCGCATGACCCCTGGCAGCGGACTTCCTGCAGACGCAGCCGAAGCGATCGACGTGCTCGACGCCGTCCTGGCCGAGTCGGGGATCAGCGCACGACAGCTCGCAGCAGACCACCGCGGTCTCAGCGTGGAGGTGAGCGGGTGGCCGCTGGACATCGGCGTGAGTGTGCAGGACGGCTTCCTGCGCGCACAAGCGCAGGCGTGCGGACACGGTCAGGTCGATCCACACGACCTGCTCCACGACCACCGCAAGCGGGCGTTCGCCAAGTTCACGCACGCCGATGGCGGCGCGGTCTGGGTCGAGGCCGATCTCCCGCTCGTGGCTGCCACCGCGGAACTGGTCGACGCGATGCTCGGCGCGCTGATCGAGGCAGCTGGGCTCGCTCGAGAGCGGGCCAAACGAACGTCGGGCTAACCACTTTCAAACCGAGCACGGGGCGCCTGGCCCCTTCCCGTCCAGACGAAATACAGATTTCCGCGCCATCCGTCGATCGGCTGGGAAGACCCGCATTCCGATCCGAGGATTCGGTTCCGGCGCCCCGTGGCGCCGACCTCCCCCACTCCGTCTCCGTGCCCCTTCCCCCGCTCGAACCGACCGGCCGCATCTCGCGCCGCGACCTTGCCCTGAACCAGTGGGTGTGGTCGACGTTTGTCGCGGTCTTCGGGATCGTGGCGGTCTCGACGGCCGCGATTCCAGTCCTCTGGCCGTCGTTCGACGGAACCACGCTCTGGCCGTTTGCTGCGCTTCTCGCAGCGGTTGCCGTCAGTTCGCAGCTCCTGGGTCCGCCGCGCCTCGGGTCTCTTCGCAACCACCTCACCATGCTTGCGCCGCCGGTCTGCACCAGCATCGGGATCATCGCCTTCGCACCCAACGGAGTCGTTCCGGTTGCCGCCGCCGCCTTCGCGGGCACGTTCAGCGCGAGCCGCCTGCAGTCGCGCCGTGAGCTTGCCGCCCATCTCGCGGCCGGCGCGGTGATTCTGGCCCTCCCGCTTGCTGTCGGTTCCTTCGATCAAGCCACCACCATTGCGATCATCTCGATGATTCCGACCGTGATCGCACTCGGTGTGTGCACCGCGCTCGTGCTCGAGGCATCCGAGGCGCAAGGGGCTGAGCTTGAGCGGCTGGTGCGCCGTGACCCGCTGACTGGTGTCGGCAACCAGCGCCACCTCGACGAGCGACTGGTGTACGAGCTCGAGCGTCATGAGCGTGCTCGCAAGTCGATGACCGTCGTCGCACTCGACCTCAACGGATTCAAGGGCTACAACGCTGCGCTCGGTCGCGACGCCGGCGATCGCCTCCTGCAACGCGTCGCGATGGCGATCGAGTCACACGTCGGCCCGCACGACACCGTGGTGCGTACCGGCGGCGATGAGTTCTGCATCCTTCTGCCTGACACCTCGTGGGATGTCGCCGACACGCTGCTCGATGATCTCCGCTTGGCTGTGTCGGCGGCCGCCGAGGACGGCCCTGCCATCACCACCGGCATTGGCGTCGCCGTCTACCCGTCCGACGCGCAGGACCCCAAGCTGCTGATGGAGGTTGCTGACACGCGGCTGGGCCTTGAGAAGTACGAGATTCAGGCGGCGCGCCTCCTGCCCGAGCTCTGGGAACCGACGGTCGTCCCGCCGCCGGTGCTGGAGTCAGAGGCCACAGAGCCGCGTCTGGACACCGTGGGCGGGTTCACGCAGGTCTCTCGAGCTGCGATCGCGGCGAACCCGACGGTGTGGCTCGTCACGGGCCTGATGTACGCCCTGTACACCCTGCTCATCGGGGTCGCCTTCGTGGTGTTTGGGTTCCCCGGGGTGTCCAGCGCAGCGTTCTGCGTCGCCCTCGCGCTCGTCACGGCGCTCATCCTGCTGCGCGAGCCGCCGGCGATGCAGTCCTGGCTCAACCAGGTGGTGGTCGCGACGACCTACGCCGGCTCGCTGCTCTTCGCCGTCCTCACGCCAGACCTGGCAGCCGGCTCGCTCGGACCTATTGCCTTCCTCGGGCCACTGGCTGCAGTGCGGCTCGTCGATCGCAAGAAGATCTTCGTCCATTACGGGGTGGCCACCGCAGCGATCGCCGTGGTGTTCGCGGTCGGACTGGTGTCGGTTCCGATCGGGCTCGGCCTGTTGCTCACCGCCGTCGTCTTCTGGTCGGTCGGGCTCTGCGACATTCTTCACCTGGAGTCCGCTGACGCGCAGTGCGCTGAGCTCGACGCGCTCGTTCGCCGCGATCCCGTCACGGCGCTGGGCAACCGCCGGTTCTATGCCGAGCAGCTCGAGCACGAGTTTCGCCGCGCCACGCGGACCCGCAGACCCTTCACGCTGATCGCCATCGACCTGGACGACTTCGGCGACATCGACGAACGCCACGGCGCAGGCGCAGGCGATGAGCTGCTTCGGCGCGTCGCGGGTGCGATGGCCGAGGTCACGCCCGCGGGAGCGACCCTCATCCGCCGCGGCGGGGACCAGTTCTGCGTGCTGCTGGCCGACACCACACCGGAGCAGGCGCTGCCGGTCGGCAATGCGCTGCGCGTGGCGATTGCCAAGCTCGGGGACCGCGCGAACCCGGTCGCCGCCGGCGTGGGCCTTGCGACCTACCCGATCGATGCGACCGACGGTGAAGTGCTGCGCCACGTCGCCGAGTGGCGCGTGCGTGAAGACAAACTCCGCCGCCGCGGGTTGCCAGGCGGGCGCCGAGCGAGTGATCCGCCGCCGCATGCGGGTGACCCGGCGCAGTCGGCCGATGCTTTGCAGGTGTTCGGTCGCCCGGCCGAGGTTGACCCACGGGCGCTGCGGCGTCGCGGGATCCGCCGGCGCAGCGCCTGACTCGCCGCCGACGGCTCGTAGTTGGCCGATGTCGAGTCGGCGGCTGAGCCCGGATGTCAGCGAGTTGATTGTCCGACATCGTCGGATCCGTGGATCCTTCCCTTCGGCCCTCGCCTCGCTCCTCTGGCCTCACACCCAAGACCGCGGCTGCTGCCACCGTGGCGGGAATCCTGTTCGGCACCCTCGTAGGCCTGTTGCTGCCGCGCGGTCCTGTGACGGTCGGGCAGGCGGTCCTGCTCTTGCTCGTCAGCCTGTCGATCGGCATCGGCTCCGGTCTTGGGCTGCAGACCCGCTGGGCGATGGTTCTCCTGCCCTTGGGCTACGTCGTGGGGTTTGAGGTCGCTTGGCTCCCGAGCGCGGGACTCACCACCGATGCAATCGACGTGGGTTCGCCGTTCGGCGTGCTTGCGCTCCTGGCCGGCCGCGGTTTCCACGGTCTGCTGACGCTCGCTCCAATGATCGTCGGAGCGGCGTGGTCGGCGGGCTATCGCCGCCAGCAAGCCGGACCTTCGGCGCCGGAGCGTCGCGGCGGCCGTATGTGGTTGGCGATACGTCGGGCCGTCGCGGGTGCGGCGGTCGTCGGTGTGGCCGTGCTGCTCGCCGCGCTGCTCCGCCCAGCCTCGGTGCCGCCCCTGACGACGGCCGACGGCGAGCCGGTCCCGGGGAGCGTCTCTGAACTCGTGAAGGTGCCCTCACCCGGCGGTATCGACCAGTGGCTATCGATCCGCGGTGCCGACCCCGAAGCCCCGGTCATGCTCTATCTCCCAGGCGGCCCGGGCCAGAGCGACCTTGGGCTCTCGCGGGCGCTCCTTCAAGACCTCACTGGCGACGTGGTGGTCGCCACGCTCGATGGCCGCGGCATCGGAAAGGCCTACCGGAGTTTTGACGACGACCCCACGGTCGACGAAGCCGTCGATGACGTGGTGGCGGCCACCGACTACCTCCGGCGGCGTTTCGATGAGGACCGAATCTTTCTGTTCGGTGAGTCGGGCGGCACGGTGACCGGCGTCCTGGCCGTCCAACGCCACCCAGAGCGTTTTCTCGGGTGGATCGGGAGCGGGCAGATGGTCGACCCGCTGGAGACCG
>JAEMRF010000027.1:14839-19840 GCA_016463515.1 Solirubrobacteraceae bacterium | reverse complement strand
CGACCGCCGAGGGTTGCACCGGCACCACGGGGCCAAGTCCCGCCGCCGCCAACCCGCTCCGGCACCGATCACGCACCGCCTTCGGTGCAGACCGCCCGCAGGCCGCGAGGGGCCCGTCGGTCCGCCGCCGCCAACCAGCACCGACGCGGCCGTCCGCACCGCCTTTGGTGCAGATCGCCCGCAGACCGCGAAGCGCCCCCCATTCCGCCGCCGCCAACCAGCTCAGACGCTTTCAGTAGGAGTCACCCCCTGCGCGTTTCCAGACCCCTCCTGAAGAACTGCAGGAGGTCACGACGCTCAGTGGTGGTGCCCGTGCTCTGCCTCCGGGAGGCGGTCGACGGGGATGCGCGCCACCAGGAGCGCGGCAAGCGCGGTCGAGAGCGGTACGGCGACGATCAGTCCAGCGCAGCCGATGATCGTCGCGAGAATCGGCTCGGCGATGTCGGTCGTGTTCAGCGTGTCGGCGGGCGACGTGCCGCCGGCGTTGAGCACCAGCAGAAGCGGGAGTGTCGCGCCGGCATAGGCGAGCACCAGGGTGTGGATGGTGGCCGACAGGTGGTCGCGGCCGACGATGACCGCGCGGCGGTAGAGGTCGCGCGCCGTCGAGGCGGGGGCTGCGTGGCGCAGCGCCATGACCGCTGAGGCCTGCGTGACCGCGGTGTCGGCCAAGACCCCGAGTCCACCGATGACCATGCCAGCCAGCAACACACCCTCCAGCGACACGCCACTGGTGGCCTGCGCGAGGACGATCGACAGTTCGCTGCCGCTGCCATCAAGGCCCGTGAAGCGGACGGCCGCCAGACCGACCAGCGTCGTGAACACGAGCGTGAGCGAGATTCCGAGCGCGCCCGCCAGCGCCTGCGCCCCGATGCCGTTGGTGAGCACGACGGTCACGAACATCACCGCCAGGGCACCGATCAGTGCGACCAGGATAGGCGGGCTACCGGCCAGGATCGCCGGTACGAGGAAGGCCGCAAGCAGCAGCAGCGAGAGTCCTACGCCAGCAAGCGCGAGCAGGCCCCGGAGTCGCAACGCCACCACCGCGAGCACCGCCAGCAGGAGCGCAGCGATGGTGAGCGGGCGCGTGCGGTCGAGGCCCACCAGGCTGTACGGCGCCGCCGTTGCCGCTTCGGGCACGCCTTCGACTTCGGGGATCGGACTGATCCGCACACGGTCGCCACGTTCGACGTCCAAGCCACCCTCCGCTGGCCCAAGATCGATCGAAGCAGGCGCGGCGCTCCCCGCGGGGTCGACGACGATCGACCGGCACGTCTGCGGGGCCTGATCGTCGCCAAAGCTCGGGCAGGGTTCATCGCGCACCGAGGTCACGGTGGCCGCAAGCGTTGCCGTCGCCGGATCACTCTTGCTCGCGGCGGGCCAGAACACCGCAAGACCGATCACCGTCGCCAGCAGGATCGCCCCAACCGACGCGACCAGCACCCGACCGGCCCGTGAGGACCACAGCGTCGCGATCTCGTCGGCGCCAACCGCTCCGAGCACGCCCGCCGAGCTTCGGCGGCGGGCAGTCGAGTGATCGGTGGGGTGGTGTTCAGGCACTACCCGCGTTTCGGGGTCCAGCCGTGGCCTCCTGCCGCTCGACGCCGCCAACCCGTTGCTGGCTGGGTTTTTGGTGCATCAAGCCGCGTGTCCGTTGGTCGGGCCGCACGCTGGTCTGCTCTGCGGCGCGCTTGCTCAACCCTGGCGCCAGCGTGCCGACGAGATGGGGTGATGGCACTGAACGAGCACGACACAAACGGTCCGTCGGCGCCCGCTGCGCCCACGACTGACCACGAGTACGAGCACGCGGCGGCCATGCTCGCTGCACAGATCGTCAAGGACGCCGAAGCAGCGCTCCAGGCCAATGACCCAGAGGGCTACGCCCGCGCTCTGGCGCAGGTCGACGGCATCGACCATCGCCACCGCTCACACCAGGCGCGCCTGCGCACCGCAGAGATCGTGTTCGCCACTCGCGAGCACGCACCGCCCCACGTCGTCGCCCGCTGCCTTTTCGCCGCGCTGAGCGCGCTGACCAGCTGGCTCGAACACAATCCGCGCGAGCCAAGTCTCCTCGGGTACGCCGGAGTGCTGGGCGTGGAACTTGGGATCTACCGCGAGGCCCAGGAACTCCTCGAGGCTGCCGCGCGGCTCAACCCGCAACTCCCCGACATCGACAAGACGCTGCGCGTGGTGCGCCAGCGCCGCAAGGCGAAGGCCACCGTCCCCGGGCTTCCGGGTGACGTGCGCGCGCAGCTTCCCAAACTCCGCCCGCGACTGGCCAAGGTGGCCGCATCTGCCAAGCCGGCCGAAGGGCTCACGCTCAGCCTCTGCATGATCGTGCGCGACGAGGAGGAGATGCTCCCGCGCTGCCTGGAAGCGATCAAGGACGGCGTCGACGAGATGGTCATCGTCGATACCGGCTCGCGCGACCGCACCGTCGAGATCGCCGAGTCGTACGGCGCCAAAGTGCTGCACCACACCTGGACCGGCAACTTCGGCGAGGCCCGCAACATCGGCATGGACGCCGCCACCGGCGACTGGCTGATCGTGATCGACGCCGACGAGGTGTTCGTCGGCGACGACGCCAAGCGCCTCCACGAGCTCAAGGGGCACACCTGGCGCGAAGCATTCTTCATCGAGGAGATCAACCACACCGGTGATCTCGACGACGGCACGGCCGCCAAACACAACGCGCTGCGGATGATCCGCAACAAGCCCGAGCACCGCTACATCGGCACCGTCCATGAGCAGCTCGCCCACCACTTGCCCGGCTACCTGCCCGAGCGCCTGGAGCACACCGACATCCGGATGGAGCACTTCGGCTACCTCGGGTCGGTCCGCGAGGAGAAGGGCAAGACCGACCGCAACATGCAGCTCCTGCTCGACCAGCTCGAGGAAGAGCCCGAGTCGGCGTTCGTGCAGTTCAACGTGGCGTCTGAGTACTCCGGCGTAGTCGGTGCCGAGGAAAAGGCGATGGAGCACTTCGAGCGCGCCTGGGAGCTCATCGTCGACGACGAGAACTTCCGCCTGTACGGCTTCGTGCCGTCGCTCGTCACGCGCTACGTGCGTTCGCTGCGGATCTTCGAGCGCTTCGAGGAGATGGACGCCGCCTGCAAGATCATCCACGAGCGGTTTGAGAACTTCACCGACGTGTACTTCGAGCAGGCCCTTGGCAAGCTCGACTCGGGCGAGCGCGACGAAGGCGTGGCACTACTGGAGAAATGCCTTGAAATCGGCGACGCCCCCGCGCTCTATTCGGCGACCGTCGGCGCGGGCACCTTCCTGCCCGAGATGCGCATGGCGCAGGTCGAGCTGAGCGAGAACCGGGTGGCCGATGCGCTCGCCCGCATGAAGCGCATCCGCCAGGGATACCCGAGCTTCCTCGGCCTGATCGATACCTACGTGACCGTGCTGCTGATCGACGGGACCAAGCCCGACGACGTGGTCTCCGAGATCACCGATGGGGTCGAGCTCTCACCGTCCGGGTGGTTCCTGCTCGCCATCAACCTGCAGGAGCGCGGGCACCTGGTCCAGGCCGAAGCGGCCTTCCGCGGAGCGCTGGAGCGCCGCCCGACCCTCGACGTGGCCCGCGTCGCCCTCGCGGACGCCTTGCTGGTGCAGGAGCGCGTCGAAGAGGCCGCCCAGGAAGCCGAGAAGGTGCCCGCCGATGTGTTCGTCGGCGGTGCCGGGGTGCGCACCGCACTCTTCGCTCGCCTGGTGCTCACCGAGGGCGATCGCCTGCAGGAGCAGCGCGACGTGCTGGTCGAGCAGCTGCCGAGCACCAACCTGTCTGAAGCAGACCAGGCCGTGCTGCGTGCCTGGAACGACCACCGCGCCCGTCGCGCGACCGGCGAGCGACCTGAGCTTGGGATCGACGCCGTCAATGCGCTCACTCCCATGCTGGATGCGACGCTGCGCCTCGGCGCCGGCGACGCGTTCGCCGACCTCGTTGCCGTCCTGGAGGAAACCGGGATCGAGCGCCGCAGCCAGCACGAAGTGTTGGCACTCACGCTCCTGCGCCGCGGCCTGCCCGACATGGCCGCCGACGAGTGGGTCACGGCGATCCAAGAGGACGGGCCCGACGCATCTGCATTCGCGGGCCTGGCCGAGGTCGCGCGCGTGCAGGGCATGCTTGACGACGCTCGCACGCTGGCGAGCGAGGCGCTCACCCTGGAGCCTGAGCACGCGCTCGCAGCTCGGGTCCTGGCGGCCGTCGGCGACTGAGCAGGACGGCTCGGGGCCGCCCAGCCTCACCGCGCATCCCACGTGACCTCCATCACGAGATCTAAGTCTTGACACACCAGATCTGGTGTGGCAAAACATTGGCACCACCGGTCCGGCACGGTGCCGGACCACCGATGAAGGAGGACTGAAGGTGTTGACCACCGATCCCTTTGCGCTTCTTTCCGACCTCGAGCGCCAGTTCGATCGTGCACAGCAGGGCGCGGCATCTCGCAACGGATGGCTGCCCGCTGCCGACGTCATCGCAGGCGAGCACGAGGTGCGGGTGCTCATGGACGCCCCGGGTGTGCGTCGCGAGGACCTGTCGATCGAGATCCACGACGGCAATCTCATCGTCGCCGGCGAGCGCCGTCCCGTCGACGTGACGGGGAGCTCGGCGCAGCGCATCGAGCGCGGCTGGGGGCGCTGGAGCAGGACCATGCGTCTCCGCGATGGCCTCGACGCTGATGGCATTACCGCGAGCCTCGCCGACGGCGTGCTGACCGTCACGATTCCCGTGGCCGAGCAGGCCAAGCCTCGCCGGATCAAGATCGATACCGGGCAGCCCGCGGAGCTCGCTGCCACCACCTGAACCGAGTTGGGGGTGCGGGCCGCGCCTCGCGCGGCCCGCGGGCCCGGCCTCGGTCTCCCAAAAGGCCGCCCGATGCGGGCCATGGCAAACCGATCGAGAGTCGCGGCGCGCCAGGCCACTGGTCCAAACGTCCAGACGCAGCTATAGCGAGCGGTCTTCGCGGGCGATGTCAATGATGCGGACTGACCCCA
>JAEMRF010000027.1:0-14739 GCA_016463515.1 Solirubrobacteraceae bacterium | reverse complement strand
CGCAGCTATAGCGAGCGGTCTTCGCGGGCGATGTCAATGATGCGGACTGACCCCACGTTCGCTTCACGGTGCGAGGCCAATGGAAGGCTTCGACGGACTTCCAGGAGGAACACGGATCATGGAGAGCACACGGCCAATGGCCAGCATCATCGGCTTCGACGCCGCGACGCTCGGTTCGGCTGGTGCCGTGAACCGTGGCCGCCGCGCAACGGATCCAGGCAACCAGAGCTTCGCCGAGGTCTACGACCTCGCCGCCTACGCCAGTAGCGGCAATCGCAATGCCTCTCGCGTCGCGACGCCTCGCCCTGCTGAGCCCGCCCCTGTGGAGGCCAGCCCGACGGCGCTCAATCCGGCCGACCGCGCAGCGGCCGACCGCCTCTACCTCCACCTGACGACCGGCGGGAGCTGGCTCCGGGTGACCGACGACCACTCCGGAACCGTGGTCATGCGTCTGCATGACGACAGCGGCGCCCCGGTGCGTGAGCTCTCGATCACCGAACTCCAGGGCGGCGGACCCGAGGTCGCCTAATGGCTGGCATCTCACTCAGCGGGCTCGCGTCCGGGATGGACACGAACTCGCTGGTGTCCTCGATCCTCGCCGCTGAAGGCACGGGTCGTACGCGTCTGGCAAACCAGCAGACGCAGATGGAGCAGCGCGCCTCGACGCTGCAGTCCATCCAGTCCAAGCTCTCGGCGCTGAAGACCGCCAGCAGCGCGCTGCGTTCGGTCACCAACTGGGTCCCAACCCAGACCGTCGAGACGAGCGACGCCTCGATGCTGGCCGCGACACGCACCGGTGGTGCAGGCGCAGGCTCGTACGTGATCGACATCAAGTCGCTTGCGTCCTCGTCGCAGAAGACGTTCACCTTCAACTCGCCTGCCGCCGACGGAACGCTGAGCTTCGGCGCGACCTCGGTCAACATTTCGGCCGGCGCGACGATCGACGACGCCGTCAGCGCGATCAACCAAGCCGGCGGCGACGTGATCGCCGTCAACGCGCAAGGCAAGCTCGTGGTCTCCTCGGCCACGACCGGTGCCGCCAGCACCTTCGCATTCTCCGACAGCGGCGGCTCCACGCTGGCGCTGGATTCCGAGCGTCTCGGCCGAGACATGGAGTACACCGTCGACGGTGGCGCATCCGTGTTCTCGGCGACCAACACGGCCAAGGACGCCCTGCCAGGGCTCGACATCACCGGCAAGAAGCTCGGCGTTGCGAGCGTGACGGTCGGTGCGCCAGGCCCAGACAAGGATGCGCTTGCATCCAAGATGAAGGCCTTCGTCGAGGCCTACAACTCGGTCTTGGACGCAGCGCACGCTGCGACGACCGAGAAGCCCGTCAAGGACGCCACACTTCAGATCGACATCAAGAAGGGTGTGCTGTTCGGCGACCAGGGGCTCTCCCGGATGGTCAGCCAGCTGCGCATCGGGATGAGCGATGCGGTGGCTGGACTCTCCGGCACGCTCACGTCGATGGCCGACCTTGGCATCACGACCGGCGCCACGACCGGTGGCGCCACGTCGTCGCCGGACTCACTCAAGGGCAAGCTCGTCTTCGACGAGACCAAGTTCAAGGCTGCCCTCGATGCCAATCCTGCTGGTGTGCGAGAGCTGCTCGGAGCCAAGTCCGGCACCGATGGCTTCGCGCAGAAGTTCGAGGGCCTGCTCGCACCGCAGCTCGGCTCGGGGTCGGGCATCACCGACCGCATCGAGCAGGTCAACAGCCAGGTGTCGCGGCTCAAGACGTCGCTCGTGAAGTTCGACGAACGCCTCAGCACTCGCGAGGACCAGCTGCGCAAGCAGTTCGCTGCGATGGAGACCGCACTCGCTGCGGCGCAGGCTCGCCAGGCCGACCTGACGTCGCGCCTCTCGTCGCTGTCCAACAACAACTAATCGCCCAAGGGCCAACATTGGTCCTACCAGCACTCAAGTTGTCGGCTGAGCGAGCGATGACTTAGGCAACGATGTACCGCAGTGCTACCCCCAACGCCTACCGCGAGTCGGCCGTCATGACCGCCTCGCCCGCACAGCTTGTCGTCATGCTTTACGACGGCGCAGGAAAATTCCTGCGACAAGCGATCGCGATGTTCGAGCATGCCGAGATCGCCAAGGCTGGCATTGCGATCGGTCGCGCGCAGGCCATCGTCGAGGAACTCTTCGCGACGCTGGACATCGAGCGCGGCGGCGAGATCGCCAGCCGTCTGCAAGGCATCTACGTGTTCTGCCTCTCTGAGATGGCTGATGCTCGCATCGAAGCCAAACCGGACCGCCTGCACGAGGTGACTCGTCTGCTCGGCGAGCTCCGCGAGAGCTGGCAGCAGATCTCCCTCCAGCACGGCTGAGACCCGTGCTGCAGCTCGACGCCCTCACGCCGTATCGCAGGCTGGTGGATCTCGCCGAGACCGAATGCGCGCTCGTGCAGGCCGGCCACTTCGACGAGCTCGGCCGGCTGCAGGCCGAATGGGCTGAGGCTCGCGGCCTGTTGCCGAGCAAGCCGCCCATCGGGGCCGAGCCGCTGCTGCGGCGCGCCCTTGCGCTGGCCGCCCAGAGCGAAGCCGAGCTTCGGGCCGGCATGGCAGAGATTCAGCGTGAGCTTGGCCAGGTCGGCCGCTCCCGCTCGGTTGGTCGCGCATATTCGCCGGCTGCCGGCGGCCCCGTGCAGGGCCGCATCGACACTGCCGCCTAGGCGGCGCGCGGTGGCTTCTCCCTGCACCTTCCGGTGTTGGGCCGAGCCGTCCGAACGGGCCCGTACGGTCTGACGCAGTCCCCATGCATTGGGGGGCGTGGATGTCAGCGAAGTCCGGTGAGAATCCGGCGCTGTCCCGCAACGGTGGTCCTCTTGTGAGGCGAGCCCGGTCGACTGCTCCACGTCTGTCGTACATCCTCGGAGGAAGGATGGTCCGCCCGGTATTCGCGCCTCGCGCGCTGCTCGGACTGCTCTTTCTCCACCGCTTCCGCAGGAGGAGCACCGTGCAGAAGAGCTATTCGATCGGTCCACGGACCTTCGTCTTGGATCACGCCAAAGCCGAGGCCGCCGTTGCGGCCAAGCGGGTGATCGGCGGGCGCGAGACGATGACGTTCAACCTGTTGCCGCTGCGCTACACGTGGGCATACGAGCTGTATCGCACGATGAAGGCCAACCACTGGGAGCCCGAAGACGTGCCGATGGGCAAGGACGTCGAGCAGTGGCGTGATGCCCACGCCCTGACCGAGATCGACCGGTGGATCGTGCGGATGGGCATCGGCTACTTCTCGGCCGCGGAGGGGATCGTCGGCGACAACGTGCTGCACGTCGTGCGCCAGTCCGTCACCGCCGCCGAGCTCAAGCTCGTGCTGGGCCGTCACGCCCACGAGGAGAACATTCACGCCGACTCGCTGCTCTACATGATCAGTTCGCTCGGCATCGATCCCCACGAGTGCGAGGCGATGTTCGAAGACATCCCGACCATCACGGCCAAGAACCGGTTCGTCACCCGCGTCAGCAACGACCTTCGCCGCGACCTGGACCTCGATTCGCTCCACGATCGGCAGCTGCTGGCGAAGAACATCTTCGTGTTCGGGCAGTGCATGGAGGGCACCCAGTTCTATGGGCTCTTCGGCATGATCCTCAGCCTCTATCGGCAGGGCAAGCTGCCCGGCATCGGGACGATGTTCCGCTACACGCTGCGCGACGAGTCCAACCACATCGAGGTGTTTCGTCGGCTGCTGCTGGAACTCGTCGCCGAGAACCCGGAGGTCTGGACGCCGGCGTTCCGCGAGGAGCTGCGGGAGTTGATGCGTGAGGCCGTCGAGCTGGAACAGGCGTTCATCGAGGACTGCCTGCCGGTGGAGGGCGTGGGCCTCTCGGCCGCCGAGTTCTCGACCTACATCGACTACATCGCCGACCGCCGCCTGGAGTCGGTCGGGCTGGAGCCGCTCGTCGGCGGGATCGAGAACCCGCTGCCGTGGCTGGCGGAGCTGATGGACGTGCGCAAGGAGCAGAACTTCTTCGAGGGGCGCGTCACCGAGTACCAGAAGGCCTCGTCGCTCGTGGCCGTCGGCGACGACGAGCTCTAGCTCGAGTCAGCCCCTAGCTCTGTTTTTCAAAGGACTTCCGCACCCCATGCTCGACTTCTCCAACCTGCTCCGCGACCTTGACCTCAAAGCCGCCGCTGCCACTGCGCCGCCGCAGCGCCCACCGTTTGATGTGGGGCCGGCGCTGGCCGCTGGGCCCTCGTTCCGCGACTACCGCGACCTTGCGCTGAACGTGACCGGCGCTGACGGCGGTGATAGTCAGTTCCAGCCCGAAGTCGCCGCGGAGATGGTCGCCGATGCGCTCGTCACCCTGGCCATCGCCGAGGGCGACCAGCGCGCCGACACGGCGCCCGCCCGAGCGATCGTCGGGTCGATCACCAAGCGCGTGTGCGAGCGCCTCGTCGACGCCGGCCTGGTCGAGGGCCGCATCAGCGAGCACGACGTATCGGCGCTGGTCGAGGCCCAGCTCATCGAGGCGGGCCAGTTCGAGGTCGCCAAGGCCCTCGTGCTTCGCCGGGCGGTGGTGGAGCGTGACGCGGCCCCAGCGCCCGGGCCGGCCGCTGCTCCAGCGGCCGGGCTTCGGCTCGTGCGACGGTCTGGCGCGGTGGTGGCATGGGAGCCCGCGAAGATCGAGTCCGCGATCCGAGGCGCGTTCCTGTCTCTCTCTGCCGACTCCGAGCCGGCTGCGGCGATCACGGCACGCGTCACCGAGCGCGCGCAGGCGCTCGGTCAGCCGTTCCTCTCGGTCGAGAGCGTTCAGGACCTCGTGCAGGAAGAGCTGATGCTTGGCGGCCACATGCGCGTGGCCGAGCGCTACATCATCTATCGCGCCGAGCGGGCGATGCTGCGGGCACAGGCCGGCGCAGACAGCGGCGCAACCGACGCCAGCACTGGGCAGCTCTCGCTCGACGCTGCCTCGGCCCTGGCTGCTGCGCCGACGGCCGAGGCAGCCACCGAGACGGCCGCGCTCCCGGAGCCGGAATTCCCTCCCATCCCAGTGCTCAGTGCGTCCGGAACAGAGGAGGAATGGGATGGCCGCGACCTCGTCGCGCGGATTGCGTTCGCCTCGACCGGGCTGGCCATCGCCGCCACCCCGCAGGAACTCGAGCGCGAGCTGCGGCGGTCGGTGCGCCCAGGGATTCCGCGCGCTGAGCTGCGCAAACTCGCGATCCTCAACGCTCGGGCACTGGTGGAGCGCGACTCGGAATACTCAGCGTTCGCCGGACGGATCCTGCTGAGTTACGCCTACGAGGAGTCGCTGCAGTGGGATATCGCCGTCGACGGCATCGCAGGGTTGCGCGAGGCTCATGCCGCCGCCCTGCGGCCGAATCTCGAGCACGGCGTCGCGATCAACCGCATCGACGCGCGCCTGCTGGAGTTCGACCTTGATCGCCTGGCCGCTGAACTCGACCCCGCCGCCGACCTGGCCTTCGACTTTCTGGGTCTGCAGACGCTCTACGACCGCTACCTGCTGATCGACAAGACCGACCCGGCGGCGCATCGCCGGTTCGAGACGCCGCAGCTGTTCTGGATGCGCGTGGCGATGGGGATCGGGCTGGGGGAGGACCCCACCAGCGACCGTGAGGCGCGCGTGATCGACCTGTACCGCATGTATTCCGGGCGGAGGTTCTGCTCATCGACCCCGACGCTCTTCAACGCCGGCACGCCGCATTCCCAGCTCTCGTCGTGCTTCCTCTACACGGTGGACGACACGCTCGATTCGATCATGCAGCGCGGCATCGCCGAGAACGCGGCCTGCAGCAAGTACGCCGGCGGCCTCGGCGGTTCGTGGACGGCCGTGCGCGGCACCGGCTCGCACATCGGCTCGACCAACGGCGAGAGCCAAGGCGTGGTGCCGTTCCTCAAGCTCCACAACGACCAGCTCGTGGCCGTGAACCAAGGCGGCAAACGCGCTGGCGCGGGCTGCGCCTACCTGGAGGTCTGGCACAACGACATCCGCGAGTTCCTGGAGCTGCGCAAGAACACCGGCGATGATCGCCGGCGCACCCACGACATGAACACCGCGACCTGGATTCCGGACCTGTTCATGCAGCGGATGGAGGCCCGCCAGGGCTGGACGCTCTTTCGCTCCTCCGACGTGCCCGACCTGCACGAGCTCTATGGCAAGCGGTTCCAGGAGCGCTACGAGCACTACGAGCGGCTCGTCGACGCCGGCGAGCTGCACGGCGAGCGGATCCCTGCGATCGAGCTGTGGAAGTCGATGCTCAAGATGCTCTTCGAAACGGGGCACCCGTGGATCACGTTCAAGGACCCGTGCAATCTGCGGTCGCCGCAGGACCACGCGGGCGTCGTGCACTCCAGCAACCTCTGCACCGAGATCACGCTCAATACCGGCCCGGAGGAGACGGCCGTGTGCAACCTGGGCTCGGTCGTGATCGACGAGCACCTCACGGCTGACCTGGAGCTCGACCACGCAAAGCTCCGCGAGACGATCCGGGTCGCGGTGCGCGCGCTCGACAACGTGATCGACGTGAACTTCTACCCGACGGTCGCCACGCGCACCGCCAACGAGCGCCACCGCCCCGTCGGCCTCGGCGTGATGGGGCTGCAGTACGCGCTGTACCGCAAGGGCCTCGCGTTCGGGTCGCCGCAGGCTGTGGCGTTCAACGACGAGATGATGGAGGCGATCGCGCTGTACGCCTACGAGGCCTCCAGCGACCTGGCAGCCGAGCGCGGGACGTACCGCTCCTACGCAGGCTCGAAGTGGGACCGCGGCCTGCTGCCACAGGACACCGTCGATCTGCTCGAGGCCGAGCGCGGAGAGGCCGTGGAGGTGCCGCGCGGCGGCGTGCTGGACTGGGCGCCGCTGCGCGAGAAGATCGCCCGGCAGGGGATGCGCAATTCCAACGTGCTGGCGATCGCCCCCACGGCGACCATCGCCAACATCATGGGCACCTCGCCGTGCATCGAGCCGATGTACAAGAACCTGTTCGCGAAGTCGAACCTCTCAGGCGACTTCGTGATCCTCAACCCGTTCCTGGTTGCCGACCTCAAGGCGCTTGGGCAGTGGAGCCGCGAACTCGCCGAGTCGATCAAGGCGCACGACGGCGATCTCACCGCGATCGATGCGATCCCGACCGAGCTCAAGGAGCGCTACCGCACGGCGTTTCAGATCGACTCACATTGGCTGGTCGACGCCGCGGCGCGCCGCCAGAAGTGGATCGATCAGAGTCAGTCGCTGAACCTGTTCCTGCCAGCACCGGACATGAAGGCGATGAGCCACATGTACCGCCATGCTTGGCGCTCTGGGCTCAAGACGACCTACTACCTGCGCACGCTCGGTGCGTCTTCGATCGAGAAGGCCACCGTCGGCAAAGTCGCGGTTGCCGAGCCGCACCCAGAGACCGCGCTGGCAGGCGTGGCGCTCGCCGCGCAGCAGGCCTGCTCGATCGAGGCGATGCGCAACGGTGAAGAATGTGAGGCCTGCCAGTAGAGCGCCAAGCAACGAAATCGGGGCCGGGCGCGACGTATCGCGCTCGGCCCCGAGGTCGTGCCGGCGAGTGCCGGCCGGTGTGCGCGGTCGCGCTAGAGCATGCGCTTGACTGAGGCGCAGTTCGAGACGGCCGGCTTGCCGTTCAGGCGGTCGATCAGCCACTGCTGGGACTTACTGCTCTCGGTGAGCATTGGACCCAGGTGGTTCACGCTCGTGCCACCGGTACCGAAGTACTGCACGACCGGGCGGTAATCGACCACGCCGCCCAGTGCGCACCAGTCCACGGCCAGGCGCTTGGCCTGGGCGTGCGGCACGATGTCGTCCTTGGTGCCGGTGATGATCCGGACCGGGATCGACGGCTTGATCCGGCCGATCTGCTGCTCGTCGACGATCGCCTTGGCGACCGGGTTGTTGGCCACGACCGTCGAGATGCTCACGCCGGAGGTCGTCCACTGGTTCGTCTTCTGGAACGCGAACGACGCTGCGCCGTCGCCGATGCATGCGCCCGCGATCTTCTTGAGCGCGGCCTTGCCGGCGTTGTTGGTGTTGGCGTCGAGGATCGGCTTGAGCTGCGGGTACGTCTGCACGAAGCCGTTGACGGCGAAGCCGATCACGGCGGTCAGGGTGGTGCCGTCGGCGGTGCGCATCGTGTCGGCGAGGTTCGCCGGCGGTGCGCCGGCGAACGCTGCCTTGAGGTTGAGCTCAGGTGCGTAGGTGCTGGCGAGCTCAGCGGCCGACGCAGTCGCGCCGCCGCCCTGCGAGTAGCCGAAGAGGCCGATCGGCGAGGAGCTATCGATGCTTGCGCCGGTCACCTTGAAGGCGGCACGGGCGGCGTCGAGCACGGCGCGGCCCTGGTCGACGCGGTTCACGTAGGTGTGGAGGCGATCGGTGGCGCCGAGGCCGACGTAATCGGTCACGACGACCGCGAACCCGCGGTTGAGCAGGTTGTAGATCGTCGGAGTCTCGTAGCTCACGTTGACTGACCCGGCGTTGAACCCGAGCGGGTTCTCCAGGCCGAGGGACGGCGCGCATTCGTCGCCCTGACCCTGCGTGCCGGCGGCGTAGGCGACCAGCGGTCGAGCGGGTCCGTAGAACTTCTTGCTCGGCTCGATGTAGGTGCCGGTCACCGCGACGGGTTGCCCGGTTGAGTCGGTCGAGCGGTACATGATGCGCGTGGCGCGGCCCGGCAGCGTGGCGATGCCAGGGATGTTGACGCCCGCGCCGAGCTTCATCGACTCGCTGCGCACGAGCGAACCGTTGTCGGCCGGCAGCGCGGCCGGCGGGGTGTAGAAGGCCGACACGGCGGAGGCCGACGGTGCGGCGGCGCCGGCTGCAGCGGCGACGAGCACGGCGGCAAGGCTCGACCTGGCGACGAGCGCCGGGCGGATGGAAGGACTCATGGTGGGACGGCCTCGTTCAGGCGTGGGACATCGGTGACAGATGGGCGACCGTGATGGTCGTCACCTTGAGCAGATCACGTTCTGAGCAGGCAGGCAACGACGTAGCCGCGGGAGGAGGCGAAAACCCAATGGCCCCGGTGGAAACCGCGGATTTGAGCCAGCATTCAGAAACAAGACGACCTTCTCACGCCGAGTGTGGCCGAGGTTTCGTTCGAGCGCGAGCGTTGCGTCGATTTGCCAGTACGGCAAGACGCCTTGCTCTTTTCCGGGTGGTGCGCCAAGCTCGCTCCATGGTCGATACCGCTGAGCAGCACCCCGCGACATGGTGGGAGGAGCGCTACGCCTCCGGTGGCATCACGTGGAGCGGGAACCCCAACGATCTGCTCGTGGGTGAGGTCGAAGGCCTGGTGCCTGGCCTCGCGCTCGACCTTGGTTGCGGCACCGGCGGCGACGCGCTCTGGCTCGCGGCTCGCGGCTGGCAGGTCACCGCGGTCGACCTCGCGCAGGCCGCACTCACGCAGGCCGCCGAGCACGCGGCCAGCGCCGGGGTCGCGGGCCTCATCACGTGGGAGCAGCACGACTTCGACGTCTCGTTCCCGGCTGGCGAGTTCGACCTCGTCTCCGCCTGTTACCTGCAGTCGCCGTTTGCCTTCCAGCGTCTGGAGACGCTCCGCAAGGCCGCCGATGCCGTGGCGCCCGGCGGCACGCTGGTGGTGGTCTCCCACGAGAGTTTCCCGTCCGGCGGCGACCCCCACCCGGAGCAGTACATGCCGACGGCCCCGCAGCTCCTCAGCGATCTCGCGCTGCCAGACGGCGCCTGGGAGACCGTCCGCGCCGAGGGACTGGACCGCAGCAAGACCAAACCGGACGGCACCGTGGTCAACTACCGCGACAACGTGCTGCACCTGCGCCGGCGCTAGGCCTCGCGCCGCGACCTGAACGAGCGCGCGAGTCCGGGCCGGCGAAGCAGCCCGCCGGCCGGAGCGCCACCTGCTCAGTGTGCGGAGGAGTCGCGCCGAGCGAGGGCTGCGGCGTGGTCGGCCCGGTCGGCAAGGGCACCGGCGAGGACGGCCTCGTGGACGGCGTGGGCGATGTCGGCGCCGACGGCGGTCGCGGTGCCCGCGAAGGGGACGGTGCCGCCCTCGGGCACGGCAATACAGAGGGCGTCGGTCGGCGTGCCGGTGGCCCAGCCGCCTGCGTTGCGGGCCGGAATTCGCGCGTCGGCCAGCGCCTGCACCTTTGCTTCGACGGCGGTCTGCATGGCGCCGACGAGGGCGTCGTCGGTCAGTGGCGCGTCGACCTCGATGAGCAGGTTGATGGTCCCGATTGGACCCCAGTCCGGAGGGCGGTCACCGGCGGCTGCCACGCCGCGACCCACGCCAACGGTGGCATGGACCGAGGCAGCGCCAACGGTCCGTCGCTCCACGCGGCGCACGTCGACGCCCGTGAGCATGCCCACGGTTGGCCCAGGAAGACCGAGCGCTGCAGCGCGCTCGCGCAGATCCTCGCCCGGGTCCATGCGGGAGTAGTCGCCAGCGACGGTCACGCACAGCCAGCTCTGGGCCACCGTCAGTCCGCCGCCCAGCACGGCCGTGCTGAGCACGCGCCGCGGGCCGCCGAGGTCGACCACCAGCGGTGGCACCGCGCCAGGATCGGCAAAGAGATCCAGGTCGACTGAGGTGTAGCGGCGCGTCGCTGGCCAGCGGGCAGGCGAGTCCTTTGGGGCTGGCGGCATGGCCCGGCAGCGTAGTCAACACCCGCCACGTTCTGCGGCCGCGGAGGAGCGTCACCTCTGGCGACCGCGCGACCTCGCTACGATCGCCGGGCTCATGGCATGTGGGAACCCGGTGCGACTCCGGGACTGACGCGCAGCGGTGAGGGCGACGAACGGATCACGAATCCACTGGGCCTCAGGGCCTGGGAAGGAGATCCGGGAGGTAGACCCCAAGTCCGAACACCACGCGGTGAGCTTGAACCCGTCACGCGAATCGGCGGCCGTTCCACGCACGCCATGGCGTGTGGGGTGGTCGCCAGCTCCGAAGGAGCCAATTTATGACCCCCACCTCCCTGCACCGGGCACGCGCCCGTCGGGCGATCGTTGCCGCAATTGCGGTCTTCGCCGTTCTGCCTACGGCCGCCGAAGCGGCCAAGATCACGGCCACCGTGCGCGTCGAAGGGCAGAACGCCACGCTGCTCGCGCCCACCAAGGTCGTGCTCGACACCGAAGAGGTCGCTGCGTTCTCGCCGACTGGCGCCGCCGCATACACGTGCGCCGGCAGCTCCGCGACGGCCGCGCTCCAAGCAGCCACCGGCGGCAACTGGGACCAGCGGCAGTTCGTGCAGACCATCCTCGGCGAGCTCCACAATTTCTCCGCCAACGACTACTGGAACGTCGCAAAGAACAACGTCTCCTCAAACGTCGGCGCGTGTGAGGAGCTGCTGAGCGACGGCGACACGGTGCTCTTCCAGGCCACCACTGCGCCGCCGCCGAACTACGACAGCCAGTCCAGCTACGTGTCGACGACCGGCGTCCCATCGGTGGTGCTCGCCGGCAAGGCGTTCACGACGACCACGAATGTCTTCACCAGCGGCGTTGCTGCTCCGGCGGGGGACTTCACCCTCGTGGCTGGCACGCAGGAGATCGACATCGCAAACGACGGCACGGCGGCCGTGACCTTCCCGACTGTCGGCCGCTTCGACGTGCAGGCCAAGAAGCTGCCGGCCGGCACGGACTGGGGTCGCTCGGAGCTGCGCACCGTGTGCGTGGAGACCGTTACCGACCGCTGCCGCCAGCTCGCCGCAGACGCTCAGGCCAAGGACCTCGGCGCCCAGCCGGCCGGCACGATCGGCGCGCCGGTCACCGTGACCTACACCGCCGGCCGCATCGCCATCGACGCATCGCGCGTGTGGGTTGAAGGTGCCAACGCCCCCGACTTCCTGGTCAGCGGCGAGACCTGCACCGCCGCAGCGGTTGCCTCGGCTTCGACCTGCACCGTGCAGGTGCGCTTCGCCCCGACCGCGGCCAGCGCGCGGACCGCGACGCTGAAGGTTCGCAGTGACGCCCACGTCGGCGACACCTCGGTGGCGCTCACCGGCACTGGCACCTCGGCGCCGGTTGGCGTGGCAGGTCCGGCTGGTGCCGACGGCACCAACGGCGCCAACGGTGCCAATGGCGCCGTCGGTCCGCAGGGGCCGCTCGGACCGATCGGTCCGGCGGGTCCGCAGGGCGTGCCCGGAGCTCCCGGCCAGAACGGCGCCGATGGCAAGGACGGCGTCGTGACGCTGCAGACCAGCCGCGGCACCACCAGCGTGCGCGCCGGCCGCACCGCCCAGCTGAAGTTCAAGCTGACCAACGCCACGCTCGCCACACTCAGCAAGACGTCCGCCGTGGCGATCACGCCGCGCTCCCTCGCCGTGAGCGGCAAGGGTGAGGCCGTGGTGCACTCGATCGGCGCCGGCGACGAGCGCACCACCACGCTCGCGCTGCGGATCGCGCGCAACGCCAAGCGCGGCACCTACGACGTCAAGATCCGTGTACGCCTCGGCGACCGCTCGATCTCCAGCGTCGTGGAGCTGCGCGTCCGCTAACCGTCCGATGATCTGACCCCGATGTCGTCTCACCTGCACCCGCTCCGCAGCTGGCTTGGCCGGCCGGCCGTCGCCCTCCTGGCGGCGGCCGCGCTCCTGCCGGGCTGTGGTGCTGGTGCGGGGGAGGCGGTCACCGGGGTCACGCTCACGGTGAGCTCCGGATTCGGAGCTTCCAACCTCAAGACCTTCCCCACCCCCAAGGTCGCGGGCGAGGACACGGTGCTTCGGCTGCTCCAGCGCAACACCGAGGTCGAAAGCCGCGACGGCGGCGGGTTCGTCACGGCGATCAATGGCACCAAGAGCGGCGCCGTTGACGGCGAACAGCACGACTGGACCTACTACGTCGACGGCGTTGCCGCTGACCGCGGCGCCGCCGCGTGGCGACTGCGCAGCGGCGAACAGGTCTGGTGGGACTTTCACGCCTCCGACGCGTTCCCTGGCGGAACTCCGGCGGTGGTCGGTGCCTACCCCAGGCCGCTCGCGGGCGGGTTCGACGGTCGCCATCCGACCACGATGATTCGCTGCGCTGACCCTGATCGCGCCGCCTGCACCACGGTGACGGAGCGCCTGACCGCAGCGGGCGCCAAGCTCGTGCCGGGCACCCCCGCGGGGAGCCCGGCGACCGACGCAGGGCAGCAGGCTCCGATCCAGGTGATCGTGGCCCGCATCGACCAGCTTGCTGGCTTTGGTCCTGAAGCAGCGTCGCTGCGCGCAGGGCCTGAGGAATCCGGAGTGTTCGCGCGGATCACGGGCGACCGCACCCTGGAAGGCCTTGATCAACGCGGCAAGACCGTCACGAGCTCGGCGACGAGTACCGGGATCGTCGCCGCCATCCGCCGGTCGACCAATGCGCCGGTGTGGATCGTCGCGGGCACCGATGACCAGGGTTTGCGCCGCGCCGCCAAAGCGCTCGACGAGGACCAGCTCCGACACCGGGCCGCGGTGATCGTCGACCAACGCGGCGCCCGAGGGATCCCAGAGGGGCCCACCGGGTGAGCCTCGTTCGCCCCGCCGCTCGCCCAACGGCTGCCTCCGCGCAGGACCGGTGCGCGGCCGTGCGGTCGGTGCGTCCTCGGCTGGCGGTGGCGTGGCTCTGCGCCCTGCTCGCCTCCACGCTCGTGCTCGAGCACCCCGCGGCGCTACTCGGACTGCTTCTTGCCGTGGTGCTGATCGCCCGCGATCTCGGCGCTCTGGGGCCGGTCTGGCGGTTGCTGCGTATCGGCATCGTGTTCGCGGTGCTCTTGGTGCTCGTGCAGCTGCTGATCAACCGCAACGGACTGACCGTGATCTTTCGCCTGGGCGATGCCGGGCCACTCGGCCAGGTCGACGTCACGCTCGAAGCGCTCGCCGGCGCCGTCGCGCAGTCCATGCGTGTGCTCTGCGGCCTCGCGATCTCGGGACTGTCGATCGCCCTCGTCGATACCGACCGCGTGCTCGCCTCCGTGCGCCGCAGGGCCCCGCGGGCAGGCGTGGCCGCGACCCTCACGCTGCGCCTCGCGCCGGCGCTGGCCGACGACGGTCGCCGCTATGCCGATGGATTGCGGGCCCGTGCCGATGGCGCCGGCCTCACGGCCCGCGACCGCGGACTCGTCGTGAACGCGCTCCTCGGACGGACCTTGGACCGCGCCTCCGACGCGGCTGGGGTACTGGAATTGCGAGGACTTTCATCTCCCGTGCGTGCACGGGAACCCAGTCACGCCGGGGTGCCGTGGTCCTGGGCGGAGCAGGGCGCCGCGGTCGCCGCGCTCCTCACGGTGGTTGCCACCGTGCTCACCCGGCTGAGCGGGGCCGATCACTTCGACGCTTTCCCGCTGCTCGACGCCGCGCCGGTCACGATCGCGCTGGCCGCCGGGCTTCTGACCGGCGCGGCCACGGCAATCCCGCTGGGGATCGCGAGCCGCAAGCGTGGCCGGAGCGCCCGATGACGGCTGCAGGGCCGATCGTGCAGACCACGCCTCTCGTGGATCTTCGGGGCGTCACGCTGACGTACCCGGGCGCCGGTGCGGCGGTGCTGGACGCCGTCGACCTTGCCGTGCAGCCCGGCGAATTCGTGGTGCTGGCAGGCGCGTCGGGCTCTGGGAAGTCGACGTTGCTCGGCCTGCTGTGTGGGCTCGTGCCCCACACCACCGGCGGCACCGTGCACGGCTCCGGGCACGTTGGCGGGATCGACCTGGCAGGCGCCGGCCCGCGCGAGCTGGGCACGGTCTGCGGCTACGTCGGGCAGGAGCCTGAGCGGCAGGTCGTCATGACGACGGTCCGCGCGGAACTGGCGCTCGGCCCGGAGGT
>JAEMRF010000240.1:2000-4989 GCA_016463515.1 Solirubrobacteraceae bacterium | reverse complement strand
GCCCAAGCTGACCGACTCGCCACCTGCGCTGGCTTCCTGGCGCTGTTGCGAGCCGCGTCCTCGGATCGGCCGCTGCTCTTGCTGCTCGACGACGTCCAGTGGCTCGACGCACCGTCGGCCGAGTGCCTTGGGTACGCCGCCCGGCGCCTCAGCGGGCACGCGGTCGGCGTCCTGGCAGCAGCTCGTGCTGAAACGCCGGTGCCCTCGCTCTCTGGCCGCCCCGTCCGCACCCTCACCGTGCCGGAGCTTGGTGCCACCGCCGCCCGGAGTCTGCTGGACCGTCGCGAGCAGGAGCTCGCGGCCTCCGCGATCGACAGCATCCTCGCCGCGGCACACGGCAACCCCCTTGCGCTGATCGAGCTGCCAGGGCTGCTGGACGATGATCAGCGGCGTGGCTTGGTGCCGTTTGCGCCGGCGATCAATCCCGGCGGGTCCTTGTGGGACGCGTTTGCCCGCAGGCTGGGCGCCATCAGCGTTGACGCGGCCGCAGCCATGCTCGTCGTCGCCGCCTCTGTCGACCGCTCGGCTGCGCCGATCATCTCCGCGTGCGGCAGCCTTGGCCTCGGCATGGCGGCCATCGAGGAAGCCGAGCAGGCCGGGCTCCTGCGCGTCACCGGAGCGCACATGACCCTCGCCCACCCGCTGATGCGCGGCGTGGTGATGGGCCGCACCACCGGCGCCGACCACCGCCGAGTTCACGCGGCCCTGGCCGACCACGCTGGGCCGGATGCCCGAGCCTGGCACCTTGCTGCCGCCGTCGTCGGCGCCTCAGAAGAAGCGGCCAACGCGCTTGATGCTGCCGCCGGTCGAGCCGTCGAGCGCGGGGCCCACGTCGTCGCTGGCGAGGCGTTTGAGCGCGCCGCCAACCTCACAGCAGATCGCAACCAGGAACGCGGGCGCCGGTTGATCGCGGCCGCCCAGTTCGGCTTCGGCGGCGCCTATGCGCGGGCCTCAGCCACCCTCGACCCCGTCACGCAGGCCGACGACCTCCACATGGCCGGCGCCGCCAAGCACTTGCAGGCGATCATCGGTCTGGTGGGTGGAGTGGGCCGGGTGCTCGACCACCATCACACGCTGACCTCAGAGGCCCGCCGCGTGCGCGGCGCCGCCCCGGCGGCAGCTGCAGCCCTCTATGCCGACGCGGCCATGGTGGCCGTGGTCGGCGGTGATTGCCGAACCGCGCTGGCGACCGCCCGAGACGGTGCCGAACTCCTGCCCCCAGACGCTCCCGCGATCACGCGCGGGCAGGTCTACGCGATGCTCGGCCTCACGCACGCGCTCACCGGCGACACGAGATCGGCCCGCCATGCCCTCGGCCAAGTCGGCACCGTCCTGAACGAGATCGATCCGGTCTCGCCGATGGCGGGCACCATCTCGTTCGGGTTGCACGCCCGCAACTGCATCGGGGAGACGGCCGCCCTGCACGCCGACATCGTTCGGCTCGCCCGAGCGGTCCAGGAATCCGGCGCGCAGGGTCTCGTGCCGCACTACATGATCGTCGCCGCCGACGCCTCCTACCGGCTCGGCCTGTGGGATCAGGCCGAGTCCGAAGCCGAGGAGGCCATCTCGGTTGCGGAGCTGTGCGGGCAGCGCGGGCCGCTTGCGGCCGCGCTTGCGATCCGCGCGCGGCTCCACGCGGGCCGCGGCCGCAGCGATGCCGCTCGGGAGGACGTGCACGATGTGCTCACGATGACCGCCGATTCCGGCTACGTCTCGGCCGGGCTCACGGCCCGTACCGCACTCGGGTTCTTGGAGCTCACCGCCGGTCGGATCGACGCCGCGATCATCGAACTCGAAGCCATCGCGGCGGAGTCGGAGCGGACCGGCATCGTGGATCCGGTCGCCAACCTGTGGGTCCCTGATCTCGTCGAGGCGTACTGCAGCGTCGGGCGACTCCGCGATGCAGCGACGCTCCACGCGCGAACGCGTGAACTCGCCGAACGCGACGACGTGCCCTTGGCCCGCGCCATCACCGCACGCTGCTCGGGCTTGATCGACGACGACTTCGACCCAGCCTTCGACGAGGCGCTCGCGTACCACGCGGCCGCTGAGGCGCCGTTCGAGACGGCCCGCACGTTGCTCTGCTTCGGGGCACGGCTGCACCGCGCCGGACGCCGCATCGACGCCCGCACGCGCCTGCGCCAGGCGCTCGAAGGTTTCCAGGCCCTGCAAGCAACGCCGTGGGTTGAGCGGACCGAAGCCGAACTGCGCTCCGCCGGCGCCGTCCGCCGCGACGCCGTTCAGGACCCCACCAGACTCTCGGCGCAGGAGGAACGAATCGCCCTCGCCGCAGCCCGCGGCCTGACGAACCGCGAGATCGCCGCCGAGTTCTTCATCAGCCCCAAGACCGTCGAGTTTCATCTCGGTCGGGCTTTCCGAAAGCTCGGGGTCAAGTCGCGGGTGCAGCTCGCGGCGCTGGCCGCCGACGGCACCCTGGAGACGCCCCCCAGCTCGAACTAGGGAACCCCCTGGTGCCTTTTCCGCGGGCCCTCCTTAGGTTCGCGGCATGTTGTGTTCTGGCTCTGCGCGCTGGCTCGTCCTGGCGCTCTTCTTCACCCTGCTCGGTGCCCCCGCAGTCGCGGCGGCCGACCCACTCGACCTCGGGAACTCCCACGCCTGTGCAATAGCCGCCGACGGCAGCGTGCAGTGCTGGGGAGACGGCGACTACGGAAGGCTCGGCGACGGCGGCGAAGAGGAAACCTCACGGCCAGTTCGCGCGATCGGGCTGACGTCGGCCACGGATGTGTCTGCCGGATATGAGCACTCCTGCGCCACCACGGCAGACGGCAAGGCCTTCTGCTGGGGCGCAGGGAGCTACGGGCGGCTCGGAAACGGCGGCGACGGCGACATCTATGCGCCGCGCGAGGTCACCGGGCTCACGGACGCCCTCGACATCGATGCCGGCGAGGATCACACCTGCGCCGCAACCAAGGCGGGAGAGGTCTTCTGCTGGGGCGACAATGGCAACGGTGAGATCGGTGACGGTCCC
>JAEMRF010000240.1:0-1900 GCA_016463515.1 Solirubrobacteraceae bacterium | reverse complement strand
TACTGCTGGGGCGACTCAGGCGACGGCGAAACCGGCAACGGAGTCGATCCCTTCTCCGCGCTCCCCGGGGCAGTGCTCGACCTCGAGCCGCTCAGCGCGAACACCTTCGGCGTGATCAGCGCCGGCGCCGATCACGCCTGCGCTCTGGCAGCGGCGGCCACGCTGCAGTGCTGGGGAGCCAACGTCTACGGCGCGCTGGGAGACGGAACGCGCGATCAAGCCAGCCGCCCGAAGGCCGTGAACCTGGCGGATGTGAGCCGTGTGGAAGCCGGAGACGACTTCACCTGCGCCGTGGAAACCGACGGCGACGCCAAGTGCTGGGGCCGGGGTGCCTCCGGCCGCCTGGGGAACGGTCAGACCGTCGACCAGCTCGAGCCGGTCGCCGTGGACGCGACAAACCTGACCTCCGCCTCCTCGATCAGCGCTGGCGACAGTCATGCCTGCGCCACAAGGTCCGGACTCGTGCCAGCCGACCGCACCGTGTGGTGCTGGGGCGAATCCAACGACGGTCAGCTCGGCTACAACAGCACCGTCGACAGCTCGGTCCCCGTGCAGGCCACGGGAATCATCGGTGCCCGTGACGTCAGTGCCGGCGGCCGCCACACCTGCGTGGCGCGCACCAACGGTCAGCTGTGGTGCTGGGGCGACAACATCTGGGGGCAGGTCGGCGACGGCACGTCGCTGGAACGCGACGAGCCGGTCCAGGTGACGGCCCTGACCGACGTGGAACGCGTCGCGGCAGGCTCCAGCCACACCTGCGCCATCAACGACGGGCAGGTCTGGTGCTGGGGGCTTGCGAGTTCAGGGGCGCTCGGGCAAGGCAACAGCGCGTCCAGCGACGAACCGCTGCAGGTACCTGGGATCACCGACGCCGAAGCGATCGCCGCCGGGGAGTCCACGACGTGTGTGCTGCGCTCCGACGACACCGTCTGGTGCTGGGGCCGCAACAGCGACGGTCAGCTCGGCGACGGGACGACCACCGACCGCAGCTCGCCGGTCCAGGTGAGCGGGATCACGAGCGCGACCGGGATCACGCTCGGCTACGACTTCGGCTGCGCCGTCCTGGCCGACGCCAGCGCCAAGTGCTGGGGTGAGGGCGCCGACGGAGCGCTCGGCGACGGCGATATGCCCAGCGGGCACTTCCCGAGGCAGCTGCAGGCGTCGGCGGTCGTCGACCTTCAGCTGGCCACCCCTCCCGCGCCGGTGGCCGCTACGACCCCGGACCCGGCACCCGCCTCGCCGGAATCGCTGCCAGCCGATCCGCAGACGTTGCCGCTCACGGAGCAGACACCGGCGCCCACGACCGCCCCCGCGCCACCGGCAGTCACGCCGCAAGCGGTCGTCACACGCGTGAACACCCTCTCAGGGCGCACGCTGCGACTCACGCGGCTCCTGGTGACGGTCAAGAGCAACCGCACCTGCCCGAAGAAGGTCGCGGTGCGCATCGCCGCAACCACCAGCAAGCTGCGGGTCATCGTGCTGCGCACCGCCAAACCCAAGCGGGTCGACGGGCGCTGCGAACTCACGTTCAAGGCAACGGTGCCAACGGGCACGACGCGCGTGACCGTCACCCTCACCGACGCGTGGCTGAAGACCAAGGTGATCACGGTCCGCAAGGCCACGTAGCCCACCCGGCCGCGGGGGCGCCGAGGCGGCGCCGCTCTGCTCAGGCGAAGCCTGGGGGAGCGGTGCTGCCCGAGCGCCGTGGTTGCGGCGAGGGCGCTGGCGGCGACACGGGCACGCCGTAGGTGGCGCCGGGCAGGTCGTTGACCGGCGCTGGGTCGTGCAGCGGAGTCACCGCCGCAGGCGTGGGCATGATCGGCACGGCCGGCGTCGCCAGCGGCGGCGGCGCGAACGGGTCGTTGGGCCGCACGAGACGTGAATCGCGGTCCAGCGTCGA
>JAEMRF010000239.1 GCA_016463515.1 Solirubrobacteraceae bacterium | reverse complement strand
TTGAGTCCAACGTGCTCGTCGTCGACGAGATCGAGCATCAGGTCTACCACCGCGGGGTCCTTCACGTAGTCAAGTGCCCAGAACGCGTAGACGCGGTGGGTGGCGTGATCGGGATTGCGAACGATCCTGGCGAGGCGATCGAACTGTGGATCGCGCGCCAGGGTGCTCATGGCTTGCCCCAGATCGGACTTGTAGCGGCGACGCGCGTACTCTCGCGGCGACAGCTGCGGACCCTCGCTCGGTTCATCCCACAGCGACTCAGGCATAGGCTGATGCGCTGGGCTGATCGCTGGGTCTGACAGCTCGTCGAAGGCCTCGACGACGGCATCGGCGGCCAGCTTGCGGGCACGCGGGTCCTTCAACCCGAAGGCGCAGGCTGCCCGCACGTCGAAGTTCGTGGCCTCGCGCATCCACCGCAACAGAATTGGCACCGCCGCCTTGACCTCGGCGGCCGATGCACGCTTCTGGTGGGTCCAGGTAAAGAGGTCGAAGGCGTCGTCGAATCCTGCGGCACGCAGTTCAGCGAGGACCGGGCGGGCAGCATCGTCCGCGCTGTCGTCGAGGTTGCCGACCGCTTGGGACGGTTGTGCTTGCGGATCGGCCGTCTGGCCAAGACGCCGGACGAGCGACCACTCCCATTCGATGGTCCCGTCTGCCCGCCGATAGTCCGCCACGAGCGGGCTGGCCACTTCGGCGCTCCCGGCCGCGACCAGCTGCTGGAGCTCGTCGTAGGTGGCTCGGTCGATGGCCTCGATCGCACCGATGCCAGGGTGGCGCGTAGTGATCGGATGGTCGTTTCGAAACAGCCACAACGCGCCGCTGGCGAACGCGGCCGCCAGATCGGGGGCGCCATCCAGCGCCGCGAGGCGGGCGCGCGTGAGCGCCCACGCAAACTGCTGACTTCGCGCGAAGAACTCGGCCGCGCGGGCGTCATCGACCAGGCCCCTGGCCTCGTCGAGGCAACCCGCGAGCTCCGGCTCGCGCACGATCAGCTCCGCCAGCTCGCTTTCTGCGCCATGACTGAAGTTTCGTCCCTCTTCGGCGCGTAGGCATGCCCGGTAGTGCCCCGCAGCCTGGACGACGTCGCCCGACGAGACGCAGAGTCTCGCGAGCTCGACGTGCGCTCCTGCGACCTCTGAGGCGTGTTCTGGGAGGTCGCCGTAGTCGCGGATGATCCGCTGCATCAGCTCGGCCCCCGCGACCTTGTTCGACGGCTTGCGGGAGCCCAGCAAGTACACCGCTTTGATTCTCAGGTACTCCGGGCGGTTCTCTGGTCGGGCGCGCGCAAGGCGCGCCTCGAACGCTTCGCGGTCGGTGCGGCCCCAAGCCTCGCCGCGGTACCAGTCTTCGCTCATCGTGCCCCGGGCGGCAGCGCCCGATCAGACGCCGATTCGCCGGCGGACCATGCCGAGCTGGCTGCGGACCTTCTGGATCTGAATCTCGCGCGGGGTGCGCTCGCGGGGCGCGGTGGTGGCGGTGCCCAGGGCGTGCTCGCGGGTCCAGTTCGCCACGACGTGGTCGTAGAGGCGCTCGGCGATCAGGTCGGCGCCGTGCGCGTTCGGGTGCAGCTGATCTGGGGTGTAGAGCTTGGCCTCGGGATCCATGAGGTCCTGGATCGGCACGTATTGCACGTTGCCGTCGGTGAACTCGCGGGCCACGCCCCGCTGCAGCGCGTCGATCACGAGGCGGTCGTCCTCAGACACGTTGAAGTTGGACTTCACCGGAGCGGTGTCCCACACGCCGGGCATGCGGGGCGCCTCCGGCAACAGGATGAGCGGCGGCTGGATCGCTTCGATCTGCCAGTAGTTGAACGAGCCCCAGCCCTTCACGTTCACGTACTCCAGGCGGATGCGGTGCTTGCCGGGACCAAGGAGCGAGCCGTCGATGCGGTAGCTCCAGGGCGAGAGGTCGGGGTTCTCGGTGTCGACCGTCGCGGGCGCGAGCTTGGTGCCTTCAAGGACGCCGAGCTGCTTCCCGTCGAGGGTCACGATCACATCGGCAGCGGCGTGTTCGTAGTAGGTGCCGCCCACGTCGATCGACAGGCCGCCGGGGTACCACTCGGGCACGTCGATGTCGACGGTGGCTTGGTCGTTGGTCAGCAGCGTCATCCCCGAGCCCGAGTTGCGGGTGGTGCCCTCGTAGCGCTCTTGGGCGCCGAGCACCCGAACCGATGGGTGGGTGTCGTGGTAGAGCGCGCCGGCTCGCAGGCGGCGCAGCACGGTGCGCAGCACGCCTGGATACAGCAGCGGGGTGCGCTCTGGTCCGGCGATCGCCATCTCGAGCTGGCCGTTCATCAGGACGACGAGCTGCTGCGGGCACAGCAGCGGGTGGTCGGTGCGCGACTCGGGCACGCAGGTCTGAAAGACCGTCACCCAGCCGCCCTGCGTGGCCCACAGTGCGCCTTCGCGATTGGGCTCGTTGTCGCAGCACAGGGCGCTCGCGCCCTTGGCATGGTTGATCTCTACGGCGCGCAGCCGCGAGGCCAGACGCGAGCTCAGCCGGTTGGGGAACTGAGGACCCCAGGTGTCGTCGCCACCTTCGATGAACGAGTGGCCGTAGGCGTGCAGCACCCACGGCAGCGGCGTGACCGGCGGCGCGGCGACGAGCTCCGGCAGGTCGCTCGTGTCTGGGCGAAGGGAGTTGACGTCTCGCGGGCTACTGCTCATGGGGATGGCCCTCTAGTCGGTCACGACGACGAGCTTTGCACCGGGCGAGGTGGCTTGCCGCTCCCAGGCCGAGGGCACGTCGTCGAGGCCGACGGCTTCGGTGTGGAGCTTGAGCGTGCCCGCGGCGACCTGACCGAGCAGCTCGGTGAAGGCCTCCTGCTTGCGCTCCAGCGTCTCGTTCCAGTTGCTGTAGCCCTTGATCACGAAGTTGCCGCGTCGCAGCTCGGTGGCGCTCACGCCGACGCCAAGGCTCGCCGCGTTGCCGACCTGGATCAGGCGGGCGTCCTTGGCGGCGCAGTTCAGCGCAGCCATGGCCGGGGCGCCCCAGGTGAAGTCGATGATGAGGTCGGCGCCGCCGTCGGTCAGGTCGCGCAGGTCGACCTGGTGCATGTAGAGCGGGCCGTGGAAGCGGACGGTCTCGTCGGCGCCGAGGGCTTTGACCTGCTCGAGTGCTTCGGCGTTTCGCCCGACGGCGATGACCTGCGCTGCGCCGGCGTTCTTGGCCAGCTGCACGGCCAGGCGACCGGCGGCGCCGGTGGCGCCCGTGACGATGACCTTCTCGCCGGCCTGGATGGCCCCGCGGTCCATCACCGACAGGTAGGCGGCGATGCCGGCGATGCCGCACCCGATCGCCGTGGCGGGATCGGTGCCGTCCGGAAGGTCGAAGCACTCGGCCGGGTCGAGCAGGAGCTGCTCGGCGAGGGAGCCGTGCTTGAGGTCGCCGGGGCGGCCGAAGTACACGCGGGAGCCGTCTTCGCGCTCAGCCACGCCTTCCAGGCCCGGCGTGTAGGGCGGCTTGGGGCGGATCGCGTAGTACTCGCCGCCGGAGATCATCAGGTCGACGGGGTTGATCCCTGCCGCCAGGACCTTGCCGACCGCAAGCTCGCCTTCGGGCTCGGGCAGATCGCGGATCGAAGGCGTCTGACCGTAGGACTCGATGTAGGCGGCGCGCATGGCGCAGAGTATGCCGTGCGCACCGCCTGCACCGGTGCACGGGGGCGCCCGCCTACGCGAGCGCCCCGGGAATCATGCGGAGGTGTTAGACGCGGACGGCCTGGGTGCTGAACACGTCGGCGGCTGCCGACTGTGCAGCGGTGGCGTCGCCACTGGCGATCGCGCTGGCCAGCGACGTGATCGCGTCGGTGCGCGAGGCCTCGGCCTCGTAGACCGCGAGGCCTTCGGTTTCCAGCGCGTCCAGGCCAGCGTTGAGGCTGTTGAGCGTGAGCTGGGCAGCCAGGTTGCCGCTCGCTGCGGCGATGTCGCGCCAGAGGTCGCGGTAGGCGGCGACGGCGGCTTCATCGGTGGAACCGGTGACGTCGTCGGCGGCGCCTGCGTTGAAGTCGCCCTTGGCGGCGGCACCTTCGACGAGCAGCATCGCGATCGCGGCGCGCGCGTCGACGATCTGCTGGGCGAGTTTGGTGCGATCGCCGGACTCCAGGCCGCTGGCGACAGCGACGAGCAGTTCGGGGCCGCCTTCGCGGCGCCAGTCGGTGACGCGCGTTGCTCCACCGTGGACCACCGTGACGAGACCAGCTTGCTGCAGCCGCTTGATCGCTTCACGGACGGCGTGACGATTCACGCCGAAGGTCTCGCTGAGCGTGCGCTCAGACGGGAGTGGGGCACCTGGCTCTGCGCCAGATCCAAGGATCTGGTCTCGCAGGCGTCGATACACGGCGTCGGACACCGTCGTGCGCGCGATGCTGCCTTCAATATTCATCAGGGGAAGCCTCTCCGTGGCTGTGGTGATGACGCGGTTCGGGGGCTCCGCGATTCGGGGGTCAACGCTGCGGCATCGGGAAATACCAGCGTCATGTCGATCAAACGTAGCGCCTGCCCGTCCCGATTGAAACCTCAACTTGCCATCGAGTGAGTTCGTGGCTCGACCGGAGCGTCGCGGCGCCTAGACACGCAGCGCTCGCGTGTCCACGATTTTCGGTACCGCCAGCCATAAAATACGGAGCGTTTCGTCCCACAACGCAGCGTAGCGTAGCTCATACGATTTCCATATCGGACAAGCTCGACCGCATCCTGCAATTCATCCACCGAACGGCCATTCCGGCGTCACAGCTCCATGGGGCGGACGCCGCCAGACCAGACAAACCCCTTGTAACGACTGGTCACTTTCGCGCTCAACGCATCGTTTCGCTTCGTGAGTCCCCCATCACACTAGCCCCTTCCCCATGGCCCTCCCCGCTGGCTCCCTTCCAGCGACGCGACGTCCTCGCGAAGGGATCGCTATGCTCCCCGAGCGCCAAACGCACGCGGCTGTAGCTCAGTTGGCTAGAGCGTCTGCTTGCCATGCAGAAGGTCGAGGGTTCGAGTCCCTTCAGCCGCTTAC
>JAEMRF010000238.1 GCA_016463515.1 Solirubrobacteraceae bacterium | reverse complement strand
CCGGCCGAGGGTGCCGAGCGCGCCGCGGAGCGCAGCAGGGTCGTGCGCGAGTCCGCACACGACGCCCATCACGGCGCGCACGTTGCCAAGCAGGATGTCGCGGCGCCGTTTGCGCTGGCCGAAGCGACCGGCTGGTTCAGCGGGCCGCTGGCGGCTGTGCGCACGCTGGCCGCGGGGCCGTTCGGTCGGGCCCGTGCGAGGGTCGGAGCGCTCGCTGCACCGCCAGTGGCCACCGAACTGCAGGTCGACGAGCAGCTCAGCCTCGCCGACCGCGTGGCCACCGCCGACGCGACGCTCCGCGCCATCGGGCTGGTCGACGGGTTCGCGCCGATCGTCTTGCTCTGCGGTCATCACAGCGCCACTGAGAACAACCCCTACGGCGCTGCCTTGGCCTGCGGTGCGTGCGGCGGGCATGGCGGCGGCCCCAACGCCCGCGCAGCCGCCGCGATCCTCAACGCCGCCGACGTGCGGGAGCACCTGCGCCGCGCCGGCATCGACATCCCGACCGACACCTGGTTCGTGCCCGCCGCGCACGACACCACCACCGACGTGGTGGAGATCCTCGACGAGCACCTGGTGCCCGCAAGCCATGAGGCGGCGCTGGCAGCCGTGCGCGAAGACCTTCGCCAGGCCGGGCTGGGACTCAGCAGTGAGCGCGTCGCCACCCTGCCGGGCAGCCGGCGCGGTGGCGCGCCGTCCCGGGCTTCCGAAGAGGTCCACACGCGCAGCAGCGACTGGGCCCAGGTCTACCCCGAGTGGGGGCTGGCTGGGAACGCAGCCATCGTGATCGGGCCGCGGTCGATCACGGAGGGCGTCGACCTTGGCCGGCGCGCGTTCCTGCACTCCTACGATGCGGCGCTGGACCCCACCGGGTCGATCCTGGAATCGATCCTGACCGCCCCGCTCGTGGTCGCCCAGTGGATCAACGCGCAGTACTACTTCTCGTCGGTCGATCCCGAGCAGTTCGGCTCCGGAACCAAGACGATCCACAACGCCGTCGGCGGGATCGGCGTGCTCGCCGGTGGCTCCGGCGATCTGCGCCGCGGGTTGCCGTGGCAGTCCGTGGGTGAGGGCCGCCGGCTCGTGCACGAGCCGGTCCGGCTGCTCGCGGTGGTGCAGGCACCTACCGCGGTGATCGACGAGATCGTGGCACGCACCCCGCTGCTGCAGCAGCTCCTGGGCAACGGCTGGATCGCCATGGCTGCCCGGGGCGACGACCACAGCCCCTGGATGCGGCGAGCCCGCGACGGGTGGGAACCGTGGGTGCTCGATGGCGAAGCGGAGGTCGCGGCATGACGCTCCCCGCAGCCATGGCCCTACGACTCGAGGACCACGCGGTGCAGCCGGCCGCACGGGTCGGCGTGATCGGCGCGGGTCAACTGGCGCGGATGCTCCACGAGGCGGCGGTCCCGCTGAACGTGGAGGTCCGCGTGCTGACCGAGGACCTTGGTGCCTGCGCGGTGCGCGCTGGCGCCGTCCCGGTGCTCGGCTCCGATCAGGACCTCGACGACCTGCGCGCGCTGGCGGCCGGCTGCGACGTGGTCACGTTCGAGCACGAGCTGGCCGACCTTTCGCTGGTCGACGAGCTCGCCAGCGAGGTGCCGGTCCGGCCGTCGGCTCGCGCCACCCGGACGGCGCAGGACAAGCTCCACGGCCGCCGCGCGCTGCAGGCCGGCGGGTTTCCCTGCCCGCGCTTTCGGCCGGTCTACGACCTGGAGGACATCCACGGGTTCATGCTCGAGATCGAGGGACCAGCCGTGCTGAAGGCCCGCAGCGGCGGCGAGGGCGGTCGCAGCGTGTGGATGATCGACGACGCTGCCTCGGCCAAGCGCGCCTGGGATGAGGCGTTCGCGCGCCGGCTCAACGTGCTCGTCGAGGAACGCGTCGCGATCCGATCAGAGGTGTCTGTGTTGGTCGCGCGATCACCCAACGGGCAGCGGGTGGCCTACCCGGTCCTGGAGACCCGCCACGTCGACGGCACCTGCCACGAGGTCCATCTTCCGGCGCAGGTGGGCGACGACCAAGCCGCGCAGGCGGTCGAGCTCGGGCTGCACCTGGCCGAGGCGCTCGACGTCGCTGGTGTGCTGGCCGTGGAACTCTTCATCACCGACGATGGGATGCTCGTCAACGAGCTCTCCTTGCGCCCGCACAACAGCGGGCATGTGACGATCGAGGCCTGCGCCACGTCGCAGTTCCAGCAGCACCTGCGCGCAATCCTGGGCTGGCCGCTGGGCAGCCCGCGACTCGTCGCGCCGTGCGCGGTGATGGTGAACGTGTTCGGCAACGACGCCGGCGGCGACCCGTCTCACCAGCTGCCCTCAGCGCTGGCCGTGCCGGAGGTCTATCCGCACCTCTACGGCAAGCTCGCGCAGTCGGGTCGCAAGCTCGGGCACGTCACCGCCCTGGGTGAGCGTCGCGAAGAGGTGCTCGCTCGGGCGCGTGCGGCGACCGCGGTGCTCAGGCGATGACCATGCCCTCGCCGCGCAGAGCTCCGGACGAACGCGTCCCCACCCTCCCTCTCCTACCCAAGGACCGACCCCACCATGCTTGATGGCAAACGACTTCTGGTGACCGGCCTGGTCACCACCGACAGCATCGCGTTCGCCACGGCGCAGCGCGCCCAGGAGCTCGGCGCAGAGCTCCTGCTCACGGCCCTGGACCGTGACCGTGAGCGGTGCCTGGAGGCCGCCGCACAGCTCTCCGGGATGCCGCAGGTGGTGTCGCTGGATGTGACCAAGAGCGAGGACTTCGACCGCTTGGCCACGGTGGCCCGAGCAGAGTTCGGTCGCCTGGACGGCGCCCTACATGCGGTGGCGTTCGCCCCGCGCGACGCGCTCGCCGGCGACTTCCTGGCCGCGAGCGCCGAGAGCGCCGAGCTGGCCTTCCGCACCAGCGCGTTCTCCTACGCGTCCCTCGCGCGCGTGCTGGCCGACCTCGCCCCGCCGCAAGGTGCCGCGCTGGTCGGCCTGGATTTCGATGCGGCGGGCGCGTGGCCCGTCTACAACTGGATGGGGGTGTCCAAAGCTGCGCTGGAGTCGGTCAACCGCTACCTGGCACGCGACCTGGGCCCGCGCGGGATCCGCGCCAACCTCGTGGCAGCTGGGCCGCTTCGCACGCGTGCCGCCGGCGGCATCCCGGACTTTCAGCGGCTCCTGGATGCGTGGGACACCCAAGCGCCGATCCCGTGGGACCCGGCCGACGCGGGCCCCGTCGCCGATGCCACGTGCTTCTTGCTCTCAGATCTCGCCCGCGCGATCACCGGCGAGATCCTGCATGTCGACGGCGGCTACCACGCGATGGCCGGTGCGCTGCGGGCACCGGCACGCGACGCCAGCGAGGTCGGTGAGCCGGTGGCGGCGGCGACCTGAGTCGCCGCGGCCGGCCGGCCGGCGCCGGCTACTCGCCAGACAGCTGGCCGGTCATCTCGACGGTGCCCATCGGCGTGCCCGCCGCCACGTCGACGCCGAACTGCTGCTTGATCGTGCTGGAGGCGATCTTGGAGAGCGACAGCTTCACGCCGCGGGCCACGAAGCTGCTGCCTTCGAAGTTGGCGGTGAAGCCGGTCACGTCGACGTCGGCGACCACAGCGGCGACGTTCTCGTTGATGTTGGCGAAGAGCTCCTTCTGCTTGGAGTTCACCACGCCGCGCCACCCGAAGAGGTTCGTGGACTGGCCCGGCTTGCCGACGGTGACCTTGCCCTCCAGTTGCAGACGGCCGGTCACGTTCTCGGGGTCAAAGGCGCCCGCGGTCAGCTGAATGGTGACCACGTTGCCCGCGCGCGCGGCCGGCGCCTCGGCGGTGACGTCGAGCCCATTGGCGGTGAGCGTCTCCAGCAGGCCCGGGGCGAGCGTCATCGTCGCGACGCCGCCCTTGAGCGGCAGCTCGCGCGTGGTGTATTCCAGGTTCACGGTGCCGAAGGAGCCGGCCGAGAAGCCGCCGCCGGTCTTGGCGTTGAGGGCCTTGGCGCCCTTGGAGCTGAGCGAGAGTTTGGCGCCCTTGAGGAGGCCGTCGGCCTGGCGACTGAAGGTGGCCTTGCCGCCCTTCAGCGTGCCGAGTTCCACGAGCTTGCTGCCGACCTTCGCGACGACGTTCTTCTCGAGCCCCGGCTGGAAGACGATCTGGGAGACCTTGACCGACCCCTTGGAGCCCTTGGCCGTAAAGCCGCCTTCCACGCCAGCGGCGCCGACCATCCGGGTCACGTCGAGCGGGCCGCTCTCACCGAGTCCTTGGAACTCGATGGTGCTGCCCTTCACGTCGGCCGAGCCCGACCCTGAGAGCGAGGTGCCGGCCGACTTCAGCTTGCCGCTCGCGCCGCCCGTGAGCTTGATGCTCGCGACGCCGTACTCGATCACGCCGCCGCGGGGCAATTTGTTGATGTCGGCCGGGAGGGTGCGGGTGGTCGCCGCAGTTGCCGACGTTGCGCCAAGACCTGCCGCGATGGCAGCAAGGCCGAGGGCGGTAGTGGCGGTGGTCAGGCGAAGGTGGCGGCGGTCCGGCATCGAGAGCTCCTTGAGGCAAAGGGGTGCATCACCAGCTCGGACCGGTGATGGCTGTCACAGACTACGCGTGCGTAGCTAGTCCATGCATCACTCGGCCAGAAACACAGGCGGGCAACAAAAGGAGCGGTTGACCGGGTGGCCCCTTCCCTGCCCATGTAGGTTGAAGGGAGCTCTCGCCCGCCCTTCATTTAGACCCCGTCGCGGCACGCACTGCTCTTGCTGGCCACGACCCAGGAGCCAACATTGTCTACCGACAGCTTCTCTAGCCGCTCAACTCTCGAGGTCGGCGGCACGTCGTACGAGATCTTCCGGCTGGACGCGCTCCAGGCCAAGTTCGACGTCGCGCGTCTGCCGTACTCGCTGAAGGTGCTCCTGGAGAACCTGCTGCGCACCGAGGGCAACGGCGCCGTCACCAAGGAGTCCATCGAGGCGCTCGCCACGTGGGACGCCAAAGCCGAACCCGACACCGAGATCAACTTCACGCCAGCGCGCGTGGTGCTGCAGGACTTCAC
>JAEMRF010000026.1:3961-19978 GCA_016463515.1 Solirubrobacteraceae bacterium | reverse complement strand
TTCGGGCTCGCGCTGACCGGCGCCGAGCTCGAGTTCACTGGCCTCGCGCCTGCGACGCAAACGCTCTCGGATGCGATCCGCCGTTCGGCGCTGGCGCTCGGCGTCGCCGCACTCATCGTGATGGCGGTCGTGCTGCTCCTGGCGCGCCGCCTGCGCCGCCGTCTGTTGCCGGTCCTCGTGGCGGCGTCGGTCCTGGGCTTCGCCCTTCTGGCGCTCGCTATCCCGCAGGGCGCGCTCTCGCTGGCGGTCGTCGTTGCGCTGCCGGTGCTCGTCGGTCTCGCGGTCGACCAAGCCGTCCAAGCGCAGCTGCGCCTGGAGCGTCGCATGCATCCGGACGCGCTGCGGACCCTCGTGATCGCAGGCTCCGCGGCAGCGGCCAGTGCCCTTGCGCTCGTCGCCAGCCCGTTTGAGGTCGTGCGCACCGTGTCGGTCGCGCTCGCGGCGGCGATCGTCCTGTCGATCTTCGTCGCGGCCGCCGCCTCGGCCGCCGCGATCTCGCTGAGTCGCCAACGTCGCGAGCGCCGCCAGACCTCCTCAGATGCAGGCCCGCGCAGCACGCTGTCATCCGCCGCGCACGACGCCGACGAGCTCGTGGCCAGCAGCGCGCCAATCCGCGCCACGCAGTCGGCGGCGCGCGCGCTCACCGCGCTGGTGGCGCGCCGCATCAGCCCCCGCGCAGCGATCGCGATCCTCGTGGCAGGGTTCGCTGTGGCCGTCGGCGGCGCGGTCGTCGGGGCAAGCACGCCCGTCGAGACCAACCTCACCGCGCTGGTACCCCAAGACAGTGCCGGCGCCCGCCAGCTCGAGCGCCTGCGGGTGCAAACCGGCGCTGCATCGTCGGTGTCGCTCGTGGTCGAGACCAAGAACGTCGGCTCGCCCGACCTGTGGCGCTACCTCGTTGCCGCGCAGCGGCAAGTCGCTGGTGGGGGAGACGGACGCTGTGACGGACGCAGCCTCTGTAACCCGCTTCCGCTCGACGAGCTCTTTGGGACGACGGGCAAGGATCTGCCGACCGACGAGCAGGTCGAGCTCACGCTCAGCATCCTGCCGCAAGGGCTTTCGCGCAGCCTGATCGACCCAGACCGCGGCGTCGTGGCGCTGCCGTTCGGCATCGGCACGCTCGACGGCGCCGCGCAGCGCGACCTCGTGGAGCGGCTGGACCAGATTGCTGCTGCGGCGCCGGCGGGAACGCAGGCGGCCGTGACCGGCCTGCCTGCGGTCGTCGCCGCGAGTGCCGGGGCGCTGGAATCGCCAGATCGTCGCCTCGTGCTGGCTGGCCTTGCCATCCTCCTGCCTGCGCTGGTGCTGCTCGTGGCCCTGCGCTCGCCGCGGCGCACGATCGTCGCCCTGGTCCCCGCGGCCATGGCGCTGGGCTGGAGCGAACTGGCGATGTGGGCGCTCGGCGTCCCACGGACCCCGCTGACGGCCGCCCTGGGCGTCCTGGTGGCCGCCGTGGCGGTTGAGTTCAGTGTGTTGCTCGGCGAGCGGTACGCCGCCCTGCGGCGCGTCGGCGTCGAACGCGAGCGGGCGATCACCTCGACCCTGCGGGAGACCGGCGGCGCCGTGGCGATCTCGGCTGGAGCCACCATCGCCGGCTTTGCCGTCCTCGGGCTCGCCTCGATCCCGGTGATCTCGCAGTTCGGACTGGCGACCGCGATCGATCTGGCGCTCGTACTCGTGGCGCTCGTGATCGTTGGCCCGGCCACGTGGGTCCTCGCCGACCGTACCCCCGATCCAAGCCCCGCTACGCCCGCGAAGCCGCCCTCGGCGCGCAGCGCAGCGCTGCCGGCTCGATAGGGTTCCCGCATGGCGGCAGGGCGTGGAAAACGCGGCTCCCACGCGAAGAAGAAGGGCGTCTCCGGGCGCGCGCCCAGCTCGCAGCAACGCGAGCCAGCCGTGCCGAAGGCACCGTCTGGCGACGCAAAGCAAGCCCGACCGAAGCCTTCGAAGCAGCGTCAGCCGCTGGCACCAGAGCCGACGGCAAAGGCTCAGGGCAAGCGGAAGCAGCCCTCGCCTGAGGCCCTCGCGCGCGCCAAGCAGCGGCTGAGTCCGCCGCCGGCGCCCTGGCACCCGCTCCCGCTCGCCGAGCTGGCCATCTTCATCGGCTTCCTCGCGATCCTGCTCGCGGCAGTCCTCGCGGACCGCGACGGCGTGCTGGCCGGCTTCATCCTGATCATGATCGGCACCGCCGAGTTCAGCTGGCGAGAACACCGCCACGGTTACCGACCGCATGCGACGGTGCTCGCGCTCATCGCGGGCTTCGTCGTTGGCACCGTGTGCTGGCGAGTGGTCGGCATCGACCGCAACCCCTCGATGGGGGTGGGCGTGCTCGTCTTCCTGTTTGCCTGGGGCTCGTTCGACCGCGCCTACGTGCCGGCCGCGCGCCGCGAGTCGGAGGCGGCCGCGGCCGCAGCGGCAGACTCAGACCCGCCGCCACGGAAGCCGTAGCGCTCCCCAGAAACGACGACGGGCGCCCCGAAGGACGCCCGTCGGACGGAATCTGCGGAGTCCGGCCGAGATTCCATCTCCCTCGCCTCCAGGCTGGTCACCCGGGGCTGGCGAAGATCGGCCCGCGGATCGGGCCGCGAGACACCGTCAGACGACGGTGAGGTTGCTTTGTAGACCCGTGAGCGCGTCGGCAATGGCGCGGCGCTGGCGCTCCGTGAGGGCGCCCACCAACTTGGTCTCCACGACCGGGACCGTGCTGAGCAGGCGGCGGGTGCGCTGGCCACCCCAGCGGCGCTGGCAACTGATCAGCTCCCCGATCTCCATCCGCTGGATCTCGGCCGGGCAGTCCAGCAGCACGTCAGCCACCAACACCTCGCCGGACGCGATCGCGCGCTTGGTGCTCGCTCGGGCGAGTCGAATCTCATTGGCACGAGCGAGGGCGTGCAGATGCTGCGGCTCGGCGGCCGTGATCGCTACGGACATCGGGTCCCTTTCTGCACCCGCCGGGCGGAGCGGATGCTTCTTCTTCTCTCAGATCAGCGAGCCGACGCGGTAGGGGTGGCCGGGTCGGTACGACGGTGGACACCGCCGGGAGTCGGTCCAGATCCTCGGCGGACCGGCTCCAATCGCTTGTGGTCGAACCTAGCGCGCTGTGTGGACCCCCGTCACAGTCATTTCCTGCTCTGAGCGACTTTTTTGGACCAGCCTGGACGTTCGTCCAGGACCAGAAAACTAGCAAATCGGCCAGATTTTCCGGGCTCATCCAACCAGTTGGTAGCCTTATGACGCTGTTGAGCAGTCAAGCTCAGGTTGAGCCTTAGGTAATGCTGCCTACCGCTGAGCGGGAAACACGGCGTTCACGAATGCCGCGCGTCAGTGCGAGGGGCCGGGGAGTGGGCCGTGCTCGGCCGTGAAGTCCTTGATGACCCGCTCGAAGAGCTCAAGTGCCCGGTCGAGATCCTCACGCTCATGGGTCGCCATGACGCTCGTGCGCAGCAGTGCGCCACCGGGCGGCACCGCGGGGTGTACGGCGACGTTGACGAAGGCGCCGGCGTCCCACAGCGCCTTCCACAGCAGGAAGGCCTTCCAGTCGTCGCCGACCAGGACGGGCACGATCGGAGTGATGAGCGTGGAGCCGTCCGCCAGGGTGGTCGGCGGCACCACGTGAAGTCCGAGGCGGGTGAGCCCGGCGTGCCAGTAGGCGGCGTTGTCGAGCACCTTGCTGAGCAGCTGCGGCCCTTCGCTGGAGCGCACGATCCGAAGCGCGGCCAGGGCAGCACCGACGGCTGCCGGGACCGCCGAGGCGGTGAACAGGTAGGGCCGGCTCTGCAGGCGCAGGTACTGCACGACCTCGTGAGAGCTCGCGATGAACCCGCCTGCCGACGCCAGCGACTTGGAGAAGGTGCCCATCCGCAGGTCGACCTGGTCTTCGCAGCCCAAGAGCTCGCAGGTCCCGGCGCCGCGCGCGCCGAGCACGCCGGCGCCGTGGGCCTCATCGACCATCAGGCGCGCGCCGTACCGCTTGGCCAGCTCTGCGACCTCAGGAACGGGGGCGATATCGCCCTCCATGGAGAACACGCCGTCGACGACGACCAGCACGCCGCCGCCGTCGCCGGCCGCGCGATCGAGCTGCTTTTCGAGCTTCTCGAGGCGGTTGTGGCGGAAGGCGCGCAGCTTGGCCTTGGACAGGATGCAGCCGTCGAGGATCGAGGCGTGGTCGCCGGAGTCCGCGATCACGGTGTCGCCAGGGCCAAGCAGGGCAGACAGTGCGCCGGTGTTGGCCTGGTTCCCGGTTGCGAACACGATCGCGTCTTCGGTCCCCATCCACTCTGCGATCTCGCGTTCGAGGTCCAGATGCAGCGGAATGGTTCCGTTGAGCAGGCGCGAACCGGTCAGGCCACTGCCATAGACGTCGATGGCCTTGCGGGCTGCCTCGAGCACGCGCGGGTCGCCGGTCAGCCCCAGGTAGTTGTTGGAGCCGAGCATCACCCGATCCTTGCCTTCCATGCGCATGATCGGCGCGGCGGGCGATTCGGCCGTGCGGAAGTACGGGGAGAGGTCGTGGGGCTTGGCTGCGGCCCACTGCTGCACGCGCTCGTTGGTGGCAATGCGGGCGAAGAGGTCGACCGCGGCCCGCGGCTGGGCCGTTGCACCCGTCGTGCTGGTCGCCTGCGTACCGTGGGTACTCACGTCGTCGTCCACGCGTCTCATCCTCTAGCTTCTGGCCGGTGTCTGGCACCGCCTCGCTCGTCGTCCGTCCCGTCGCGTACAAACGCGACCTGAAGGAGTTCATCGAGCTTCCGTTCCGGCTGCATGGTAGTTCGGAAGGGTCGCTCTGGGTTCCGCCGCTGCGGATGGAGCGCAAGCTCTTCCTCAACAAGAAGCAGAATCCGTTCTTCACGCACGGTGAGGCCGAGTACTTCCTGTGCGAGCGCGCGGGCAAGGTCGTCGGGCGGATCACCGCTCAGATCGACCATGCATTCAACGACTACCACGGCAACACGTGGGGCATGTTCGGCTTCTTGGAGTTCGAGGACGACCAGGACGTGTTCGACGCACTGATCAAGGCCGCCGGCGACTGGCTGCGCGAGCGCGGCCGCGAGCGCATGATCGGCCCGATGGACTTCCAGCTCAACAACGAGTCGGGCGTGCTGATCGAGGGCTACGACATCAAGCCGATGATCATGCAGCCGTGGCATCCGCCCTACTACCGCGAGCGGGTCGAGCAAGCCGGTCTCACCAAGGCGATGGACCTGTTGATGTGGAGCATCGAGATCGAAGACGAGCAGATGGTGCATCCAGCGATCTTCGAGGCGGCCGAGAAGGCTGAGACCGAGCACGGCCTGCGCATCGAGAAGATCACGCGCCGCAGCCTGAAGAAGGACTACACCGGCGCGTTCCGCGAGCTGTTCAATGCCGCTTGGTCGAAGAACTGGGGCTACGTGCCCTACTCCGATGCCGACATCAAGGCGCTGGCGGAAGAGAGCCAGCTCGCCTGGACCAAGGAATGGATGATGAAGGCCGTCAATCCCGACGGCAAGATCGTCGGCATGGCGATCACCATCCCGGACCTCAACCAGGTACTGGAGAAGATGAACGGCCGCACCAATCCGCTGGCGCTGCGCCACTTCTTGCTTGGTCGACGCAAGATCGACCAGGTGCGCGTGGGGTTCCTGGGCATCCTGCCGGAGTTCCAGCACACCGGCGCCGCGGCGCTGCTCTACCGCGAGCACTTCCGGGCAGCGCACCGCACGGTGGTGCGATCGGGCGAGATGGGCTGGATCCTGGAGAACAACCGGCCGATGAACTGGGCCATCCACGGGATGAACAGCAAGATCGCCAAGCGCTACCGGGTGTATGAGCAGCTGCTCCAGGACGGCGTGGAACCGCTCCCGGCGCCGATTCCGTGGGACCAGCAGTAGCTCGAGCACGCCCGGCCGTGGCCGGTTGTTCCTGCAGGGGCGGCGGTTGAGCCCGGGGTCGCCCAGGTCGCTCTCGCGGTCGTCCCGCGGGCGCGATACGGTGGCTGGGTGACGTACGACCCGGCAGGCTCCCCGCTCGACCCGGCTCGCGGCGAAGACATCGTCGCGCGCGCCGAAGGGATCGCGGTTGCCGAGCCAGTGGCGCGCCCCGCCCAGGTTGCACGGCCAGTCACCCGTAGGTCCACGCTCCCCGCGCCCGTACGCGCTGCGGTCGTGGGCGGCGCAGGCATCGCCACCGGGCTGCTGATCGCGGCCATGCTCCCCAAACGCAGCCGCAGCCGCGTGATCGTAGCCCCGGGGCACAGCCGCAAGCGGCGCAAGCTGCGCACCAAGCAGACGACCAGCATCCTGGTCGATCTGCACCTGCTCGACCGCTGAGCCGCTTCCGCCCTGTGGCGTAGATTGGCGGGAACGTGCGTTCCCTGGTCGTGAGCTCCGGTGATCCGCTGGCGGGCCTCGTGCACGTCCGGGAGTCCGTCCACCCTGCCTGGCCCTACCGGCTGCCCTGGGCGCCGCCTGACGGCGTGATGCGTCGCCGTGGTGGGGTGATCGAGCGGATCGTCCACGAAGACGGTCAGCTCGTGCTCCTGCGGGCAGCGCGTCCGGATCCGGCTGGTCCCGTCGTCATGGGTTCATGGGCTGAGACGGAGGCCGTCGCCGCACGCGCACTGGTGCAATGGCGACGCAGTCTTGCGGTCGACGTGGATCATCGTCCGTTCCTGGAGGCGGTCTGGAACGACCCGGTGCTCGGCCCGCTGGTGCGGCGCCGGCCGTGGCTGCGACCCGGCGTGAGCTACCGGCCGCGCGAGGCCCTCGTGGCCGCGGTCACCGAGCAGCTCATTGAATACGTCGAGGCACTGCGTATTCAGCGCGGCATCGTGCGCCTCGCGGGCGTGCAGTGCGAGCGCACGGGCCTGCGTGATTCTCCGACGCCCGAGGCGATCCTGGCGGTCGCGCCAGCCCAGATCGAGGCGCTCGGCCTCTCGCCCCGCCGCGCGGCCCTGCTGCGCGAGGTCTGCCGGCTGCTCGTGCGCGGCCTCGATCTCGACAGCGCCGACGCGGCGGTCCGCGAGCAGTCCTGGCGGCGGCTGCGCGCCATCCCCGGTCTCGGAGCGTGGACGCTCTCCAGTCTCGCGCTGCGCGGGCAAGGCTATGTCGACGCGTCGCCTTCAGGCGACCTTGGGCTGCTGAAGAGCGTGGGGCGCCTGATCCATGAGGGCGTCGTGACCGACCTCACCCCAGCGCACTCCGGCTCCTACGACCACGCGCCCCAACACGGCCGCGAGGCGGCCCCGCGAGAGCGGGATCGCCTCGGACGAACGCCGCTCGCGACAGAACAACAGGTGCACGAGCTGGTCTCCCGCTACGCACCCTGGCGCGGCTACGCGGCGTGGCACCTGTTCATGGCGTGACTAGCTGTCGGTGCGGTCGCCCACGCCTTGCCCTGCCAGGTACTCGTTGGTGGTGGCGCGCGCGGCGATGCGCGAGCTCGTGATGAGGCCTCGCTCCTGCATCCAGTTGGCGTAGGTCGTCCACTCGACGGGGTCGAGCCAGCCGAAGGGCTGCTCCTTGTTCTCGGGGAACATCACCGGCAGGGTGGCTTTCAGGCTGGCTTCCTGGAGGCCACGATCAAGACCCTTGCTGGCCTGCATCAGCGGATCGATGCCGGCGGCGGGATCTGCCTGCACGGCTTTCGCGCCGAATCCGATCGCCTGCACGAAGCGGCGCACGAGCGGGCCGCGGTCACGGACCGTTTCCTCGGTTGCCGTGATCACGAGCTCGTTGTAGTTGGGGACGCCGAGCTCCTCGATGCGGCGCACGATCGGGTCCTTCTTCTTGCGCTCCAGTTCGATGGCCTCGTAGTTCCAGAAGCCGCCGAGGGTCGCGTCGACGCGGCCAGCGATGAGCGGTGCTGAGAGGCTGAATCCCAGATCGACGCGCTTCACGCGGCTGGGGTTGACGCCGCCCTCGTCGAGGATCGTGTCGAGGTACGCCGCCTGGTAGTTCAGGCCCGAGGTGCCGACCGTCTTGCCGGCGAAGTCCTTGGGCTCACGCACCGCATTCTTGCCCGGCAGCGACATCACCGAGGTGAGCGGCTTCTGCACCAGCGCCTGAACGCCCTGGATCTTGGCGCCCTCGTTGCGTGCCAGCAGGATCTCCGGCTCGTAGGAGATCACGAAGTCCGCCTGGTCGGCCGCGAGCGTCTTGAGCGGCGCTGCGGCATCGGCGGGCGGCTGAATCGTCACGTTCAGCCCGGCACGCTCGAATGCGCCTCCGGCCTGAGCGGCGTAGATCGCTGCGTGATTGGCGTTGGGGAAGTAGTCGAGCACCAGGGTCACGTCGTCGGTCTGCGTGACCGCCGCCTCCTGCTCCTCCATCTGGCCGCAACCCGCCACGAACAGCGTGGTAGCCGCCGCGCTCAGGGCCACAAGGTAGGGGAGGGAGCGCTGTCTGGAGAGCTGGATCATGAGGTCCTTCGGAGGGGTCGGGGGCTGGTGCGCTTGGCGACGCGCTCGACGACGCCGAGCGACCAGAAGAGGGCAAGAGAGAAGACCACGAGCAGCACGATCGCAGCGAACGCGCGATCTGTCGCCAGTTGCGGGATCGCGTCGTCGACCACGCGGCCGAGTCCACCGGTGCTTGTGGGGTCTGCGGCGGTGGTCGCCGTGGAGCCTGTCGCGTCGGCGAAGACGGCGCCGATCACCGCGAACACGACCGCGAGCCGCAGGCCGGTCACGACACCTGGCAGCGCGCCGCGCAACTCGACGAACCGCAGACGCTGCAGGCTGCTGGCGCCCAGGTTTCGAAGCACCAGATCGGTCTCCGGACTGAGCTTGGCCAGTGCATCACGGGTTGAGACCGCTACGGGGAAGAAGGCGACGATCACCACGATGACGAGCTGCGTGGTCAGTCCAAATCCGAGCCAGACGACCACCAGTGGCGCGAGGACGGGAATCGGAATCGCTTGCGAACCCACGAGCAACGGTTCCAGCCCGCGGCGCGCGATCGGCGAGGCGTGCACCAGCGCCGCGACCGCGACCCCGAGCGGCGCGGCGAGCACGATCCCGAGCCCTACAACTCGAGCCGTCTGCCAGAGCGCTTCCAGCAGGAGAGAACGGTCGGTCCACAATGCGGAGGCGACGTCGGTGGGTGCCGGGAGCACGATCGGGTCCACGCCGGTCAGCGCAACGTAGCCCTGCCACGCGGCGAGCAGCAGTGCGATCACGAGGATCGGCGCGAGGACGCCCCAGGCCTCGGAGATGCGGGAGGACGGCACGGCGGTCATGCGGCGAGCTGCGTCAGGAGGGCGTCGCGGACGGCTTGGCCGCCGCGCTCGTCGAGGTGTTGCCCCGGCTGGCCGAGCAGCGCTGGGCCGGGCAGGAGGGTCGACGGGCCAGGCCCGGTTGTGCCACCGGCCGGCCGGCCACGTGCTGAGCGCATGACGCTCGCCGCGTCGTCGCCGGCATGCCCCGGCCCCGGCCCTTCGGCGGATTCCGGCACTGGCGCGAGCACGAAGAGCCGGTCCGCCAGGAACGCCGCCTCGTCGAGGTCGTGGGTCACGAGGACCGCGCCGTGCCCGTCACGGGCCAAATGCCTGAGCAGGAGTTGGTGGAGTTCGCCGCGCGTGAGGGCGTCGACGGCGGCCAGGGGCTCGTCGAGTAGGAGGAGGCGTCGGCCGGTGAGCAGGGTGCGCGCCAAGGCGACCCGCTGGCGCATGCCGCCCGACAGGAGACCGACCGGTCTGCCCAATGCGTCGCCGAGGCCCAGCTCGCGAAGCTGCGCGTCGGCGAGACTGCGAGCCTCCCGCCGCGGAACCCGCGCGATGCGCAACGGCAGGGCGGCATTGTCGCGCGCTGATGCCCAGGGCATGAGTCCGTCGCGCTGTGGCATCAGCGCCGCAGGTTGCGCCTCGAGCGTGCCCGCCGTTGGCGCCTGGAGGCCTGCCAGTGCGTGCAGAAGGGTGGTCTTTCCGCAGCCGCTGCGGCCAACGATCGCGACCGTCTCGCCGGCTGCGACCTGGAGGTCGACGCCCGAGAGCACGGGGGAGGCCCCGAACCCGGCGGTCAGCCCGGACGCCCTCACGAGCTGAGCTTCCACGCGCACCGCGGCCGCCTGATCGCGGGCGCTCCCGAGCCGGGAGGTCATGGTTTCAGGGTGTGGTGCCGCCGGCGGTGGCGGGGCGTCTGGCGTGACCGACATCTTCAGCTTCCTACGCGGGTGCAAGCCCACAGGTTCGAAGGGTCGGCGCAGCTGGTCAGCGCCCTCTCAGCCGGTATGCCGGCTCCCCTGCTCTGCGGGGGACCTTAGCGGCCGGGGCTCGTGAGCAGGCGCGCGAGACCAGCCAGATCGGAGGCCGTGGCGCAGCGGTGCATCTCGCACCACTTGGCGTAGCGCGCCGATTCGGAGTCGCCGTAGTCCCAGTAGAGCTCGGGTTCAGGGTTGAGCCAGAGGGTGCGGCCGGCGCGCGAGCAGAGCGAGGCGAACGCCCCGATGCCCGGGTCGCGGCCATTGGTGCGGGCGTCTCCGAGCACGATCAGCGTGGTGCGGTGGTCGACGACGTCTTCGAGATCCAGGGCCAGTTGCTTGAACACGCGCCCGTAATCCGTATAGCCCGTGACATCGGCAACCTTGGCCTCTTTCGTGATGCGGCGGCCCAGCTCCTGGGCCGTCTGTGCCTGAAGGCAGAGCTCGGTCACCTCGTCGGCGACCTCGATGAAGGCCCAGGTCCGCAGCCGTGCAAAGGCGTCGGCGAGCGCCGAGATCACGGTGAGGAAGAACACCGCCGAACTACTGACCGACGTCGACACGTCGCACAGAGCCACCAGCTGGGGTCGCTTGGGGTGCTGGCGGACGGGAACGATGTCCACGGGCACCCCGCCGGTGCCGAGCGAGGCGCGGATCGTGCGCCGCAGGTCGACCGGGCCTGAGCGCGGGCCGCGGCGGCTGTGCCCGGCGACCGCCAGTTCGCGCCGCAGCGCATGGATGGCTTTGAGCACGGCCGCTTCGTCGGTGGTCTGCCCGAACGACAGGTCGCGGCCCAGCTGCTGCAGCGCGCGCTGAGGCGGCATTTCGCCCGTGCGCATCGTGCGCTGCTCCTCCAGTTCGCGGCGCAGCATCTCGGTGAATTCGCGCACGGCGGTGTCGGAGAGCTCCTCCATGCTCTGCCCGCCGCGGTTGATGCCGAGCATCCGCCGGATCCGCTGTACATCGACGCCGACGACCCCAGACTCCTGCTGCTTGGCGGCGTCGATGGCGAGTCGAACGAGGTCGCGCAGTGCGCCCGAGCCCATACCGGAGCCTTCACTGAGGGCGCTTTGCACGGCACGCGAGAGCTCGTCGAGGTCCATGGCCGACGATGACCCCTCACCGCCGGGGCCGCCGCGGTCACCTTCGCCGCCGGGTTGGCCTTCTCCCGAGCTTTCGCCTGAGCCGCCTTGCCCGTCGGCGTCGCCCTGTGCCTCCCCGGGGAGGCCGCCCTCGCCCATGCTTGGATCTGCGGCGCGCTGGGCGTCGAGTGCCGCGCGCAGTGTGGCGTGGCGCAGCACTTCCTCCCACAGGGCCAGGAAGCGCTCGCGGTGCTCGGCGGTCTTCGTCAGCGTGGCCGCGAGCGCTTCGCGGACGGTCGGCTCGTCATCCCAGCTGATCGCACCCAGCGCACGGGAGGCGTCGAGCAGCTCGCCGCTGCCGACGGGCACTTCGGCGCTACGCAGAGCGCTGGCCAGCTCCAGGAGTAGACCTTCCATGCCGCCAGGCAGGCTGCCAGCGTTGCCGCGGACTACCATGGCTTCATTCCATGACAGCCGTGCTCACGCCGCCTTGCCGCTGGCCAGGTGGCCTGCGGCACCGGGCTCATCGCGAGCCCTTGCCGATCGGCTCCCCGAGCAGCTGGGCGGCGCGATCGGCGACGAGATCAAGGTCGGTGCGGTGCTTGAGCACGACGGGCAGCGTCTCCCGCAGCACGGCCGAGTCGATCGAGTCGGCGCCGATGAGCAGCAGCGAATGGGCCCAGTCGATCGTCTCGGAGATCGCCGGCGGCTTGCGCAGATCCAGCTCGCGGATCTTCGCGGCGACCTCAGCGATACGAAAGGCGATGGCCTCGGGCAGCTCGGGCACGTGCTCGAGCAGGATGTCGCGCTCACGCTCGGGCGAGGGGTAATCCAGCGTGAGGAACAGGCAACGGCGCTTCAGGGCCTCGGTGAGCTCGCGCGCCGCGTTTGACGTGAGCAGCACCAGTGGGCGCGAGGCCGCGTGGACGGTCCCGAGTTCGGGGATCGAGACCTGGAAGTCCGACAGCAGCTCGAGCAGCAGCGCCTCGAACTCCTGGTCGGCCTTGTCGATCTCGTCGACGAGCAGAACGACCGGTCGTTCGCTGCGGATGGCCCGCAGCAACGGGCGCTCGAGCAGGAACTCTTCGGCAAAGAGGTCGTCGCGCAGGCCGTCCCAGCCGTCGCCCTGAGCCGCCTGGATCCGCAGCAGCTGGGCGCGGTAGTTCCATTCGTAGAGGGCGCGCGCCTCATCGAGACCTTCGTAGCACTGCAGCCGCACGAGCTCACGATCCGTGACCTTGGCGAGCGCCTTGGCGAGTTCGGTCTTGCCGACGCCAGCCGGCCCCTCAACGAGCACAGGCTTGCCAAGCTCGATCGAGAGCGCCGACACGAGGACGGTGCGATCGTCGGCAAGGTACCCCGCGTCGCGCAGGTCGGAGGCGAGCTTGGTGCGATCCATTGCGCTCAAGGCTACGGGGACGGCGCCATGTCCGCCTCATCGGCGTCATGGCCCGCGGTGAGCTCGATGGCGCGGATCGCCAAACCGGCGGCCAAGAGGGCGCCAGCCGACGCCATGGCGACGAGCAGTCCCCACTGCAGCCCAACCGAGGCCGCCGTGCCCGTGACGGTCGGCTTGTCGAAGACGCGGATCAGCAGCAGCAGCACGATCCAGCCGCCCGCGATGGCGATCATCGTGCCGTCGCCGGCAGGCAGCTCGACGCGGCGATCGGTGCGTCGCAACCAGAGCAGGGTGAGCACGGCGGCGTCGACGAGGATGATCGCCGCCTCGATCCACGTGAAGGACCCGAACGCCGACAGGTTGGTCGTCACGAACGTCTTGGCACCCTCCGGCACCACGCTCTTCTCGTACCACGGCAGGAACAGCGAGACGAGCAACACCACACAGGCGACCGTGGCCAGCTTGCGGCCGTCCTCGATCAGGCGTGCGGGGCGATCGCCCCGGTCAGCGCGCGGGCTCACGCGACGGTCTGCGCGGCGGCAGCGGCGAGCCGGTCCAGCAGGAGTCCGGAGTCATGGGCTGAAACCGTGCGCAGCTGGCCCTGGAAGGCCAGTTTCCAGTGCTCGGCGGGCCACTTCTGCACGTGCTCGAGGTCGTCTTTGAGGGTCTCGGCGGGGATCCACTGGCTCTCTGGGAGCGCTACGACCTTTTCCGTCGCCATCCGCCAGGGATAGATATCTGGGTTCTTTGGTTGCCCCGGCCAGATCTTTTCGCGGTCCTCGAAGAGGTCGCCGGTCACGCGTACCGCTCCGGCAAACGACATCACCTTGGTGAGGTAGAAGACGATCACGTCGCCCTGCTCGATCTCCATGGCACGGTTGCGATTGCGCTCTTTGATCCCGATCACCGAGAAGTCCCGTGCCTGCGTGGCCAGGTGGTTGTCGACCGAGGCCGTCAGGATCCAAGTCGTGCCCGTCACGGGCTGGATTCTAGGCTCCGCTGGAGGCGCTGGCGGCGCGGTAGGGCGGTCAATCGGCAGCTCCTCGGGTTCCGGCACCACGGGTGCTGGCGCCACCTGGGTCAGCAGCCAATCGGCGAGATCGCGCGTGGCCGAGAGGCCAGAGGTAGCGGCTGCGGCGAGCCGGGCACGCAGCTCCGGCGGGGCGATCTCGAGGATCTTGCGGACCGACGGCAGTGCGTCGGCGCGCTGTGCGGCGGCATCGGCCGATGCGCGGCCCAGGTCGCCCAGCTGGGTGCCGAGCTGCTCGGCCGTGGCCTGAAGCTCGGCCAGCAGTTCAGACAGCTGCGCGGGGTCGTCGGCGCGGCGTGGGCCACCTGCGTCGTGCGGACCGGTCATGCGTCGCTGGTCCCAGCGGAGCCGGGGGAGACGAACCGCACGACGACGGCTCCGTCGTCGCCGGCGGAGACGGCACCGGGCACGAGTGCGCCAAGTGACGCCGGCGCTCGCAGGCGGCGAGTGGCGCCGCCGGCGTGGAGCGCCAGTTCTTGCCCGCTGCGCACGGCGCGCAGGTCATCGGGAACGGTCGGGAGGGGCAGGTGGACCTCGGCGCCGCCGGGAGTCGCCACGGAGAAGGGCGCAGGGTCCAGCGCGAGCGCGGCGACCCCTCCGGCGCCCTCGAGTGCCTGCGCGGCGGCTGCGGGTGTGGGCGGCAGCAGCCCGGTGGCGACGGTCAGGCCGGCGAACGCGAGTGCTTCACGGGCGCGGGCCTCTGCGCCCTCGGCGGGTGATGGCCCCGCGAGCAGGCCGACGCTCGTGAGCTCCGGCGCGCGCAGCAGGTCGCCGGCGGCGGCCGCCGCCTGCAGCGCGGTGAGATGCGGGGCTGCTCCAGCGCGCTGGGCGGCCAGCGTCGATGTGCCTGCCGGCGGGCGTGCAGCATCGAGCCGCGCTCGAGCCAGGTCTGCGGCGCTCATGAGCGCGACCAGGCGCGCCGGGTCAGTGGAATCGATGGCAAGGAGCGCGTCCGGTCGCTCACGCATCAAAGCCGTGACGTGTGCCAGGAGCGCGAGCTCGCCGGCGATCGGTCGCAGATCCAGGTCGGCGGCGAGCACGTCGCCGGCGCGCAACACCGCGGCCGGTGCTGCCGAGGCCGCCAGCGAGAGGGGGCGGGCGGTGCCAGCGGTGGCGCGCTCGCAGGCGGCGCCAGCGGCAGCGCGCGATCCGTCGCCGGAGAGCGCGACGAAGATGAGAATGCGCGGCGGCACCCCGCGGACCCTACCCGGGCTTCGTGCAGACGGTCCAGCCCGCGTCTAGCATGCGGCCAATGCGCCAGAACCGCTCTGGGTGCGCCGCGCCCACTTCCTGCCCGCACGTCGCGCGAGCGAGCGCCGGATGACCGCCGCCTCGACGACGAACACCGCCGCGACTGCTGCGGCAGGAGGTGTTCTGGCGACGCTTGCCACCGGCCAGTTCCTGATGGCGCTGGACAGCTCGGTGATGAATGTGTCGATCGCGCAGGTCGCCGCTGACGTGGGCACCAACGTCACGGGTGTGCAGAGCGCGATCACCGCCTACACGCTGGTGATGGCGATCCTGATGATCCCTGGTGGCAAGGTCGGATCGATCATCGGCCACAAGCGGGCCTTCATGCTCGGCTGCATCATCTACGGCGCCGGAAGCTTTACGACGGCCATCTCGCAGAGCCTGACCGTGCTGCTCTTCGGCTGGGCGTTCCTGGAGGGCGTCGGAGCAGCGCTGATCCTGCCGGCGATCGTGGCGCTGGTTGCCGGGAACTTCCCGCGCGAGCGACGGGCAGCCGTCTACGGCATGATCGCTGCCGCCGCAGCGATCGCCGTGGCCGCCGGCCCACTCATCGGTGGCGCCGCGACGACCTACGCGTCCTGGCGGCTGGTGTTCGCTGGCGAGGTCGTGCTGGTCCTGCTCATCCTCGTCCTGGCGCGCCGCGTGGGCGACGCGCCGGCCGCAGGACGGACCAAGATCGACATCTTCGGTGGCGTCCTGTCTGCGGTCGGCCTCGGCACCTTCGTGTTCGGCGTGCTGCGCTCAGGCACTTGGGGCTGGGTGGTGCCGAAACCGGGTGCCCCGGATTGGCTCGGCCTCGCCCCGACGCCGTGGCTGCTGTGCATCGGCCTCTTGGCGCTCTGGGCCTTCTTGCACTGGGAGGACCGCGTGATCGCCAGCGGGGGTGAGCCACTCGTGAACGTAACCGTGCTGGCGAGTCCGCAGCTGCGCGCCGGACTCACCGGATTCTTCTTCCAGTTCTTGATCCAGATGGGGCTGTTCTTCCTCTTGCCGCTCTACCTGTCGATCGCACTTGGCCTCACGGCGATGGAGACGGGCGTCCGCGTGTTGCCGCTTTCGATCACGCTGTTCGCGGCGGCC
>JAEMRF010000026.1:0-3861 GCA_016463515.1 Solirubrobacteraceae bacterium | reverse complement strand
TGGACGCTGGCCGCTGATCCGCCCAGTTGGTAGAGGCTCCACTTGCCGGTGTCGTAGCGGTTCACGTTCGCGTCGAGCCACTGCAGGCCACTCAGCAGCAGGAGCCGGGCATCGATGTCGTCTGGGGCTGCGAGCACGTAGGCGTAGAGCCCGTTGACCGTCTGGTTCATCGCGTTGAGCACTTTCATGCCGGGCGCGTACGAGTAGATGAGGAAGTGCGTGCCGGTGCCGTCGATCACCTGCACGCCGGTGGGCGGTGGCGTCTCCAGGATCGGCATGGCTTGCTTGGCCGTCTGGAGGTAGGTCCCGACGGCGAGTTTGGTCGACGCTCGGCTGAAGACCTGCATGCCGGTGGCCTCGGCCATGCCGCTCACCCACGGCGGGGAGCCGCCGCCGAACGGGAAGAAGTACTCCCAGGCGATGCCGCCCGCCCGCGGCACGGCCAGGCGGGTGGCCTCGTCGACCAGGGACTTCAGCTCGTCGGTGGCGGCGGCACCGGAGTAGTACAGGCCGTTGCCCGCGCCGAACGTGCCGAGCCACTGCAGCTGCATGCCCGAGCCCGGGTAGTACTGCCAGACCATCTGGCTGCCGGCAAAGAGCACGCGCTGGCCGCTGCCGGTCGCCCTGCGCTGCTTCCACCACTCGGCGTTGCGCTTGAGCGTCTCCGTCAGCATCAGCATCCGGCCGGCGGTGATGCGGTTGCCGCGGGCCATGATCGTCGTGTTCTTGAGCACCGCCTCGAGCTCTCGCTTTGCCTGGCTGCCTGTGGGTGAGGCGCGGTAGACGGCGTCGACCGAGGTGAGTGCGGCGCGGGCACCGAGCCGGCGGTTCGGCGGGCCGCCAGCGCGGTTGACGGCTTTGCGGATGACCGCGAGGTCGTACGGCTTCTTCTTGGGTTTGCTCTTGGGCTTCTTGGCGCTCGTCTGGCGGGCCCGCGCGGCTGAGGCCGTGATCCCGCCAGCGGCCGCGGCGGACGGCCGTGCGTCGGTGCCTGCGAGCTCGGCGCCAGGCAGCGTGGTGCTGCGGATCGTTGATCCGTCGAGCACGAGCACCCGCGAAGGATCGGCAGCGTGTGCCGTGGAGGCGGGCCCAACGAGGGCAGCGAGGCAGACCAAGATGGCGGTCGCCGGGCGGTGAAGGGGGGACCGGGGCGTCATCACAAGGCTCAAACCCTGGTTCGGCGCGCGCGTTGCGGTCCCTGCCGGGGGTTTGGCGCGCCCGCACCCGGGCCATGTGAACGGCAGTGCGATGCGGGCGCAAATGCCCGCCGGACCGGGTTCGATGCGGCGAACCGAGTGATAGCGTCGAGCGGCCTGTTGGCCTGGTGCCGGACGCGCCTCGCCCACAACCTTCCTCAGGAGCATTCTTCCCATGACGTTTCGCGCACTCGCGCTGACCGCGGTAACCGCCGGCGCGGTCGGAATTTCAGGTTGCGGCGACGATAACTCGTCGAGCAACGCTGGCGGCAGCGGCAGCTCCGACCCGAACACGCTGCTCGTCAGCACGTTCAAGCCGGGCGCGAACGCCAAGATCAAGAGCGGCACGATCGAGCTCAAGATCTCAGGGCAGCTCTCCGGCAACCCGGCTGGCTCGGGTGAGGCGTCGGCGATCATCAAGCTCAACGACGCCGAAGACGGCGAGATCCCCGAGTTCTCGGCCGAGGTCGACGTCGACGGTGAGCAGAAGGGCGGCCAGAAGATCGACTTCCAGGCCGGGGGCGTCTTCACCGACGACCGCTTCTACGTCAACTACGACGGCGAGAGCTACGACGTGGGCGAGGAGCTCTCCAAGCGCGCCATGGCATCGCTGAAGCAGTCGATCGAGCAGAGCAACAGCGGCTCGAGCACCGAGTCCAAGGAGCTGCTCGGACAGTTCGGCCTATCGCCCGACACGTGGCTCAAGGATCCCAAGGTCGACGGTGAGGACAAGATCGGCGGCGTCGACACCTACAAGATCACCGGCCAGGTCGACATCAAGGCGATCGTCCCGGACATCCTGGAAGCCGCGAAGAAGGCGCAGGCGCTCACTCCTGGCGGCAACAAGCAGCAGGTCCCCGAGGTCTCAGCAGCTGAGCTCGACAAGGTCTCCAAGCAGATCGAGAAGCTCGACGTGGCGATCTGGACCGGCAAGGACGACAACATCCTGCGCCAGGTGACCGTCGATCTCGCGATCAACGGCACCAAGGAAAGCGACAAGATCGAGGGCAAGGTCCAGCTCACGCTGACCGACGTCAACGAAGAGCAAGACATCAAGGCTCCGTCCGACACCAAGCCGATCACCGACCTCATGCCCAAGCTCGGCGGCCTGTTCGGCGCCGTGTCTGGTGCGGGTGGCCTCGGCGGCGCCTCGTCGGTTGCTCCTCCAGGTGCCACGAGCGCGGTCTCTGAGGCCTACGTGCGGTGCGTGAACGAGGCTGGCGGCGACGCGGCCAAGCTCAACGCCTGCCAGGCGCAGCTGCCCAAGTAGTTCGGCGTTGCTGCCGTCCGCCGCACGTGGCCTACACGTGCGGCGGTCCGAGGAGCCGGGTGAGCTCCTCATGCTCGTCTGGAACCGGCTTACCGCCGCGTTCCAGGCGTGCACGGCGCCGCGCCACGAGTGCGCGCGCCTCCTCCACCACTTCTGACTCCATATGGCCCCAGGCCACGCGGTGCGGGTGGTTGGCAGGCGGAAGGTCCTTGGCCCCGGCGCCGGCTGCGAAGGCGTCGCTGGCGACGGCATTGCCGCCGGCTGCCAGGCGCCGCGCACGCTTTTCGGCCACGAGCGCGCGCAAGTCGGCTTCGTCGTCGTGGCGAGAGGGCGGCTCGGCCTCGGCGTCCGTCGGACCAATCGAGCTCTGACCGCCGATGTCGTCCCAGGACGGGGGGTTGCGCGCGATCACGAGCGCGGCGATCACGCTCACCACGAGCACTCCGATCACCACCACCCCAAACGGCTCCATCACCGCAGTATCGCGCTGGTGGCCTCGCCGAGTCGCCAGCACCGAGCCGCCCCGCCTCCTGCCTGGCCTATGCTGCGGGCCGTGGCCGCATGTGCGCGCGGTCACGCAAGAGGGTTCGCAGCTCGCGCGTCCCAACCTCGACGCGCCGCGGAGGTCCCCGCGGCCATCACGCCTCAGGAGCACCACCGGATGATCGACTTCACCCTGACCGACGACCAGGCTGCGATTCGGGCGCAGGCCCGCGAGTTCGCCGAGAAGGAGATCCGTCCCGTCGCCTGGGAATGCGATGAGTCCGGCGAGATGCCGCTGGGCGTGATGAAGAAGGCCTGGGAGATCGGCCTGATGAACACCCATGTGCCGGAGCGCTTCGGCGGATTGGCGATCGACTTCCTGACCGGCACCATCCTGGAGGAGGAGCTCGCCTGGGGCTGCTCGGGCATCGCGACCTCGATCAACTGCAACGGCCTGGCGACCATCCCGGTCCAGATCGCCGGTTCCGAAGAGGTCCAGAAAGAACTCTTCGAGCACCTCACCGCCGAATTCGTGCTGGCGTCGTTTGGTCTGACCGAGCCCGGCGCCGGGTCCGACGTGGCCAGCATGCGCACCAGTGCCAAGAAAGTCGGCGACAAGTACGTCATCAACGGCTCCAAGTGCTTCATCACCAACGCCGGCTACTCGGAGTACTTCACGGTCTTCGCCAAGACCGATCCCGACGCTGGTCATCGCGGCGTGTCGGCCTTCCTCGTCAAGAAGGACGACTCGATCACGATCGACAAGAAGGAAGACAAGATGGGCCAGCGGGCGTCGAACACCGGCACCGTCACCTTCAACGACACCGAAGTCGACGCCAAGTACCTCCTCGGCGAAGAGAACGGCGGCTTCAAAGTCGCCATGGGCACCCTGGACCGCACCCGCCCCGGCGT
>JAEMRF010000237.1 GCA_016463515.1 Solirubrobacteraceae bacterium | reverse complement strand
GGCGGCGTCGCGAACCACGCGCTGCAGCGCGTCGCTCAGGTACGCGCCGACGGTGGCGCGCGACGCGTATTCCGCTGGCGCTGCGTCCTGCGGCTCCACGTTTGCGCCCTGGGTCGTGCTCCAGGCCGCAAACGTCGGGTGCGAGGGGCCCGTCGGCACGGACTGCGGACCACTTCGCGGCCAAGCGTCAACGAGCTCTGAGCGCAGGTTCATGAGGAGCGCGGGGTGGACGTCCGGGGCGTAAGCAGGGCCCGCGCCCGGGGTGGACGGTTCGAACACGTCGACCTGCGCGTTGGCGTGGCGTGGAAGGTGCGCGACCAAGCGCTCGAGCGCATGCAGTGCCTTGGGCCCGCCTCCGACGATCGCGACACGAACGCTCATGACTGCGCCACCAGTTCGCCGGCGACATGCGGGATCGCTCCGAGGTGCTCGTGCACCCAGTCGTCGTCGTAGACGGTGTCGAGGTAGGCAGCGCCGCGGTCGGCCAGGATCACGGCGACCGGTCCGTCGTCGTCGCGTTGCGCTTGCGCTGCTGCGGCGACCACCGCACCGCCCGAGGCGCCCATCAGCAGGCCGTCGGTGCGCGCGATGTGGCGGCACCAGGCCACGGCGTCGCAGTCGGCAACCCGCACGACGCCATCGGGCGCCGCGCCTTCTGCCAGCTTGGGCACCACACCGGCACCGTAGCCCGGCAGCAGCCTGGTCGCGCGCGTGCCGCCGAAGAGCACGCTCCCGAGCGCGTCGACGGCGATCACCTGGGTGCGTCGGCCGCGGGCCGCGATGAGATCAGCGCAGCCGCGCAACGTGCCTGTGGTGCTCGTGGCGACGTAGACGGCGCGCAGCTGACCGCCGAACAGATCGTCGAGTTCGGCCATCGTGCCCGCGGCGTGCGCGGCAGGGTTCTCGGGGTTGGCGTATTGGTTTGGCCAATATGCGCCAGGGTCGGCGTCGAGCAGGCGCTGCACGGCGTTCAGCCGGGCGGCGAGCAGGTCGCCGGTGACGGGATCGGGCTCAGTGACCAGCTCGACCGTCGCGCCCATGGCGCGCATCGCTTGGATGCTGGTGCGCGGGCAGCGGGGATCCACCACGCACGTGAGCTGAAGGCCCAGCACGGCAGCGGCCTGCGCCAGGCCTACGCCGAAGTTGCCCGAGGTCGACTCCACCACGTGGCCGCCGGGGGCAAGCTCGCCGCTGCGCAGTGCACTGCGCAACATGGCCGCAGCAGTGCGGTCCTTCATGCTGCCGCCGGGATTGAGCCCTTCGAGTTTCGCGACGACCGTGCCGGCACTCGTGGGAAGGCCGCGCAACCGCAGCACGGGGCTGTCGCCCACCAGGTCCAGCACGTCGGATGCGACCGCGCCGGGCAACGACGCGGTCTCCTCGGTGGGGCGCTCGGGAAGGGCGCGGGGGCGCGCAGGCGCGGAGAAGAGGGCGTGGGCGTGCAGCACGGCAGGTGACGCTGCGTCTGGCCCCTAGAGCGGTCGGCGCCAGGCGGAATCGAGCGTCGGGACGACGCTAGCCCTCGGTGTCGCCAAGCTAGGACGACGCTGGCGGTCAGCCCCGGTCCGCGCGGCTGGCGCGGGCGCGCAAGGTGCGGCGCGAGCCGCACCCGCTTGCCCGCCGCCCTCTACGAGGCGCGCCCTGCGCGGTCGGCCAGCTCGTGCAGCGTCTCGGCGGGCGAGCCGCCGCTCGTCACCAGGACGGCCGTGCGGCCGTGCTCTTGGAGCGTCTTCAGGTCGCCGAGGGCTTGCGCATGCGCGAGCGTGCGGAAGCCGTAGTCCTGGCCGGGGATGCCGACGTCCGGAGCGGAGTCGTCGACGACCAGCAGGAACCGTCCGTCGGTCGGTCCGCCCTTGTGGAGCTGGCCGGTGGAGTGCAGGTAGCGCGGGCCGTAGCCGAACGTGGTGGCCGCACCCGAGGCGTCACGGATCGCGCCCTGCAGCCGCACCGCGGCCTGGTCGACCGAGGGGCTCGGTGCCACGTAGCCAAGGATCGCCACGTAGCCCGGGGCCGCAAGGCCGTCCAGCAGCTCGGTCATCGCTGCTTTCACGGAAGCGCCCGGCAGCGAGATCTCGCCGCCCGCATTGGCCTCCAGCACTGCGCTCGTGGCCGTCTTGGCGGCCTGCACGTTGGGCTGATCGAACGGGTTCATGCCCAGCCGCCACCCGCAGACGGCCGTCGCGAACTCGCTGATGAAGAAGATCGACCCCAAGCCAAGTGGGCCGTCGACGTCGAGGGTCGCGACGGGAGCGCCGGCCTCACCGAGCTGTGCCGAGAGGGCATCCAGTGCGGCCGACGGCGACTGCGTATCGCGCAGGCGCAGCACGATGCGGTCATCCTCAAAGCGTGCTCCGGGGCCAGCGGGCTCACCGGCGACGGGCAGCACGCCCTTGCCGTGCTTGCCGGTGGACTCGGCCACGAGCTGCTCGAGCCAGAGCTCGACGCCACCGAGCGAGGGGTCCGCGAGGATCGTCAGCTTGTTGCGCCCGGCCGTCGCGGCCTCGGCCCACAGGATCCCGAGGGCCAGCGCGTCGTTGCCGGCGGCCTCGGCGTCGTGGCTGGCGTCGGCCGAGGCCACGCCGGCGGCGAGCAGCCCAGCGGCGTCGAAGCCTGCGGCCGCGGCAGCCGTCATCCCGAACGCGGTCAGCGCGCTGAAGCGGCCGCCGACCTCCGGGTCGCCCAGGATCACGTCGCGGAAGTTGCGTTCGCGGGCCAGGGCTTCAAGCGCCGACCCAGGATCGGTGATCACCGCGAACGCATCGGCGCGGTGGTCGAGCTGCTCCCACATCAGCTCGAGCTGGCTGCGGGTCTCGATGGTGCCCCCGGACTTCGACGCGGCGATCACGAGCGTGTGCTCGGGGTCAAGGCCGGTGACGGCCTCCAGGATCGCTGCGGGCACGGTCGAGTCCAGGACGCGCAATTCCGGTGCGCCGTCGACGGCGTCAAATGCGCGTCGCAGCACCTCCGGGGCAAGGCTGGATCCGCCCATGCCGAGCACGAGCGCAACGCGGTCGCCGCGCTCCCGAGCGCCGGCTGCCAGTGCCTCGAGCTGCGGCAGCAACGCGCCGGTGCGCTCGCCGACGTGCAGCCAGCCCAGACGGTCGGCGACCTCCGGCTGGCCTGCCGGACCAAAGACGGTGTCGTCGCCCGCCCAGATCCGCTCGACCACGCGCTGCTCCAGCGCAGCGGCGCCGGCAGCCTCGATCGCGGCGTCCAGCGACGCCGGAACCTGGATCGACAGTGCTGCCGGCGCGGGGCTCATGCCTTGGCCGCCACGGCAGCTGCGCGCTTGGACTCGACGGTCTCCAGCAGCTCGTTCATGGGGACCTCGAACTTCGCGATGCCTTCGCCGAGCAAGACGTCGGTCACGTCGCTCAGGTCGATGCCCGCCTCGGCGAGGGCGGCAAGATCGCCGGTGGGGTCGATGGCTGCGGTGCCCGCCACGATCTCGGCGCCGCTTGCGGCGGTTGCCTGGATCGTCGCCAGTGGCATCGTGTTGACGGACTCGGCCGCTACGAGCGTGTCGACGTACTTGGTGGGGGAGTAGGACGGATCCTTCACGCCGGTGGAGGCCCAAAGGGGGCGCTGCGGGCGCGCGCCAGCGGCGCTGAGCTTGGCGAAGCGCTCGCCTTGGCGAATCTCCAGGTACTTGGCGTAGGCGGCGCGTGCATTGGCGACGGCGGCCGTCCCGCGCAGCGCCTCCTCCTGCGGGTTGCCGGCCAGGCGCTTGTCGACTTCAAGGTCCACGCGAGACACGAAGAACGACGCGACCGAATCGACGCCGAGGTCGAGTCCTTCGGCGTGCCGGCGCTCCAGCGCCTTGAGCCAGGCCTCCAGCACCGCGGCGTAGGCCTCGACGCTGAAGAGCAGCGTCACGTTGACGTTGATCCCGCGGTAGAGGACCTCTTCGATCGCCGGAAGGCCCTCAGGCGTGCCGGGAATCTTGATCATCAGGTTCGGGCGGTCGACGCGGCCGTGGTACTCGATGGCCTGCGCGATCGTCTTGTCGGCGTCGCGGGCCAGGTCGGGGTCGACCTCGAGCGACACGAAGCCGTCGGCGCCGCCGGTGGCGTCGAACACGGGCCGGAAGACGTCGCAGGCGTCGCGCACGTCTTGGGTGGCGATCGCCTGGTAGATCGAGCGGGCGTCGAGGCCGTCCTGCGCAAGCGACTCGATCTGCTCGTCGTACTCGTCGGTCTTGAAGGCGTCGCCGAAGATGGCGGGGTTCGTGGTGACGCCGTGCAGCACGTACTCGTCACGCCAGGCAGCGAGCGTGCCGTCGGCGATCCAGGAGCGGCGCAGCGCGTCGAGCCAGACGGCGACGCCGTCGCTTGAGAGGGCTTGCAGCGTGGGGTTCGGAGTGGGGCTCATGAGGAGACCTCCATGCGCTTGAGCGGAATACGGGTCATGCGACGGGCTGCAGCTCGCCGAGCTGGGCGCCGAGTCCGTCGGTTTCGATCTGGCCGACCTTGTCGAGGCGGCGCTGGTGGCGCTCCTCCCCGGAAAACTCGGCGTTCAGGAAGGCTTCGGTCACATCGGTGGCCACATTGGCGCCGATGACGCGACCGCCGAGGCACAGCACGTTGGTGTCGTCGTGGGTGACGCACTGCGCGGCCGTGTAGTGGTCGTGGGCGCAGGCGGCGCGGACGCCATCGAGCTTGGTGGCCGCGATTGCCACACCAGCGCCTGATCCACAGATCAGGATGCCGCGGTCGGCGTCGCCCTCTGCCACGGCCTTGCCGACGGCCAGCGCGATGTCTGGGTAGTCGGTGCTCCAGCCGAGCACGACGGGTTCGTGGCCCTGCTCGGTGACCGTCGCCGTGATGGCGTCCAGGAGCGGCTGACCGGCGTGGTCGAAGGCGATCGCGATCTTCATTGCGGCGGGTGCGCTCCTGGCGTTGGTGGAGAGGAGGAAGGATCCTCTGCCGCGAGCATCGCATAGCGCGCGTGGAGACCGCCACCGAGTTCCAGCAACGAGCGAAGAGTGAGTGGTCGAACGCGGTCGGGTGGGCCCCC
>JAEMRF010000236.1 GCA_016463515.1 Solirubrobacteraceae bacterium | reverse complement strand
ACCGGGCAGCCGCGCGGGATCTGCTTGAGATCCACGCCGATGCCCTTGGGAAGGGTGACGAACGTCTGCCGCAGGGCGCCGGCGCCGGGCGCGTTCTGCACCCGGACCGACACGTTTGGCCGCCCAGCCTGGCCGGTCGCGCCGGTGACGGCCACGTCGATCCGTGGCTCGAACTTCAGTGCCTCACAACCGCTCACCTGGATGGTGGCCGGAGCCTCTGCCACGAGGCCGGAGAAGCTTGCGACCGTCGAGATCGATCCCAGCACGCCGCAGTTCGTCGGGTTCAGGGGGAACCCCTGGCGGTCCAGGCGCACGGCGATGCTGCGGATGTTCAGCGGCACGCCCTTGAAGCGCTCGGGCACGTCGGCGATGAGCCGAAGGCCCAGGTCGCCAGGGCGGATCTCGATCCGACCCAGCACGTTGAGCGTGCCGAGGTTGACCTCGCCGAAGACCACGGGAACCGACAGCGCGATCCCTGCCACCGCCCCAGGGCTGCGCTGGGTGAGGTAGACCGTGCCATCGGCGCGATACGGCGCCGGGCCGACACCCGCCAGGCTGCTGACCGAACCGATCTTGGTCTCGGCCGGGCACGCACCAGCTGCTGCCGCGTCTTGCGTGCACTCCGGCACGCCCTTGAGGTTCGCCAGCAACCCTGGCGGCAGCTCGATCTGCGTGGTGCGGATCCGCTGGCTGCGGTCCGGACGGGCAATCGTGGTGGTGAATGGACCAGAGGCGCCAGCGGTCTTGTTCTCGAGGTCAAAGACGACCGACGGAGCAAAGCCCGTCACGGCGTCGCAGTCCGTCGTCACCGAATAGGGGGCCGGCACGTCGGACGACGCGCCGGGAGCCGCGTAGGAGAAGGCGGCCAGTCCACCGGTGAAGTCGCCGCAGGTCGGAGGCGTGACGATCGCGGCGTGGTCACCGCCGCGGAACGTGAGTAGGAACTCCGTGACCGGCACCTCAGGGAGGTTGTCGAGCGTGGTGACGATGCGGTTCTGGTCGTCGATCGTGAGCGCGCCGCGAAGCTTGATGCGCGGCGCGTCGCTGGCCGGGCCGAGCTCAGCTTCGATGTAGATGTCCGGGAGGGCTCCCGGCTCGGGCTGTGAGCCGAGGAAGACCTTGCCGGTCAGGCGCTTGGCCTGCGTGGGGCTCTGGAACGAGACGGTGCCCACGGCGGTGGCATCGGGGCACGTGCTGCGTTCGGCGCGGAACTGCCCGAATTGCTCGAGCGTGCAGAGCGGCAAGCCACTTGCGCCGCTGGCGATCTGGCCCGAGAAGCTCAGGCCGCTGGGCAGGGTGACGACGGTCTTCTTCACGCCTGCTGCGATGTAGGCAGGATTCGTGGACTCACCAAAGCGCACGCTGACGGTGGTCTCCGCCGTCACATCCGGGCGAGTGTCTGACGTGGAGACGGTGACGGCTGGCTTGAACTGGATCGCGGGGTTGTCACAGCCGGTGAGCTTGTAGGTGGCGGAGTCACCGCGGCTCGTGCTGCCGTCGTAGGCGGTGGCGTCGATCGACGTCGCTTGCGTGTTGGAGCAGTCCGATCCCAGGAAGCCGAACGAACGCGCCATCGGCGCCCGCTGGGGGCCGAAGAAGGTGAGGGCGAAGGTGTCGACGGCGAGCGGCCGGTTGGGGTTCGGGGCACCAAGGACCGAGGTGTTTGCCAGCGTGGGGAGACCGTCGATCAGGGAACGCAGGCCCACGTCGGGGCTCGGACGCAGCGTGACGCGCACGATCAGCTTCACGTTCGGCTGGTCGCCGGCGAGCTCGGGACGCAGGTCGATGCCGAGGCGGGCGACCTCGTTGTCGGAGTGCTCGAGGTTGTAGACCGCACCACCCGGCGTGAGCGAGGCAACGCCGTTTCCGTCGGCGAGACCGAGCAACTGGAGCGAACCGGTGAGGAACGGGTCGTCGGTCACGTCGACGCGAATGCCGGCCTGCACGTTGCCCATCTGGGTGCCCGCCGGGCAGTTCGCGTTGGCCGAGGAGCCTTGGTTGAAGGCGGCATTGGAGCACTGGGGGTAGCCGTCGGCGATGCCGGCAAAGCCGCGCGGGGTATCGATGACCTGGCTCTTGAGGTCAACGCCGCGGGGTCCTTCGTTGTTCTCGGCGCGGAAGGCGACGCAGAAGTCGGTGTAGGAGGACGCGTCGGTCTTCGTGGCCGAGGCGTCGGGCGTGCAGGCGCCGCCCGTCGTGATCGGACCACCGAAGACCTTGGTCACCTTCGCTGGCGCCGCGCCGGCAGGGGTGGCTCCCGCAAACCCGGCGAGCAGGGCAAACGCGGCCACGACCAGCGCGACAACAGGGGCCGATGCCGTCCGGCGAACTACCAACAAATTCGACATGCGTTCTCCCAGCAAGAAAGCTCTCTGCCTCCGTGACTGAGAACACGTTAAGAGCCGCGAGAGTTGCGGCATAGCGCCGTTACGGCCCCCGGTCAGGGCAGGTCGCACCGGAATCTACCCAGACCATCGGGTTGCCCGGAGTCGACCGCCGGACGGGCGCCGCCCAGACCCAGGCGCGCCAGCGCTCGTGGGCGCGGCCGGTCACGAGCGCCAACGACCGAGGGCCGACCCCGCCGTGTGGCGGGATCGGCCCTCAAGAGCGCTTGGATCAAGCGCGCGGGTCGTACGCGTGCGCTAGGACGTCTGGCGGACGATCGGCACCTTGACCGTGGCCTTGGAGCCATCGGTGTAGACGACGCGAGCGTCGAGGGTGGTCGCGGTCTCACGATCGGCGAACCTCGCCGAGGCGCCGAGCGTGCGGGTGCGGGTGATGATCGTCAGGCCGTTGCTGCCGCCCTTGGGAAGGGTGAAGCGCAGCGTCTTGCTCGACAGGCGAGCGCGTGAGGTCTCGCCCTCGACGCCCGACGACAGGTTCTTCACGGTGATCCCGGAACGGGTGCGGTTGCGGTTGACGGTCAGGCCGGGCGGGAAGCTCAGCCGGATCGACTGCACGCGCTTGCCGGTCGGGGCAGCGCCGCCGAAGAACAGTGCCGGACGCCGGGTGTCGGCGTTCTGCAGGCGGGCCGTGAACTGCTCACCGCAGAGCTTCGGGATGGAGAAGGACTTCGCCACGCCGTTCTGGCTGGTGAGGACCGCGTCGTAGGCCGAGGCCGTGCAGCGCGTGGTGTTCGGCAGCTGAAGGATGCCCTTGGCGCCACCGACGAGATCGACGCTCAGCGAGCGCTGCGGGATCGACGGCAGGTTCACGAACGTGTTCACGATCCGGCTCGACGCGTCGATCGTCGACACGCCCGCGATGCGCAGCGGCAGACGACCGTTGAAGTCGAACCCGAGTGCCGGAAGGGTCTGACCTTCGACCTTGACCATGTGGACGATGCCGGTCACGACGTCGGGGTTGATGCCCGACAGCGTGGCCTTGACGGTGCCGATGTTCGTCACGTCGGTGCAGTTGTCGGCCTCGAACGTGGCCTGCGGGCAGGCGTTCTGGATGCGGGTCAGGTCGGTGGCGATGCCCTGCGGCAGCGTGATCTTGGTGGCACCGAGATCCTGGTCGCCTTCAGGCGAGGTGATCTTGATGCTGAGCGCCGGGTGACCGCCCGGCTCCGTCTCGCCGCTGATCGAGGCAGCGAAGGTCGGGTTGAACGGCAGCTTCTCGCAACCGGTGAGGTTGTAGGGCGTGCTGGCCGAGTTCGTGGGGTTGGTCGTGCCGGTGTAGGGCGCGCCCGTCACCGGGTTGGTGCCCGTGTAGGGGTTGACCGTGAGCTTGGTGACCTGCGGCGTCTGGCAGGTCGTGCCGAGGCGGAAGAAGTTCGCCGCTGGCGTGGTCGGAGCGCCGCCCCTGTTGCCGACATGCGAGTGCTCAGAGGCCTTGCCCCAGAAGCGCAGCGCGTTGGCCCAGATGGCGATCGGCGCGTTGGCCGACTGCGCGAGCACGCGGTTCAGCGAGTCGGTCTGGTTGAGCAGACCGACCGTCGGGCTGCCCTGCTGCGACACCGTGATGAGGAACTTCGTCTCCGCGGTGCCGGCGGGGCTGGACCCCACGAGCGCTACGCCGAGCAGCGCCGCCTTGTCGGCCGGCGTCGACAGCGCAAAGATGCGGCCGGGGGTGTCCTGCGTCACGCGCGTCAGGGCGCCGGTGGCGACCTGGAGCTTGGCGGTCGCGGTGCCGACCTGCGAGGCGGTTGGGCAGTTGGTCAGCGCAGTGCTTTCGCGAGCGAACTCTTCGACCGTGCACTTCGCAGCGTTGTCGATCTCTGCGAGCGTGCCGACGGGAAGCTCGACCAGCGTGGTGTTGAGGTCCTGGCCAACGGCCGCGTCTTCGCGGCCAAGGCGGAAGGCGACGCAGTAGTCGCTGTTGGCGCCTGCCTGCGTGGCGAGGTTGAGCGGTGCGTCCGGGCCGGTAGCGTCGATCGCACCCTCGGTCGCGCTCGGCACGCCGGGAACGCCGTACGCGCAGGTCGAGTCGAACGAGTTGCCGAACGGCGCGCCGGACGTCAGCCCGAGACCGGAGACGTGGTTGTACGTCGGAACCGGTCCTGCCTTGAACGAGGTGATCGCGATATCAGCGCTCGCCCCGGCCGGCACGGCCAGGGAAAGCGCGGCAACCGCGAAGAGAGAGCGTGCGGTGCGGGCACGCCGGAGAGACAGGTGCTTCATCAAGAGTCCTATGCAGGGATGGTCTGTGACAAGTATCACAGCCTTGGACGGACCATTGGACGTCCAAGTGCTGGCCACCTGCCTTTCTCGTACGAACGTCCAGAGACTCGTCCGATTTGAGAGGTGGCGAAGAGGCAATACCGGTGCGTACACCGGAGTTTCGCCTCCAGCACTTGCAACCCGTCGGGGCGCCACAAGTTGCGAGAGTCTTGCAGCTGGACTCAGAAGTTGTGACCGCGGAGCGTCTACGCGCCAGTTACCGACAGGTTGGCGGGGTCCAGAGACGCCAGCGGGGCGCGGCGCTCAGGGCAGGCGGACCGACACGGTGCGCTCCTGCACGGTCCCGTCCCGGAAGGCGAGACGCAGCCGGAACGCCGCCAGGCGCTTCTTGCCCTTCAGTTGCCC
>JAEMRF010000235.1 GCA_016463515.1 Solirubrobacteraceae bacterium | reverse complement strand
TCATCGTCGGCGCCACCCGCACCGCGATCGGCCGCGGCAAGCGCGAGGTCGGCGCGTTCAGCGACGTCCACCCGGCGAACCTCCTCGCCCACGTGTACGGCGAGGTGCTCTCACGTGCTGGCGTCGACCCCGCCGACGTGGGCGAAGTGATCGGCGGCGTCGTCACCCAGATCGGCGAGCAGTCCAACAACGTGGCGCGCAGCGCGTGGCTGCAGGCCGGCTTCCCGGTCGAGGTCCCGGCGACCACGATCGACCTGCAGTGCGGTTCCTCGCAGCAGGCCGTCCACCTCGGGGCCGCCCAGATCGCGGCCGGCACGCATGAGCTCGTCCTGGCCGCGGGCGTGGAACACATGGGCCGCATCCCGATGGGCGTGGGCGTCGGCGACCCCGAGCGGGGCTACCCGTGGACCCCCGAGCTGCTCGATCGCTACGCGCTCACATCGCAGGGCATCAGCGCCGAGCTCATCGCCTCACGGTGGGAGCTCACGCGTACGGAGCTCGACGAGCTGGGCGTGCGGTCGCATGCGAACGCCGCGCAGGCCGTGGCCGAGGGACGGTTCGAGCGTGAGATCGCGCCCTACGAGAAGCCCGATGGCACCGTGATCGACGCCGACCAGGGCATCCGCCCCGGCACCACGCTGGAGGTGCTCGGCAAGCTGAAGCCGGCGTTCAAGGAGGACGGCGTGATCACCGCGGGCACCTCGTCGCAGATCTCCGATGGCGCCGCCGCCGTGCTGCTGGCCTCGCGGGAGACGGCCGAGCGGCTCGGGCTCCCGATCCGCGCGGAGATCGTCGACCACGTGGTCACCGGCGTGGACCCCGTGATCATGCTGACCGGCCCGATCCCGGCGACCCAGAAGATCCTCGAGCGCAACGGCCTCACGATCGACGACGTGGACCGCGTGGAGATCAACGAGGCGTTTGCGTCGGTCGTCTTGGCCTGGGGCAAGGAGCTGCAGCCCGACTGGAGCAAGGTCAACGTGAACGGCGGCGCCCTCGCGCTCGGCCACCCCTTGGGCTCGTCCGGCGCGCGGCTGATCACCACGCTCGTGCACGAGCTGGAGCGCTCGGGCACCGAGCTGGGGCTCGTCACGATGTGCACCGCCGGCGGCCTGGGCACCGCCACGCTGATCCGCCGCGTGTAGGCGTCCGGGACCGAAGCGGACGATCCCGAATGGAACTGAGCGTCCTTCAGTGGTCGCTATGGCAACCAGTAAAGGACGCTCAGTTTCGATCCGCGGGGCGAGGGGCTCGGGGGCCGCGCTCGGCTAGGCCGGAGCGGCGGCGGCCGTCTCGGCCAGCTGCGCGTCGGTGATGGCCGCGGCGGCGTCGAGGTCGGCCTTGCGGATCAGCAGCGCGCAGGTCGCCGCAGAGACGAGCGCGAGAATCCCGGCCACGAGGAAGATCACGTCGAGCGAGGCGGTGTAGGCATCGAGGAAGGTCTGCTGGCCGCCGGGCAGTGCCTGCACCAGCGCTGGAGCACCTTGCGTGAGGGCTTCGCCGTCGGGCAGCGGGCCGACCGGCTGGCCGCTGGAGCGCGCGATCTCGGTCGCGGCGCTGCGCACGTTGTGCTCCACGAGCGCCGCCATCGCTGCGCCGAAGGCCGCGGTGCCGACGGCCGTCCCGACCTGCCGGAAGGTGTTGTTGATGCCCGAGGCCATGCCGGCGCGGCGCACGTCGACGACCCCAACAGCGGTCGTCGCCAGCGGCGGATTCGTGACGCCGATGCCGATGCCGATCAGGATGAACCCGGGCAGCATCGCGGTCCAGTCCGACTGCCCGTCGACGGCCCGCAGCATCAGTACGCCGACGCCGACGGCCGTCAGCCCGACGCCGATCAGCAGCCCCGGCGACACCCGCGCCGACAGTCGCCCTGAGAACGGCGCGATCACAAACGACAGCAGGGTGAGCGGCAACACCCGCAGGCCAGCTTCCAGCGCCGTCAGCCCAAGACCGTTCTGCAGCCAGAGCGTGATGTAGAGGAAGAGCGAGAACATCCCGGCCGACATCGCAAACGCTGCCAGGCAGGCGCCGACGAACGACCGGTTGCGAAACAGCGTGAGGTCGAACATCGCCTTGGGACTGCGCCGCTGCACCATGAAGAACGCGATCAGCAGCACGGCGGTGGCCACGAACGCGCCCACGATGAGCGGACTGCCCCAGCCTTCGGCGTTGCCGCGCACGATCGCGAAGATGCCGACGAAGAGCCCGAGCGAGAAAGTCAGAGCGCCGGGCACGTCGATGCCGCGGCCCGCTGGGTTCTTGGCCTCGCGGACGGTCTTCAGGGTGATCGCCAGCGCGATGATCCCGATCGGCACGTTCACCAGGAAGATCCAGTGCCACGAAGAGATTTCGATCAGGATTCCGCCGACGACCGGGCCGATGGCAACGGCGCCGCCGGTCGTCGCGCCCCACAGGCCGATCGCCGTGCCGCGCTCCTGGCCGTGGAAGGTCGAGGCGAGCAGGGCCAGCGCCGTGGCGAACATCGCGGCCCCGGCGAACCCCTGCAGGCCGCGGGCGAGGTTGAGCATCAGCGGCGACATCGACGCTGCGCACAGCACCGACGCAATCGTGAATCCGATCAGTCCGCCGACGAAGACCCGCTTGCGGCCGACCTGGTCGGCAATCCCGCCCCACGTGAGCAGCAGCGCGGCGAGACCCAGCGCGTAGGCGTCGACGACCCACTGCAGATCCGAGAAGCTCGAGTCCAGGTCGGCGCCGATCGAGGGCAGCGCGACGTTGACCACCGTCACGTCGAGCAGCAGCATCAGGGTCGCGAGGCAGACCGCAAAGAGGGTCCACCAGCGCGTGGGATCGGCCGGCTGGGCAGCCGGCGCAGGAGCAGACGCCACAGCCATCACGCTCAGCCTAGGGCTGTGGCCAGGATGTGGTCGTGCAGGGCACGCGCGCTGGCACTGAGCCGGCGGGCGCCCGGCGCCGCGATCGAGACCTGGAAGGCGAGCGTGCTCCGGCGCAGCGGCACGAACGCCAAGCCACTGGTGTCGACCACCAGCGACTTGGGCAGCAGGCCCACCGCCAGCCCAGCGCGAATGAACTCAGCAAGCATCGAGGTCTCGTTGATCTCGTAGGCCACCCGGCGCGTGAGGCCCGCCGCTGCGAAGGCCGCGTCGTTGACCGTGCGCGTGCCCCACAGCAGCGGGAGGTCGACGAAGGGCTCCTCGGCCAGCTCGGCGAGCGTGACCGAGGCACGCCCGGCCAGCCGGTGCGCGGTGCCGCAGACCAGGTCGACCGGCTGCGTCGACAGCGCCGTGAGCTGGAGCCCGGCCTGGCTGTCCTGGGCAGAGATGAAGGCGAGGTCCAGGCGCCCGTCGCGCACCTGCTCGGCCATCTGCAGCGACCCGCCGCCGTGGCGCACCTGCACGTCGACCAGGGGATGCGTGTGGGCGAAGGTGGCCAGCAGCGCGGCCGGATTCGGGGCCGGGGCCCGCATGGTTTGCATGATTCCCAGGTGCACCGTGCCGCGCAGGCCCCCGCGGACCTCGTCGACCGCATCCCGGGCGGCGGCGGCCGCCGCGAGGGTGGCGCGTGCTTCGGGCAGCAGCGCCGTGCCCGCATCGGTGAGCACCGCCCCGCGGGCCGTGCGCCGAAACAGCTCGGTCCCGAGGTCCTGCTCGAGCGTGCGGATCCCTGCGGAGACGGCCGACTGCACCACGTGGAGCCGGTCGGCAGCGCGCGAGAAGCTGGCCGTGTCGGCGACGGCAACGAACGTCTCGAGGTGGCGGAGGTTCACGCCTGGGAGGCTATCTCCAAACGTGATGGCTGCCAGCACCCATTTGCGTTGCGAGTGATGGCTCAGCGCGGGACGCTGTGCACCATGACCTCCGCGACCGACCACGCCACCCGCCACCGGGCCGGGTTCTGGGCGGTCGCCTACGCGTTCGTCGTCGTGATGGCGTTCTCGGCGATTCCGACCCCGCTCTACGTGCTCTACCAAGCGCGCGACGGGTTCTCCTCGCTCACGGTCACCCTGATCTTTGCGGTCTACGCGCTCGGCGTCGTGGCCAGCCTTTTCCTGGTTGGGCACCTGTCCGATCGCGATGGACGGCGGCGGTGGATGATCCCCGCGATCCTGCTGACGATCCTGAGCGCGGTTGTCTTTCTCACGTGGTCGAGCCTCACGGGACTGCTCGTCGGCCGGTTCCTCAATGGCCTGGGCGTGGGCGCGATGACGGCCACGGCGACGGCCTGGATCGCCGAGCTGCATGCCACGGCGCGGCCGGGCGAGTCGCCGCGGCGCGCCCAAACCGTGGCGACGGCGTCGAACCTGGGCGGCATCGGCCTGGGCCCGCTCGTGGGCGGCGTGCTCGCGCAGTGGGTGAGCGGGCCGCTGGTCACGCCCTACGCCGTGATGCTGGTGGCGCTCGTGGTCGCCCTGGTGGCCGTGGCGCTCACGCCCGAAACGCGGCAGGCGGTGCGCCCGGCGCCCGCCTACCGGCCGCAGACGATCGCCGTGCCGCACTCGGGCCGCGGGGTGTTCGTGGCGTCGGCGATGGGCGCGTTCGTGGCGTTCGCGCTCATGGGGCTCTTCAACTCGCTCGCGCCGGCGTTCGTGAGCGGCACCTTGGGCCACACCTCCCGTGCGCTCGCGGGATTCGCTGCGTTCGTCGTCTTCGCGGCGGCGGCCGGAGCCCAGGTGGCGTCGGGCTCCCGCAGCCCCGACGACGTGACGCGCTCGGGCATGGTCGGGATGGTCGCCGGCCCTGCGCTGCTGATCGCGTCGGTGTGGCTTCCCAGCCTGCCGCTCTTCCTGATCGGCGGCGCGGTGAGCGGCGCCGGCGCCGGGCTGATGTTCAAGGGTTCGCTCGGGGCGGTCGCCGCGATTGCCCCGCCCGCGCAGCGCGCCGAGGCGCTGGCGGGCGTGTTCCTGGCCGGCTATATCGGACTGACCGTGCCCGTGATCGGCCTCGGTCTGCTCACGCAAGAGCTCGCCGCGAATGCATCGCTCACCGTGTTTGCCGTGCTGCTGATGGTGGGCGTGGCAGCCACGGCCGCCCAGCGCGCGGGCGCTGCACG
>JAEMRF010000234.1 GCA_016463515.1 Solirubrobacteraceae bacterium | reverse complement strand
CTGGTCGGCGCGAACGATCTGCATGAGCTCTTCGTAGGGCCCGGCGAGGTAGGCGCGGTCGCCGGCTACCAGCCGCGTGTCGCGGCGTGGCGGGTACTCAAGGCCCTCGTCGCCGCTGCCGCGACTGATCGCGATGACCCGCACGTTCGCCGAGAGGTCGCGCATCTCGGCGCCGTCCAGGCCACCGCCCGCGTGGACGGTGAGCCGGGCGACCAAGAACGGCTGGCGCCCCACGTAGAAGGTGGCCAGCACGCCCATGCCGATGGCTGCGCCCACGAACCACGGCGCCGCGATTGCCGCGGTGGACCAGACGTGGCGAAACTCGAACGTCTCCTCCAGCCGGTGACCGAGGGAGCGGTCGAACACGCGCAGGATGACCGGGACCTCATGCCACCGCTTGGCCAGCCCTTCGCGAACCGCAAGGCCGGTCTCGATGTTCGTCATGTCGTCGGAGGTCAGGACCGCCACGGCGCGGGCGGTATCCAGGTTGGCGGCCTCCAGCGTTCGGGCGAGGGTGGCGTCGCCGACGATCACCCGTACGCCCAGCAGCCGGGCTTGGCTGGCGTAGCGGTTGTCCTCGTCGCGCTCGACGACCACGACCTCACAGCCGCGATCGCGCAGGCCCTCAAGGACGCGCATCCCCACCGACCCCAGTCCGATCAGGATCACGTGGTCCTCGGTGCCGCGCACTGGCGCGCGGCCCAGCGATGCTTCGATCCGGCGGCTCACGAGGGCGTTGGTCACGAACGCAAAGAGCAGGCTCACGACGATGGTGCCGGCGATGATCAGCCAGATGGCAAAGATCTGCAGCCACGGGTCCTGAGCGGCAAAGGAGAAGTCGCCGAACCCGACGGTCGCGGCCGTCTCGACCGTGAAGTAGAACGACTCGATCCAGCTCATGCGGTCGCCGTCGTCGTCGTAGAACCCGCGAAGGATCAACGTCGAGATCACGAAGATCACGCCGCAGGCCACCAGCGTCCACCGAACCGCATCGTCGAAGTAGTCGCCCGCCGATCGCAGCGCGAGCGCGGCGCGGTGCAGGGGTCGGCGCTGATGAGCAGGTTCGTCTTTGCCGAGTTCGACGCCATCGATTCGGGCTCGCTCGAAGTCCTCCGGTGTGCCCAGCAACGTGACTTGGTCACCCGGCGCGACCTGCAGATCACGACCCGGGCAGGAGTGCACTACTTCGTCGGGGCCCTGCACCACGCCGATGGGGGCGAGATCGCCGTAGAGCGCGCGGAGCGTGCCCGCCGTCTCGACCGGCAGCTCCGCCGCGATAAACAGCTCGCCTTCAAGCCGCAGATCATGGGCGGACCGGCCAAGGCACGCGTCGACCACCGACGGCGCAAACAGTCCGGCCACATCGAGCACGCTGCCCGCGCCAGTAATGCCTTCGATCGCTCCGCCGACCGCGGGGTTGTCGAGGTGGACCACCGCCCGTACGTCTGGGCGAAGGTTGCGCACCTGCAGGGCCGTCTCCAAGGTAGCCAGGTCGGTGCTCTCGGCACAGATCACGGCTGATGCTCCAGCGAGCCCAGCCGCCGTGAAGCGGTCGCCAAACGCCGTGGTGCGGGGGATGTACGGGATGCCCCAGCCTTGGACGACGGCCACGAGCCGCGGCTCGGGTTGATCGTCGATGACGACGACAGGAACGCCCGCCGCGTGCAGTTGCTCCACCGTGCGCAGCGACACGTCGTGCAGACCGCAGACGATGACGTGGCCGCGCCACCCAGAGACGTCTTCGTCCATGGCCTGATCCTATGAACGGGGGAAGGTGCCGGTTTTGGACGTGGGGCGGAGACCGCTTCTCCCCGATGGCGCAATCGCGCTCGGGGAGAAGCGGCGTTCAGCCCTACTTCTTGGGGATCTTCACGGCCGTCGTCGTGACGACCACAGGCGTGCCGCCGGCGGCCGGAGTGAGGGTGAGCCGGCAGGAGATCCGCTTGCCGCGATCGCTCTTGGTGAGCTTGTACGTGCGCTTGGTGGCCTTCTTGATCTTCTTGCCGTTGCGCAGCCACTGGTACTTGACCTTGGAGTACCCGGCGACCGACTTGGGTGCCGGCAAGGTCGCGCCCACCTTGAGCTTCTTGGGCGTCTTGATCGCGATCACGAGCGGCTGGCTCTGCGGGGCACCGGGCTGCGCGCCAGGGCCGGGCTGGTTGCCACCGGGGACGGGAATCTGGCCGCCGAGGATCGGGTCGGCCGGCGGCGGTGGTGGATCGGTGACCACGGCCGACGGGTCGGAGTAGACCTTGGTGACGCGTGCCTGACTCGGGTCAGCGGCCGTGGCGGTGACCTCGAGCTGCAGCCGCGACCCCTTGTCGGCGGCGGTGAGGGCGTAGCTCTGGCCGGTCTGCACCGGGTTGGTCGGCGCACACTGCAGGCCCTCGTCGTTGCACCGGAGCCAGCGGCGGGTAAAGGTCATGGCGTGGCCCGTCCAGCCGCCGGCCGAGGCACTCACCGTGCGACCCGTCCAAAGATCACCGACGACCTTGGGCTTGTCGTCGTTGACCGGGAAGCGATTGAGCACGACGTTGCTCTGGGATCCCGCCAAGGACCACGCGCTGGTGATGCCCGCGACCGTGGCGCTCACGTAGCCAGCGATCTTGGAGCCGATGTCGGCTTTGGTGATCGTGTAGGTCTGGCCCTTGGCGCCCGGCATCTCCTTGCAGTTGTTGCCATTGCCATCGCAGCGGTCCCAGCGGTATTTGAAGGCCGTCGGAGTCACCGACGGGTTGGCGTCCGTCCTCCAGGAGCCGTTCCCGATCGTCAGGACGCTGTCCCACGCGGGTTGGCTTGCCGGACCCGGATTCGTGAACGTCAGTGTCGGGAATGGGCTCTTTGCGTAGGGGAATGAACTTGCCAGCGCAGCGACCGAGCCGGTGGTCAGCGGCGAGGTGACGGTGACCGGCTGCGGCGAGACGATGTTGCGCGCCGTGACTTTCAGTGCGTAGCGGGCACCCGTGTTGGCATCGGCCGTGGGGATCACGTACGAGGTGCCCTTGGCACCAGCGATGTCGGCGCAGTTGTTGCCCGCCGCGTCGCACTTGCGCCACTGGTAGTCGAAGAAGTACGGCTTGGTGCCGGTGAAGCCCAGGTACTTGCGCGCGCTGTGGTCGTTGTTGGTCTCGTCGAGGTTGGCGGCCTTCAGCTCGGTTCCGGCCTTCAGCCCGGACGTCGGCGTGATCGTCGGCGCGCCGCCGCCGAGCGGCAGGACGGGAGCGTTGAACACGCCAAAGCCCTGCGTGCCGGCCATGATCACGGGGGTCGTGAAGCCGAGCCCGAGCGACCAGACGATGCGGTCCTTCATGGCCGTCCCGGAGTCGGGGATGAACGTGCGGCCCGACATCGGCTTCCAGTGGTCACCGTTGTCGATCGTCGCGTAGACGCCCTGCTCGGTACCGACGAGGGCTCGAGCCGGACCGAACTTGCCGCTCAGATCCGGAGTCAGCAGGAACGCCCGCTTGCCGCCGGACGGCAGCGTCTGGCCGTCCTTGCCTGCGGCCTCTTCCCAGGTGACGCCCGCCGTCGAGGAGCGGTACACGCTGCTGGACGTCGAGGCGTACAGGTCTGCCGGGTTGGTCGGGGAGACCGCGACGCGCAGCGTCGTCTCGCCGGGCGGAATGCCGTCGGACGTGAGGATCCACGAGCGGCCGAAGTCCAGGGACGAGTACACGCCGTTGTCGGCTGCGGCGTACATCGGCGTCTGCAGCGGACCCGAGCTCAGGGCGTAGACGGCTTCGGGATTGCTCATGCCCGAGGCGCGGTCCCAGTGCTCGCCGTTGTCGGAGCTGAAGTACACGCCAGCTCCCGCCGCGCCTGCGACGGCGACCGTCATGTCGGTGCCGGAGGGCCCGTTGAACATGATCGACTGGATGCCGCCCATGTTCAGCTTGCGGGCACCGGTACCGCCGCCGACCTGCGTCCAGCCGCCCTGGCCCGCGGGCGAGCGGAAGAGGCCTGCACTCGTGGCCGCGTAGACGAGGCCGCTCGGAGCGACCTTCACCTGGCGCACGTCATCCGCGGAAGTGGTCCCGTCGAGGCCAGCGTTCTGCTGCGTCCAGGGGCCGGGAGCGGTTGGCGAGGTGAAGACGCCGTCACTTTCGGTGCCTGCGAACAGCAGCGGCCCGATGAAGTCCAGCGAACGGACGGTGCCCTCGCGTGGCGTGGCGATCCAGCGTCCCCACTGGTCGGCGGTATCTGGGTCAGCAGCGAGCGCCGGCGACGCGGCCACGGTGGAGAGGAGCAGGGTCGACAGCACGAGCCCCGCCCTGGTGCGAAAAGAGGGCATGGGACAGCAAGGTACGGACGCGACAGGGCTGTGTCTGGCGGAAAGCCGCTCATTTCGGCAACCGTCGGTATCTGAAAAAGCAGCGCGAAATGGCCGCCCTAGACTGGTCGCATGGCTCGACGCGGCACCTCGTTTTGACCAGGGATCGCAAGCGCCTTGCCCTGATCGCGGCGATCCTCGGGTCGTTCGTCGTGGGGCTCGATGCCACCGTCGTCAACGTCGCGCTGCCATCGATCAGCGACGAGCTCGGCGGCGGCCTGGCGGGGCAGCAATGGATCTCCAACGCCTACCTGCTGGCACTCGGATCGCTGATCCTCGTCGGTGGTTCGCTCGGCGACGTCTACGGCGAGAAGCTCGTGTTCTCGATCGGCGTCGCCGGGTTCGGCGTGGCCTCCCTCGTGTGCGCGCTCGCGCCCAGCGTCGAGTTGCTCGTGGGGGCGCGTGGCCTGCAAGGGGTGTTCGGGGCGCTGCTGACCCCGAGCGCCCTCGCGGTGATCGTCGCCGTCTTCCCGGCGGGCGAGCGCGGGGCGGCGATCGGGACGTGGACGGCCTGGCAGGCGATGTCCGGCGTGATCGGGCCGTTCGTCGGCGGTTGGCTGGTCGACCAGGCCTCGTGGCGGTGGATCTTTGCGATCAACGTGCCGTTCGTGCTCCTCACGCTGGTGCTGATCAGGCTCGCCGTACCCGGACGCGATGGGGCAGGTGCGAGTCGTCGACTCGACTGGCTCGGTGCCGGACTGTGCGC
>JAEMRF010000233.1 GCA_016463515.1 Solirubrobacteraceae bacterium | reverse complement strand
CGCGCGACTGGCTCCCGCTGGGCTGGCGTGACGGCCACGGCGCTCGTGATCTGCGGCGGTGTGGGGATGCGCGGGACGCTGTGGTCGCTCAACACGCACGGCCCCGCCGCCTTCCACGTCGCCCTGATCGGCGCCGCGCTCACCTTGGCCGTGGCCCGCCGGCAGTGGTTGACCGGTCTGCGCGGCTGGGGTGCCGCGCTCGCGCTCGGGCTGGTGACGGCCGTCGGAGCGACCGACCCGATCGTGATCGGGCTCGGCATCGGTCCGCTGCTGGCTGCCAGCGGCGTCCTGTGGTTCTGGCGCAACGACACCGCCGTGTTGCGGATGGCGGTGTTCGTCTCGGTCATCGGCGTCGCCGGGGCCAAGTTCCTCGACAAACTCGCCGTCGACGCCCAGATCACCTGGACGCAGAAGGCCCTGAAGTTCGTCGACATCGGCGGCGTGGTGGAGCACCTCAACTTCCTGCCGGGTGTCGCCGCGCGCATGGCGTCGATCTCGCCGTTCGGCGCCCCGGTCGGGCCTGGGGCCGCCGTGGCGATGGCCGCGGCGCTCACCGCCATGCTCGCCGCCGCCGCCGTGCTCGTGACGGGCGTGCGGGTGTTCAAGCGCGCGGTGTGGCCCGAGCGGTTCGGGCTCGTCGTCGCTGGGCCCGCGACCACGCCCGGTCCGGCTTCGGTAGGCGACACCGTCGACGCCGCCACCACCACCGAATCCGCCCCCGCGACCAGCGACACCGTGCCAGCCGCGGGCGCTGCCGTCGACGACCCCGAACGGGTCTTCGTGGCCGCGCTCGTCTTCTGGTTCTCGGTCCTGGCGATCAACCTGCTCGCGTTCGTGTTCACGACGGCGGCGATCGACGTCTTCGGCGGCCGGTACCTGGTCTCTGGCTGGGTCGCGCTCTGTGTCTTGATCCCGCTGCTGGCCGTCCGCCTGGAGCTGCGCTGGCTGGCGGGCGTCACGGCCACGATCCTCTGCGTGGCGTCGACGTACCACCTGATCAAGCAGCCGAGCCCGACCTTTGAGAGCGCGCTCCCGACCGAGGGGCTCGCGAACGAGGTGCAGCGGTTCGCCGAGGCCAACGGCGCGAAGTACGGCTACGCCGGCTTCTGGGACTCCATCCCGATCACGTGGCACACGCGGTTCGGCACGCAGGCGTATCCGATCCTGCCGTGTGGGGAGCGCAACTGCCGCTTCTACCAGCACTACATCGACAGCTGGTACACGCCCAAACCCGGCCGCAGCTACCTCGTGATCGACCCGGCCCAGCCGCTGCAGCCACTGGTCGACCCGGCGTATGGCAAGCCCGTTGCGACCAAACAGATCGGTCCGGTCACGGTGCACGTGTACGAGCGCGACATCGCCGCCCAGTTCGGCTGACCGGCCAGCCGCGCCCCGAACGGGGACCAACGACTGCGCTGGTAGTGCGGCAAGGGCTGCCCTAGCCTGGCGGCCATGGCTTCCGTGTTGTCGGTCAATGTCGGCCTGCCGAAGGTGATCGGCGTGCGCCGGGGCGAAGAGGTCCTCAGCGGGATCGACAAACGCCCGGTCGACGGCCGCCTCGCTATTCGCGGCACCAGCTTCGAGGGCGACGGGCAAGCCAGCCTGGACCTGCACGGCGGCCCCGACATGGCGATCTACGCCTACGCGGCCGAGGACTCAGCGTGGTGGGCGCAGCAGCTCGGGCGCGAGATCACCCCGGGGATGTTCGGCGAGAACCTCACCACCAGCGGAGTGGACTGCAGCGGCGCGGTCATCGGCGAACGCTGGGCCCTTGGCGAGGTGGTCCTCGAGGTCTGCCAGCCGCGGCTGCCGTGTTACAAGCTCGGCATGCACTTCCAGGACCCGACGATCCTGAAGCAGTTCACGCAGGCCTCACGCCCCGGCGCCTACCTGCGTGTGGTGCAGGAGGGCACGGTCGGCGCTGGCGACACCGTCGAGGTGCTCAGCCGCCCGGATCACGGCGTGACGATCGCGCTCGTGGCCGACGCACTGCAGCTCGACCACGCGCTCGCCGCGCAAGCGCTGCAGGCGCCCGAGCTCCCAGCGGGGCCGGCAGCGAAGCTGCGTCAGTGGGCCTGAGGCAGCGCCCTAGACCAGCTCGAGGATGACGTCGGCCGCGGCACTGGCGCCGCCACCGGCGCGCAGACCCCGGCCCAGCGCCTGCGCCCGCTCCGAGGCCGGGGCGGTGAGCATGGCCGACGCTGCGCGCCGGATCTCCTCGACGCTCGGCTCGCGCCCACGCAGCACCACGCCGGCGCCAAGCTGCTTGAGGCGATCCCCGACGATCGGCTGATCGGCCGCCTGCGGGAAGACGACCATCGGCACGCCGCGCCACAGCGACTCGTGCACGCTGTTCATCCCGCCATGCGTCACGAACACCTTCGCGTGGTCGAGGATCAGGAGCTGCGGCGCCGAACGCACGGCGACGACCCCCTCGGGCAACGGCCCCAGCGAGGCCAGCGGCACCCGCTCGCCGACGGCCACCACGACCGTCATCCCGAGCGAGCTGAGCGCCTGCGCGGCGGCGCGAAGGAACGCTGGCTGCTCGTTGTAGATCGTCCCGAGCGAGACGTAGGCCAGCGGCGCGCCGCCGGCTGCGGCCTGCAGCACGGGCGCCAACGGGTCGTCGCCGGCCAGCGGCTGGGCGGGGCGCTCGGCGGCGGTCGGGCCGACGAAATGCGCCGACGGACCCAGGTGCCGTGCAGCGGGCTGCAGCTCGGCCGACGTGTAGACCAGCGTCGCGTCGCCGCGGTTGGAGAGCAGGCGCAGCGGGCCGCCCGTGTCGACGCCGTACCTGCGCCGCATGGCGCGGCTCGTGCGCGCGATCGTCGCCAGCGCCCCGGCGCCTTGCCCAGCGCGGCGCAGCAGGTCGAGCGTGGCGCGGGGTGAGGCGCCGCTTCGCGCGGTGAACACGAAGCTCGACGTCGACGTGACGACCGGCACCCCGAGTCGCTCACCTGCCAGTCGACCCCACGGCGCCATGGAGTCGGTCAGCACGACGTCGGGCTTGGTGCGCTGCAGGTAGGCCGTGGTGAGGTCCAGCAGCTGATCAGCGGTCAACGTGGCGAGCAGTGCTGCGACCGCAAACACGTTGTCGGACGGGCGCTCGACATGCTGCTCCAGCCACTCGGGGTACGGCGTGATCGCGGCGCCCGTCGCGGTGGCGGGCGCCGCGAACTCGTCGCTGACCAGCGCGTCGACGACCACGCCGCGCTGGACCAGCTCGGCAAGCACGGGGAGCAGCGGCGTCATGTGGCCATGCACCGGCAGCGACACGCACGACACGCGGATGGGGGAGGAGGGGGTAGACATCGGCTCGGTCAGCGTAGGCCCCGGGTCAAGCGGTCACTGACGCGTTCACCAGAGCGGCCACGCGCCCAAGAACACGAATCTTTGCCGGCGCAGCCCCCGAACTGCGTAGCACCACCATGACCGAACGTCCTGTCCAGACGGTCGCTACGGCGCCGGTCGTCCGCGAACGCCGCCGCGCGCACCGCCGCCGCGAGCGGACGGCGGTGCTCCGGGGGCTGAGCACGGGCGGGCCGCGGCACGAGGTGACCCAGGCGCAGGTCAAGGTCGCCGCGACCTCCGAATTCGGGGTGCACCGCTCGGACTCCCTGCTCGACGTCTTCGACAACGCGCAGATCGACACGCGCCGCTTCGCCCAGCCGGTGGAGTGGTACCTGCAGCCACGGAGCTTCGCGGAGAAGAACGCCGTCTACGTGACGCAGGCGCTGGACCTCGCCGAGCGCCTGGCCCGCGAGGCGCTGCAGGATGCGGGCATCGAAGCGGCCGACGTGGACGCCGTCGTGTTCGTCTCCAGTACCGGGATCAGCACCCCGAGCCTTGATGCCGCGCTGATCCAGCGGATGGGCATCGACCTGGGCGCGATTCGCGTGCCCCTGTGGGGACTTGGCTGCTCCGGCGGTGCCGGTGGCCTGGCCCGCGCCGCGGACCTGGTGCGGGCCGGCTACGAGCACGTGCTGCTCGTAGCCGTGGAGTTCTGCAGTCTCACGTTCGTCCTCGGCGACGAGTCCAAGAGCAACTTCATCGGCACGGCGCTCTTCGGCGACGGCGGCGCGGCAGCCGTCCTCTCAGCCCACGGCGCCGGTCCCGATGGCGGCGGGCTCATGCGGGTGCTGCACACCCACAGCGCGCTCCTGCCAGACACCGCCGACATGACCGGCTGGGACGTGGTCGAAGACGGCTTCAAGCTGCGCCTCTCAAAAGAGATCCCCGCGCTGATGGCCGGCCGGCTTCGAGGGATCGTCGACGAGTCGCTGGCCGTGGCAGGGTGGTCGATCGGCGACGTTGGCACCGTGGTGATCCACCCGGGCGGCGCCAAGGTGATCGAGGGCTACCAAGCGGCGCTGGAGCTCGACGAGCACGCCCTGGACACGACCCGCTCGGTCCTGCGATCGTGGGGCAACATGAGCAGCCCGACCGTCCTCTTCGTGCTCGCTGAGGCGCTGCGCGCCAAGCCGCAAGGCCGGGGGCTGATCAGCGCCAGCGGCCCCGGATTCAGCGTTGAGCATCTCTTGGTGGAGTTCCCGTGAGCGCCCGCTGGGGAGCGCGGGCCCTCGTGGCCGGGCTGATCGTGCAGCGCCTCGGCGAGGTGCGTTTTGCCAAGGCCAATGAGCGCGCAGCCCGTGAGGCTGGGGCGGTCGAGCATGGGGCTGGGCACTACCCACTGTTCTTCGTCCTGCACCCGGCGTGGCTCGCCGGGCTGCTGTGGGAGAGCCGAGACCAGCAGAAGCCCGTGCGGCTCGGCTGGTTGGCCGTTGCGCTGCTCGCACAGCCCGCGCGCGTGGCCACGATGCGGGCGCTCGGTCCGCAGTGGACGACCCGCATCCTCATCACGCCCGGCGCCCCACGGGTGACCTCGGGGCCCTACCGCTGGACGCGGCACCCGGCCTACATCGCGGTCACCGCTGAGCTGCTCGCAACGCCGCTGGCGGTTCGCGCGCCGCGCACCGCGCTCCTGGGCACCGTCGCCAACGCGCTGCTGCTCGGGCTCGTGCGCATCCCGGCCGAGCAACGCGCCGAGC
>JAEMRF010000232.1:1532-5054 GCA_016463515.1 Solirubrobacteraceae bacterium | reverse complement strand
GGCGGAGTAGCCCAGGATCTGCTGCTCGTAGAGCGTGATGAAGAAGAACATCGAGAAGAGCGACATCCCGATGAACAAGCCGACCACGTTGGAGCCGCGCAGCGTGCGCAGGCGGAAGATCGAGAACGGCACCAGCGGCGACTTGCTGCGCAGCTCGATCACCACGAACGCAGCGAGGAAGAGCGCGGCGATCCCGAAGCGCACCAGGGTGTCGGTCGAGCCCCAACCGGCAGAGGCAGCGTCGACGATCGCGTAGACCAGCAGGCCAAGGCCGAGCGTGACCGTGATCGCGCCGGGGAAGTCGAAGGCGCCTTCCTCCGCGTCCTCCTTGCTCTCGGCCAGGATCCGTGGCGCGACGAAGGCGGCGGCGAGGCCGATCGGCACGTTGACCCAGAGGACCCACTCCCAGCCGGCCCACTCCGTGAGCATGCCGCCCAGCAGCACGCCAGCGGCGCCGCCGGCGCCCGCGACGGCGCCCCAGATGCCGAGGGCCTTGTTGCGCTCGGAGCCTTCGGCGAAGGTCGTGGTCACGATCGAGAGCGCCGCCGGCGAGGCGATGGCTGCGCCGAGGCCCTGCACGGCGCGAGCGGCGATCAGCGTCGCCTCGCTCTCGGCGAAGCCGCCTGCCAGGGAGGCGAGCGAGAACAGCACGAGGCCCCAGATGAACATCCGGCGCCGGCCAAGGTAATCCGCGAGGCGACCGCCGAGGAGCAGGAAGCCGCCAAATGCCAGGGTGTAGGCGTTGATGACCCACGAGAGATTCTCCTGGCTGAAGTCGAGCGATTGCCCGATCGAGGGCAGTGCGACGTTCGTGATCGAGGCGTCGATCACGACCATGAACTGCACGAGCGCCAAGAGGACGAGCGCGCGATTCTTCTGCTGGGAGGTAATCAATTGATCAGGCATAGCTGGAAAAGGAGGTCCGGTTCCGTTTAACTGGGGTGCGACGTTACGGAGATGTGGTTCCGTTTGTCAAACTGGTTTTCTCGATGGCCTCAATTGACCCAACAAAACCGAGCATGCGTGCCGACGCGCGGCGCAATCGCGAGCGCATCATCGAAGCCGCGCGCAAGGTCTTTGCCGAGTACGGCAGCGACGCCCAAATGGACGACGTCGCGGCGGCTGCTGGAGTCGGAGTCGGAACCGTCTACCGCCACTTCCCGAACAAGGACGCGCTCATCGGCGAGCTGGTCCGCCAGAAGTTCGAAAAGATCGCCGACGGCCTCCGCGCGGCATCAGCGATGGATCTTGACCCTGGCGAGGCGCTGCTCGTGGCGCTGGAGCGCAACGCCGAGCAGCTCGAGGACGATCTCGCCACCCAGCATGTGATGTCGGGTGGGCCGCATCCCGCCATCTGGCAGATGTGCGCTGCGAACGTGACCGAGGTCAATGAGCTCGCGACCAAGCTGATCGCGGGGGGTATTGCCAGCGGAACGCTGCGGCCCGACATGGTCGTCACCGACATTCGTCTCCTCATGGGCGGCATCACCTCGACGATGGCCGACCCAGCAACGCGTCCGATGTGGCGTCGCCACCTGCAACTCATGCTTGACGCGCTGCGAGCCCCCAGGGCTGTGTGAGGTAGCGTCGCGCTATGGCTGCTCTCCGTTCCTGGTCCGCCCTTCATCGACCGCCGGTGCGCGTCGTCGCCACCCTCGTTGCCTCGCTGGCCGTGGCACTTTGTGCGCCGCTCAGCGCCCGTGCCGCCGACCCGATCGGGTTCAAGTTCAAGCTCAGCGACGGTGCGCCGGTGGAGTGCAGCTGGTCTCGGGGCGCGCTGTCCTGCCTGGAGTACGCGAAAGCCGAGGCTCCCGGGGATTGTGAGGTCGGAGGCGACGTTCCGGGGATGAAGATCACCGCGCGAAACGCTCCGAAGGCGATCTCGGTGTGCGTCGACGAGGGCTTCCACGACTGGCCCGTGTTGCGGCCTTCAAAGACCTTCAAACGGGGCAGCATCACGTGCCGACTCCGTCGCGACTCCAGCGCGCTGACGTGCCGCAACCGAACGGGTTCCTACGTCATGGTCGAAGCCGCGCCGCAAGCGGCGTAGGCGGGGCGGTCGCCCCGCCACCTGCCGCCCGTCCTACGACTAGGACTGCGACTGCGACTGCGACGCCGCGGTCTCTTCCAGCTCGCGTTCGTTCTTCTGCGCCCGCACCAGCAGATGCATGAACGTCAGCTTGTCGATCGCGGGCTGTGAGAGGGCGAAGGGGTAGAGGTCCTCTTTGCCCATCGCGCGGTTGATCTGGTTGAGCGCGTAGGTGAGCGGCAGCCAGTTGCTGAGGATCTCGTCGAAGCTGCGGTCGCTGGCGCCCAGCTGTGGGGCGGATTCAAACTCGTCGCGGTCGCCGTCGGGGTTGACGGCCTCCGGACCTTCGACGCTTACGCCGAAGTCAGCGGCGGTCTCCAGGACGGCCCGGATGTGGAGGTAGTGGGCGAAGGTCTCGGCCCAGTCTTCCCACGGGTGCATCGTGGCGTAGGCGCTCACGAAGCGCGACGGCCAGTCCTTCGGGGGACCGTTCTCGTAGTGGCGATCCAGGGCATCCTGGTAGGAGTCGCGCTCGTCGCCGAACATCGCGCGGGAGTGCTCCCACTTCTGCTCGGTGTTGAGCAGGATGTCTTGGTAGTAGTGACCCAGTTCGTGGCGGAAATGCCCGACGAGCGTGCGGTAGGGCTCTCCGAGTTGCTCGCGCAGGGCGACGCGGCGCGCGTCGTCGGACTCGGCCAGATCGAGCGTCACGGTGCCGTCGGCGTGGCCGGTCATGACGGGCTCGACCGAGCTGTTCTTGAGCTTGAAGTCGAGCAGGTTCTCGTCGACCGGGAACCCGAGGGTCAGGAGCTGGCGGATCACCCGGCGCTTGGCGACCTCGGCGGTGGCATAGCGCTCGAGGCCCTCTTCGTCGTCATCGGACGGGCGGACGGTGGTCATCCGGCAGGAAAGGCAGAACTCCTCGCCTTCCTTCTCGACGAGCCAGTTGCAGCGCGCGACCTGCAGGTTGCCGCAGCGAACGGCGCTTGCGCGATCACCGGTGAGGGTGACGAGCTCGAGGGTCGGCACGTCGAACCCAAGGGGCGACTTGCAGTTCAAACACAGGCTGTTCTCGAAAAAGACCAGCTGGCCGCAGGTCTCGCATTGTGCTGCGCGCATGGGTTCTAAAATCCTTGGAATTGGCCGCCGGGGCCCTGGGACTGACGCATCCCCTGGGACGGGTCGACACCGACGACGTCGACGATCACCTCGAGGCTGGTGGTCCGGCCCCGGGTATAGATCACGCCGCTGACGGGCGCCACATCACTGTAGTCCCGCCCGTAGGCGGTCACGATGTAGCGCTGGGTCGGCATCTGGTCATTGGTCGGATCCACGTCGATCCACCCTGCACCTGGCACGAAAACCGAAAACCACGCGTGGGACACGTCAGCCCCGGACAGCTTCGGCATCCCCGGCGGTGGGTCGGTCTCCAGGTACCCGCTCACGTACCGCGCTGGGAGGCCAAGCGCACGCACGCAGGCGATGCCCACATG
>JAEMRF010000232.1:0-1432 GCA_016463515.1 Solirubrobacteraceae bacterium | reverse complement strand
ACGAGGCTCTGCGCCGTGATCGTGAGCATCCGGTGGGGGTGATGGATCGACATGTAGTCGACGCGGTTGCCGAACAGGTCGATGTGCTGGCTGTGGTCACCCGGGGCCGGATCGATCGAGATCTGCGACTCGAGGCAGCGCTGGCCTGGCAGGTTGCGTGGCAGCAGCCGCATCCGGCCGTACGACGCCGACACGTCGGCCTCGTAGTAGTACGTCGTGCGATGGGTGATGCGGTACCTGGCGGCCATCAGGCGATCCCTCCGGCGATGCGCTGCTGCGGCAGACGCAGCAGGAAGTGGTCACGCTCGACGGCCGCTGCGGCGTCGCGCAGTTGCTTCTCCAGGCCACTGAGGAACGCCTCCAGCTCACGGGGGCGCGCGTTGCCTTGCGGCGTGACGAGGTCGGCGGGGTTGCAAGTGCGAACCGCCGTCTGCGCTTCCAGGACGAGGCGCTGATCGGTGCGCAGCCGCGATCCGGTGCGAGGGATCGCGTCGAGGTCGGCCGTGAGGTGCGCGAGCTGGAAGGCGACCGAGCGTGGGTTGTCTTCGTCGAGGATCAGGAGCTCGAGGACGGTCTCGAGGTGCCAGTCCAGGCGCGAGCGGCGGCGGTAGGTGATGATGCTCTCCGCCGCAGTCACGACGGACTCCAGCACGAGGCTGCCGGTCACGCCCGAGGGCGAGGTGGGCACGGTCGTGTGCAGGAGCGCGATGACCTGCTGGGCACGCTCGATGCGGCGGCCACCGTCGAGGAAGTTCCACGCCAGATCGCGGACCATGCCCTCGGCGCCGAGGCCAGCGAGCGCGAGCAGCCCTTGGAGGACCTGCTGCAGGGCACCTTGGAGCTCAGGTGCTCGCACATCCTTGCGCCCGCGCAGACGCTGCAGGCGGCGATCGAGGTCGCCGATCACGAGCCACGTGTCGCTGGAGAGTTGATCGCGCACGGCGTGCGCGGCCTCCAGGAGTGCCCGGATCGAGTGCGAGAGCGTGCCGGCGCGCTGGTCGCTCATCAGCACGTCGAGGAGCTCGTCCCACGGGTCGGCCTTACCGGAGGGCTCGGTCTCCGTGAGGGTGCGCAGCGAGCTGCGCAGCAGCGTGAGCGCTGCAAGGCCCGGTTCGTCGGCACTGCCGTGGTATTCGCTGCGGCGATCCGAGACGGTCCGCAGGAGTCGCGCAACCGACTCCGCACGCTCGGCGTAGCGACCCAGCCACCAGAGGTTCTCGGCGGCGCCGGCAGAAAGCGTGCCGAGGGCGTCGGTCTCCTCCAGGATGAGCGGTCCCCCGAGGACCGCGATGCTGCTCGCTGCCTCCGGCTCGGATGCGATCACCCACGTGTCCTTGGCGATCGCCCCGGCTTGGTTGCTGACCGGGCCAGGTTTGCTGCTCGGCGCGGCGCGGGTCAGGCCGCCGGGCATCACGGTGAAGCTGTCGCCGCG
>JAEMRF010000231.1 GCA_016463515.1 Solirubrobacteraceae bacterium | reverse complement strand
CGCGCCGTTGCGGTGTTGATGTCGACGGTGTCGGTCACATTGGGGGCGTAACCGCCGGCTAGCGCCACGCAGACCGCCGCACCGAGCGACTCGGCCCAGTCCAGGACGAGCTCGTCGCGTGCCAGCAGGCCCGGCTTCGTGAGTGAGAGTCGCCCGAGGCGGTCGCCCTCCCACGGATCGGCGCCTGCAAGGTAGAAGACGAGCGCAGGGACGCCCGACGCTGCAACCTGTCCCAGGGCTCCGTCGAGTGCAGCGAGGTAGTCGTCGTCGCCGGTGCCCGACGGCAGGTCGACGTCGAGGTCGCTGGTCGCGCGCCTGAACGGATAGTTCGCGCCGCCGTGGAGCGAGAGCGTGAAGACGTCGGGGTCGGGCTGCAGCAGCTCGGCGGTGCCGTCGCCTTGGTGCACGTCGCAGTCGATGATCGCGACGCGCCCAAGGCCTGAGTCGGCATCCCCGCGCTCACTGTGGTCTGCGCGCAGCGCCGCGATGGCCACGGCCAGATCGTTGAACAGGCAGTACCCACGCCCGGCGGCGCGGCCCGCGTGGTGTGTGCCGCCGCCGAGGTTCATCCCGTACCCGCCGCGCAGTGCGTCGCGGGCGGCGTTCACCGTGCCTTGCGTCGAACGGCGCCCGCGCTCCACGAGGCCGTGGCTCCAGGGCAGCCCGAGCCGCCGGATCTCGCGGTCCGACAGCGTGCCCTCACGAACGCGCTCCAGGTACTGCGCCTGGTGCACCTCGCTGAGCAGCTCCCATGCTGCTGGCTCGGACTCGTGCACGTCGGTCACAGCCGCGATGCCCTCAGCGATCACCCGCTCCCGCAACAGCCGATATTTCGGCAGGGGGAACTTGTGCTCGGGCGGCAGCGGGAAGTCGAACCGGTCGTGGGTCCAGAAGCGCACACCATGCATCCTCGCGGGCGCCGCCCCGGAGATCACTCCGGGTAGGCTCACCGCGTGAGCGCTCAGATCATCGACGGCAAGCAGATTGCCGCCTCCTACCGGGCCAAAGTCAAAGGCGAAGTCGAGGCGTTCGTCGCGCAGCACGGCCGCGCGCCGGGCCTGGCCACCGTGCTGATCGGGGAAGACGCCGGCTCCCAGGTCTACGTCGGCGCCAAGCACCGCGCCTGCGAAGAAGTCGGCATGGTCAGCTTCGGGCACACGCTGCCAGCCAGCACTCCGACGAGCCAGATCGAAGATCTGATCGACGAGCTCAACGCCGACGACCGCGTCGACGGCATCCTCTGCCAGCTCCCGGTGCCCGCGCCGCATGACGGCGATGCCCTCAGCCAGCGCGTCAGCGCCGACAAAGACGTCGACGGCCTGACCGAGACCTCCGCCGGGCGCCTGGCGCTCGCAGCGCCCGGCCTGCGCCCGTGCACGCCGCGCGGCGTGATGGTGATGCTCGATGAGCTCGGCGTCGACCTCTCCGGCAAGCGGGCCGTGGTCGTGGGTCGCTCCAACCTGTTCGGCAAGCCGATGGCGCAGATGCTCCTGCAGGCCAACGCCACCGTCACGATGGCCCACTCACGCACCGTCGACCTGCCGGGCGTCTGCCGCGGCGCTGAGGTGCTGATCGTGGCCGTCGGGCAGCCCGAGATGGTCAAACGCGACTGGATCGCCCCCGGCGCGACCGTGATCGACGTCGGAATGAACCGCACCGACCGCCTCGTCGGCGACGTGGCCTTCGACGAGGCCAGCGAGGTTGCGGGCGCGATCACGCCCGTCCCCGGGGGCGTCGGACCGATGACGATCGCCATGCTGCTGGCCAACACGCTGGACGCGGCCCGCGCCGCGGAAGCGCGCCGCTCGGCCGCTCGGTAGCGTTGAGTCACGCATGGGTGACCGCGTACGCGTAGGGGAAGTGCTGGCTGCGATCGGCTCGATCGGGCTGGCGCTGCTGTTGGCTTTCGGAGCTTGGTTTGACTACGAGTCGCCGCCAGTCCGCACGTCTGGGCCGGGGGAGTCCTCGGTCTTCGTGCTCTCTGGCGCCGTCGGCGCACGCGCCCTGGGCTGGTTCGCCGTACTCATTGCGGCCGCGGCAGCCGCTGCCGGTCTGGTCTACCTGTTTCGTGTGCTCACTTCCAAGACCACCCAGCGGCCCATGCTGCAAGCGCCGGTGGCGTTCGCCTTCGGTCTGCTCGCGTTCTTTGCGCTCGTGTTCCGTCTGGTCGTCAACAGCCCGACGGTCACGCTCAAGGCCGGCGATCTCGACCCCGCACTCGAAGCGGGCCAGTTCGTCGGCCTCGCGCTCGCGACCGACGTCACGTTCGTCGGCTGGCTCGGCCTGATGTCGGCCACCGCGATCATGGTCGGCACCTGGCACGCCATGGCCGACGACCGCACGACCAGCAAAGCGGCCCGCCAGCGCACCCGGGATCTGCTTGACGCCATCCCGGTCCGCCCGGCGCCGCCGGTGTTGGCCGGCGCGCACGCCAGCTCAGATGCATCGATCGTCGCCGACGATCAGGTCCCGACGTACGCAGACGACAGGACCGACCCGCCCTCTTCCACCAGCCCCTCCGGAGGCCCCGCATGATCGACGCCAAGCAGGTCTTGCACGTCGCCCGGCTCGCACGCCTCGAGCTGGCCGCCGACGACGTTCAGCCGATGGCCGACGAGCTCTCAAGCATCCTCGGCCACATCGAGCAGATGTCGTCGCTGGACCTGGAGGGCGTTGCTCCCACGGCGCATGTCGTGCCGGTCGAGGGCAAGCTGCGTGCCGACGTGCCTGAGGCGCCGCTGCCGCGCGAGGTCGCGCTGTCGCAGGCCCCGCGCCACACGGCCGACGGCTTCCTCGTCCCCAGCCCGCAGGCGTAGGTCTCCGTCATGCCGACCACTCCCACCGACGCGATCAAGCTCACCGCGACGCAGCAGATCGCCGCCATCCAGAGCGGTGATCTCGACGCCCGCGAGCTCTTCGAGACCTACCGCCAGCGCGCCGCCGCCGACGCGCACAACGCCTTTACCTGGGTCGCCGATGAGGCGCCCGCCGAGCTGCCCGCTTCGGGCACGCCGCTGGCCGGGCTGCCACTCGCCGTGAAGGACCTGTTCTGCACCGAGGGGATCCCGAGCCAGTCCGGCTCCAAGCTCCTTGAGGGCTACCTGCCGCCCTACACCGCGACGTCGGTGCAGAAGCTCGTCGACGCCGGCTCGACCGTGCACGGCAAGACGAACCAGGACGAGTTCGCGATGGGGAGCTCCAACGAGAACTCCGCCTACGGCCCCGTGACGAACCCGTGGGACGCTGCGCGCGTGCCGGGCGGCTCCTCGGGCGGCAGCGCCGCAGCCGTCGCGGCCGGTCACGCCGCATGGGCGCTCGGCACCGACACCGGCGGCTCGATCCGCCAGCCCGCCGCCTTCTGCGGGCTCGTGGGCCTCAAGCCCACCTATGGCTCCGTCAGCCGCTTCGGCATGATCGCGTTCGCCTCGTCGCTGGATCAGGCCGGACCGATTACCCGGTCGGTCGCCGATGCCGCCCTGATGCTGAAGTTCATGGAGGGCAAGGACCCGCGCGACATGACCAGCATCGGTCTGCGCGAGCCCGTCGAGGTCCCCACGCGCACCGACCTCACGGGGCTGCGCATCGGCGTTCCCGAGGAGCTGGCAGGCGAGGGGGTGGAGGACGGCGTTCGCGCGTCGTTCGAGGCCGCGCTCGAGCAGGCCAAAGCGCTGGGCGCCACGGTCACCACGATCCACCTGCCCAACGCGCCGCACGCGCTGTCGGCCTACTACGTGCTCGCGCCGGCCGAGGCCAGCTCAAACCTCTCCCGCTTTGACGGTGTGCGCTACGGCAACCGCCTGGAAGCCGAGGACGGCAGCCTCATCGGCATGTACACCCGCACGCGCACCGAGGGCTTCGGCCCCGAGGTCAAGCGGCGGATCATGCTCGGCACGTATGCGCTGTCGGCCGGGTTCTACGACGCCTACTACGGTCGCGCGCAGCAGGTCCGCACGAAGATCGTGGAGGACTTCGCCACGGCCTTTGCGTCCGTCGATGTGATCGCGACGCCGACCGCGCCGTCGGTCGCCTTCGAGCTGGGCTCCAAGACCAACGATCCGCTGGCGATGTACCTGAACGACTTCTGCACGATCCCGATGTCGCTGGCAGGCATCCCGGCGATCTCGATCCCCAGCGGACTGTCTGACGGGCTTCCCGTCGGCCTGCAGCTCGCTGGCCCCGCCTTCAGCGAGAACCTGATCCTCGGCGCCGCCCACGCGCTCGAGCAGGCGATTGGCTTCGACACCGCAGGAGCGATTCGATGAGCGTCGACGACTACGACATCACCATCGGCCTGGAGATCCACGTCCAGCTCGCCACCAAGACGAAGATGTTCTCGCCGATCGAGACGTATTTCGGCGCCGAGCCCAACACCCTCGTCGGTCCCGTCGACCTCGGCCTCCCCGGCACGCTGCCAGTGCCCAACGCCCAGGCGATCCACTACGGGATCATGCTCGGCCTCGCCTTCAACTGCGAGATCGCGCAGCGGCTGGTGTTCCACCGCAAGAACTACTTCTACCCCGACCTGCCGAAGGGGTACCAGATCAGTCAGTTCGACGAACCGCTCTGCGGCCCCGGCAACTTCGGCGGCGTGCGCATCCACCGCGTGCACCTGGAAGAAGACGCCGCCAAGCTCACCCACGCTGGCGCCTCCGGCAGGATCCACGACTCCGATTCGTCGGTCGTCGACTTCAACCGCGGCGGCACCGCGCTGGCCGAGATCGTCACCGAGCCCGACGTGCATTCGGCCGAGCAGGCCAGCGAGTGGCTGCGGCTGCTCCGCACGACCGTCCGCCAACTCGGCGTGAGCGACGTGAACATGGAAGAGGGCTCGCTGCGCTGCGACGCCAACATCTCCATCGCGCCCAAGGGGTCCGGCGTGCTGGGCTCCAAGACCGAGCTCAAGAACATGAACTCGTTCCGGTTCATCGAGCGCGGCATCCGCGCCGAAGTCGCCCGCCAGGCCGCCATCCTGGATGCCGGCGGCAAGGTCGAGCAGGAGACGCTGCACTTCGACCCGCGCACCGAGGCGATCACCTCGATGCGGTCCAAGGAAGACTCCC
>JAEMRF010000230.1 GCA_016463515.1 Solirubrobacteraceae bacterium | reverse complement strand
CAGGCGCAGCAGCGCGCTCGGGTTTCACGGCCGCAGGCGCCACGGGAGCACCGTTGTGGGCGATCTCTGCAGCTTGCGTGGCGGGGACGACGGGCGCTGCAGCGGCGGGCGCGGCCGCTGCCGGCGCAACCGCAGACGCGACCCGAGCCTTGGCGGCCGCCATCTTGACGACGTCGACCTTCGGCGGCGCGCTGGACTCCGCTACCGGCGCCGCCGCGGGTACGCCGTTGACCGCTGAGTGGTTTTCGGTCGGTGCGGCGACCTGGGTGCGGCGCCTGCCGACCCGCCGCGCCGGAGCACCGGGTGCCTGCGTGAGGGCGGCGAGCGCCTCTTCGACGCTGGGCGCGTCGGTCAGTTCAGCGGTCGTGGAGGGCGTGTTCTGCGTCATGGCGTCGCGGGGCTGCCGCTCGTGGTCGGAGGAGTGGGAAGGTCACCGGCGCGCACCGCATCCACGCGGCCCAGGTCGGTGGGGACGGCAACGAGGCGGTAGCGCGGGGTGTCGTACACCGTCAGGAATCGCGGGTCTTCGCCGCGCGCTGCAAGCGGATACATGCTGCGCAGCTCATCGCCGCTGGCGTTCTTGGCAAACAGGAAATACTTCACGTCTGCCGGTGGCCGAGCGGCGGCACGGCGCCAGGCGGCGTCTCCACCGTCGGCGCGGTCCAGGAACTGCGACGGGCGCCCGGTCAGGGCGATGACGCCGAAGCTTTGGGCGTTGTCGGTCAGGACGCGCCCGCGGTCGCCGCCCAGGAACTCGGCCATGGCGCGTTCTGAGAGCACGCCGACCTCCAGGCCGCCGCGCGACATGGTGCCTTCCTGGTCCTCGCGCGTAGAGAGCCCTGCGCGGAATGCCTGCTCCATGCTCTGGTACGGGTAGACGTCCAGCGCTCGCCAGGCCACCGGGATCGAGATCACGAGCCCGACGGCTGCGAGCGCGAGCACCAAGGCCCGGGCCTGCAGCAGCGACTGATGCAGCCACATCACGCCGATCAGCGAGATCACGAAGATCGGGAGCGCGTCTTGCAGATCGATCTGTGCGAGATCGTCGCGCGCCAGAGCCAAACCGGCTGGCGTCGCGATGGCCACGAGCAGGAAGACGGCCAGCCAGGCGGCGAGTTCGTTGCGCTGGACGGCCGCGCAGACGACGAGCGCGGGCAGGACCAGGAGCGCGAGCGGCGCGCCGAGAAGGACGAGTTCGCCGGTCTGCGACAGCACCGCACCAAGGTCGGCCGGGATCGCCCCGGACGACGCGGCGTTGACCGTGGTCGACGCGGCGTCGGTCAGCCAGAACACGGGCTCGCCCACGACGACCGCGTTGAACAGGATCCAGACGCCGAGGATGAAGACTCCCGGAGCCAGGAACAGGATGAGGGAGCCCTCGATCTCATCGTCGCTGGCGCGGTGGCGGCTCAGGGTCACGCCGACGAGCGCCGCGCCGAGCAACCACCAAGGAATGAATCCGTAGCTGGCGACGGTCGCGAGCGCGAACGCCATCCCGCCGGACACCAGATAGCGGGTGTCGACCGTGGCGTACCAACCCACGAGCGCGGCGACCGCGATCGTGGCGAAGGCGATGCCGACGATGTCGCCGCCGCCGGTCGAGGCCGCGAAGGCCACGATCGGGTTCACCGCGACCAGCACCAGTAGGCCGTACCGGAGGCGACCGACCTCAGCGCGGTCCAGCGCTCGGTTGAGCCCGACCATCGTGATGCCGGCAAAGATCGCCGAACCGACCGGCAGCGCGACGAGGCTGCTGGCGCCTGCGCTGAACACCACGAACGGCAGGAGCACAACGGTGGTGAGCGGCGGGAAGGCGAATCCGATCGCTGCCAGCTTCGGTGGGTCGTTGTGCCACACCATCAGGGCGCGGGTCAACCGGTCGAGCGCGTCGAACGGCACCACATGCAGCACGCTGACGACCCAGTAGCCCAGCGCACCGAACGCGGCCGCGAAGAGGAAGAAGATCGCCAGGCTTTCGTAGCGGCGACCGCGAGCCCCTTCGTCGCTGTGACGAGGCGGCAGCTGGACGAGGTCCGACTGAGCCGGCGTGTCGTGCGCGCGCTGCTGAGCCTCCGCCGCGGGCGGCGTCGCGACGGCCGTCATTTGGACGCCTCGTGGTGATCGAGGCCGTGCACGGTCTTCTCCCAGTAGAAGGGCTTGGTCACGAGCTGGATCGCACCCTTCCAGGCGGCCAGACTCATGAGCCCCCAGTAGATCGGGCTGAGCAGGGCGTATTTCGCCAGGCCGAAGTACCCGCGCTGCAGCGCACCGGCCAGGTTCATGTAGAGGAACGTGAAGTTGCCGACGAACAGCATCGACGCGGCCGCGTAGAACACGAAGCCCGGGAAGAGCTGCTGGATGAAGCCCGCCTGCGTGAGGATGAAGATCGTCGTCAGTGCCCAGAAGATCGGGTTCAAGAGGAAGACGAAGGCGCCTCCGACGACGAGGTTGAAGGAGAGGAAGCTCTTGAGTCCGAGCTGGCTCAAGAGGCGCACAGGGTTACGCATGTGCACGAGCCAGGTCTGGTAGTAGCCCTTGCACCACCGCGACCGCTGCCGGATCCAGTTCCCGACCTCGGAGTTGGCCTCCTCCAGGGTGGTGGAATCCATGACCTGCGTGGAGTAGCCGGCCTTGTGCAGGCGCACGCCGAGGTCGGCGTCCTCGGTCACGTTGAACGGGTCCCACGCTCCGAGCTCGCGAAGGCGCGAGGTCACGAAGTGGTTCGAGGTCCCGCCGAGCGGAATCGGCACGCCGTCCTGGTCCAGGCCCGGCAGCACGAGGTCGAAGTGCATCGCGTACTCGATGGAGAACCACTTCGTGAGCAGGTTCTGGTCACGGTTGAAGTAGTTGAGCTTGGCCTGGATGCACGCAAGGTCATCCGGGCTCTTGCGGAACGCGACGATGGCCTTCTTGAGCTGGTCTGGGTCCGGACGGTCCTCGCCGTCGTAGATCACGCAGTACTGGCCGCGTGCAAACAGCAGGCCGTAGTTGCAGGCCTTCGGCTTGGTCTTGGGGAGCGAATCGGGCACCACGAGCAGCTGGTAGTGCGGCGGCAGCTGCAGGGCGCGGATCGCGTCGATCGTCTCGGTGTCGTCTTCCTCGCAGAGCAGCTTGATGTCGAGCTTGGTCTTGGGGTAGTCGAGCGCGTCGAGGCCGGCCGCGAGTCGACCCACGATGCTGGCTTCCTTGTAGAGCGGAAGCAGCAGGGTGTAGACGGGCAGGTCGCGCTCATCGAGCGCTGCGATCTCTTCGTCGGTCACGGTGATCTCGAGCTTGTGGCCGAGCGCCAGGTACGCCAGGCGGAACCGGTAGAGCGAGACCGCCAGGTAGAAGATGCTGCACAAGCCGGTGATCACGATGAGCGTGGTGACCGTGGCGAGGACGAGCGCGACGAGCGTCAGCGCGATCAGGCCCCACATCGCGACCTTCTGCGCGCTGCTGAGCACGCGGTGCGCAGAGTTCTGGGGGGCGAGCTCCATGAGCGTGTAGGTCGCGTCGTGCATGTCGCGCTCGCCATGCACGCGCTGCATCAGTTCGGTGATGGCCGTCCGGGTGGCGAGGAGCTCGCGCACCTGGCCGCCCGTCTGGGCTTCGAGCTCGGCGTGCAGTGCCGGGCTGAGCCGTTCGGCCACGGCCACGAACAGGGTCGAGCCGGACTTTGCCACGGGGACGATTCCGGAGTCGCGGCTGAAGGACTCCGGGAGGCTGGTGGCGATCTCGGGATCAGCTTGGAATCCGGTGAGGTCGACGTGCTGAACGTCGAAGTGCTCGCTCAGCACGGCAAGCATCTCGGCCTCGGTGATCACGCCCGAGTGCACGAGGATGTCGCCGAGGCGATCGCCGGTGCGCTGCTGCTCAGCAAGCGCGCCCTGGATCTCCTCGTCGCTGGCGACGCCAAGCTCGAGCAGCAGTTCGCCGACGCGTGGCTGGTCGGGGCGGCTGGCGAGCGCAACGAGCTCGGGCGCATCCGCTGCGGGATAGGCCTCGTCCAGCAGTGCATCGACGATGACCTGTGAGGCCTCGACGAGGCGGATCTCATAGCCGGGCACCGACTGCGCCACACGCTCGGCAACCTCGGCGCTTGTGCTCGAGGAGGCGACGAGGAGCGTGTCGCCCTCGAGGCCGTAGGCAACGACGCCGAGCGTGCGGGACACCCGCTCAGAGAGCAGCCGCGCGACCGTCGGATCGTGGCGGCCGTCGATCTCAGCTGCGCTCATCGAGCGTCACCTCCGGGGGCATTGGCTGGGGCGCGGCGCGTACCGAAACGGTGAGAGCCGGGCGCGGGCGCTGCAGGCGCGGAGTCACGACCACGGTGACGCACGGCGAGGATCGCGAGGCCGACGACCCAGGCCACCAGCAACACCAGGAGCGGCGCCACGAGAAATGCGATGAAGCCGATCACCCACAGACCAAGGATCAACGCGACCTTGGCGAAGATGACGAGGCCCCAGCGGTGGGAGCCGTTGTATACAACACGGTCCGTCCCGCCCTGATTTTCCGATGCCGAACTCATGCGACGGGCAACGTACCAAAGCACTTTCCCTTTGCCCACCTAGGATTCTCGGGAATTCACGGTTTCCCGGTCGGAACAGGGTATTGGCCACTCGCCCGGTCGCTGTATACCGCGTCCAGCCGATCATCTACTTTCCCACTTAATGCCCTTTCCACGGGCTCTTCAGGAGGATGGACGGTCCAACGACGTGACCCTGAGCGTTGAGCTGTGTGAGACGGCGCAAACCGAGTTCAAACCTGCCAACAGCGCCTACTGACGGTGACTCAATAACGTTGTGATGCTCTCGCGAACCCCAGAACGACGAAGGGCGCGCCCCACCCAACGGTGAGACGCGCCCCTAGACGAGCCCGGTGCAGGCGAGGTGAGTTCAGCCGAGCACGAGATCGACGCGACGATCGATCGCGCCCGCGACGAGATCGCGGAACGGGCCCTCTTCGAAGCGCGAGACCGTGGCCGTCAGGAAGCCTTCGATCATGAGGCGCTTGGCAGCGTTCTCCGGCAGGCCGCGGCTGCGCAGGTAGAAGAGCTGCTTGGGATCGAGCTGGGCGATCGCCGCCGCGTGCGTGCAGCGCACGTCGTTGGCGAGGATCTC
>JAEMRF010000229.1 GCA_016463515.1 Solirubrobacteraceae bacterium | reverse complement strand
CACCCGCCCAGCGACGTCGACGACTACGCGAAGTTCGTCGAGGCGCTCGCGCGCCGCTACCCATCGATCCGCCACTTCATGGTGTGGGGCGAGCCGATCCGTAACGCCAACTACGACCTGGCAGCCACCGGCGACCCCAGGGTGCTGGCGAAGCCGGGCGAGAAGGCGGGCTCGGTCCTGCCGCGCACCACGCCGTTGCTCCGCCGTCAGGTGAGTGCCTACGCCCGGCTGGTCGACGCGACCTACGCACGGCTCAAGCGCCTCAACAGGGCCAACCTCATCATCGGTGGCAACACCACCTCCGTCGGCGATATCGACCCGTTCAACTGGGTGAAGTGGATGCGCCTGCCAGATGGCAAACCGCCGCGGATGGACCTGTTCGGTCACAACCCATTTACGACCCGCGGCCCCGACCTCAGGAAGACGCAGATCCAACGCGGCAGCGCGGACTTCTCAGACCTCGACGAGTACCGGCCCTGGATCAAGCGCTGGCAACAGCGCAAGGGTCGCAACACGAAGCTGAACCTCTTCATCTCCGAGTTCACCGCCCCAACCGACGTGACGAGCTTTGAGTTCAGCTTCCACGTAACACGTTCGTTGCAGGCCAAATGGCTGCAAGCGGCCTGGAAGATCAGCAAGGCCGAGCGCTACTACGGCCTCGGTTGGATCGGCCTCTACGACATCGCTCGCGACGACGGCGCCGAGTCGAGAACCGGCCTGATCGACGGCCAAGGCGTGAAGAAGCCGGCCTACGGCGCCTACAAACGCCTGCGCTGACGACCAAACAGACCCTGGCCGCCCACGGGCGCGCCGACCCTTGACCCACGCCGTTGTGTGACGTCCATTCCGCCGGTTACCTGACCACAGCACTGTGGCTCTAGCCTCTGCGGGGTGAGCCCCCACTCCAATCGTGCCGTGTTCTTCGATCGCGACGGCGTGCTCATCGAGGCACCCGTGCGCTCCGGTCGCCCTGCCGCGATCCGCTCGGTCGACCATCTCTCGCTCACACGTGATGCCGCAGCGGTTTGTGGCGAGCTCAACGAGCTCGGCATCCCGCTGTTCGTGTTCACGAACCAGCCGGACGTCAAACGCGGCCTGACCACCCGATATGTGGTCGAGCAGATCAACACCGCCATGGCCGGCACGCTCGGCATCACCGAGGTTGCCGTGTCGTGGTCGGACTCCGACGAGGATCCGACCTTCAAGCCCAATCCCGGGATGCTGCTCGAACTGGCCGACAAGCACGGCATCGACCTGCAGGCGAGCGTGGTGGTGGGTGACCGCTGGCGCGACATCGTCGCGGGGCAGCGAGCCGGGTGCAAGACCGTCTTCATCGACCGCGGCTACGCCGAGCGCGCACCGGACGGCGCCGACCTCACGGTCAAGGAGCTGGGCGACGCGCTCGATTGGATGCGCGAGCAGCTCGAGCGCTAGCGCGGGCGCGCCACAGCCCGTGCGGGCTGGATCAATGTGTAAGGTGAGCCTCACCTAATACCCACCTAGTGGGTTGGTATTAGGGCGACCTGTTCCGGCGGCCGTGCGCCTGGACCCTTCGGACACCTTGAGGACCACCCCAGCCATGACCCGCTCGTTCCGCGCCCTGTGCGCGTCCGCGCTCTGCACCGGGGCCGTTGCGCTTGCCGGCTGCGGCGACGACGACTCCGCCGCCGAGGCCCCGGCCACCACGCCAGCAGCCACGACGTCGAGCGTGGACTTCGCACCGATCACGTCGTACCTCACGGACCACACCGCCCGGCTGACGACCGCGACCGGCGAGCTCGTGGGCCACGCCCAGGCCTACGCTGACCTTGCCCAGCGCGCCGGCGCAGATCAGCTGCTGGAGGGCGAGAACGCCGCCCAGACGAAGCAGCTCGTCGCCGACATGCAGCGGTCCTGGCAGGCAGCAAACCCGGCCTACGAGGAGATGGAAGGCATCGTCGCGGGCGTCCCGTCGCTGGCCAGCTACGACAACATTCTCGACGCTGGAACCTCCGGCGAGGATCCCGAGAACGCGGTCCCATTCGACCTGACCTACGCCGACGGCACCGTGCTGAAGAAGCCCGGCAACTACTTCTTCCTCACCGAGACCTCCCTCTGGGGCTCGGAGCCGAAGTTCACGATCCAAGGCACCGAACCCGACCTGAACGGCGACGGCAAGGTCGAGTACGGCGAGGCGCTCCCGCTGCCCGAGCACATTCTTGCGGCAGCCAAGGGCTTCGACGACCAAGCCAAGAAGCTCGCCAAGGACGCCGCGGCCTGGCAGCCGACCGAGTCGGACGTCTTCAACGCCGTCGTGGTGATGACGCCGACGATGGCCGAGTACTTCGAGGCGTGGAAGAACTCGCGCTTCGTCGCGGGCGACAAGGCCAGCGAGGCGAGCTTCATCGGCGCCTCGCGCCTGGGCGACATCACGGGCATCCTGACCGGGCTGACCGTGATCTACGACGGCATCGAGCCGAAGATCGCCACGCAGGACGCCCAGACGGCCGAGCAGGCAGGTGAGAACCTCGACAGCCTCCTGGACTACGTGGAAGAGCTCCGCGACGCCGAGGACGACGGCCGCACCTACACCGCAGAGCAAGCCGACACCTACGGCACCGAGGCGCAAAAGCGCGCTGAGGCCATCGCCGGGCAGGTGTCCCAGGCCGCCGACGCCCTCAACATCGAACTCGACGGCTGACGGCCATGCCCCGCGCCATCTCCTGGATCCTGCCCACCCTCCTCCTGCTGGTGGGGCTCTTGGCTCCGCCGGCAAGCGCCGCCGAGCCGCGACCCTGGCATGACGCCGAGCAGGTGCGGGCGGGGCTCTTCGAAGCGCAGTCCGCGCTCACGCTGGACGACGTCGCTGGGGCTGCGGCCCAGGCGCGCCGGGCGCGGGCGCTGGCGCTCAGTGCCTTCGGACAGGTCGCCACGGGCGAGGCAGGCCAGACGCTGCGCGCCGGGCTGTCGGATGCCGTCGATGCGGCTGGCGCGGGCGACGCCGAGGAGCTGGCCGAGGCTCGGGGCACCGTCCAAGCAGCGCTGCTGCAGATCAGCGCGCGAGTCACCCTGGCGGCCGTGGAGCGCGGCGACGCAGCCGCGGCCAAGCGCTGGCTGCTGCTGCGGGACTTCCGCACCGCGACCCGCTATTCACGGCCAGGGGTCGATGCCACCGCCGCGGTGCGACGCCTCGGGGCCGGCGAGATTCAGCCCAGTGACGCCACGCTGCTGGTCACCAAGGATCTGCTCGACGGCTACCAGTCACGGATGCGCGAACTCGCCGATGACGCCGTGGCGTCGACCCGCCGCGAGTTCACCGCGGCGGCCGCCGAGCCGGCAGCGCAGGCCGCCGGCTACTTCGAGATCCTGGCCCCGCGCTACACCGAGGACCGCGGCGCGCAGGCGACCGAGCGGATCCGCGACGACCTCCAGGACTTCGTTGACGCAGCCACCTCGGGCGACGCCGCCGCGGTGGCTGCGGGTCGCAAGCAGCTGGAGACCGATCTGGAGGGCTTCACCGCTGCGCCGTTCACGCCGCAGGAGCAGGCGCGCCGCGCCAACCAGCTCACGCGGTTCGTGGCCCTGGTCCCGATCGAATGGCAATCAGGCACGAGCGGCACGAAGGTCACGGCGGCGTTCGAGATCCAAGAGGCCCGCGCCTTCATGGACGGCGGCCTCGCGGCGTTCGCCGACCTCTACGACCCCATGCGCAAGCAGAACGCGCAGGCGACCGCCGCCGCCAAAGCGGGCATGGCGCGCCTGGACGAGATCATCACGAGCGCCCGAGAGGGCGGCGCCGTAACGGAATACGACGACGTGAAAGCGCTGACCGACCGCACGATCGAGCAGATCAACGCGGCGTTCCCCAAGGCCTGGAAGGAGACCAGCGACGAGTCGGAGTTCGACCTCATCGACCTCACGCTCGACCGCGTGGAGACCGCCGTTGCTGCCGGCCAATACGGCGCTGCTGAGCAGGCGCGTCTTGAGGCCTACGCGTTCTTTGAGTTCGGCCCCGAACTGCGCCTCAACCCGTTCGATCCGCGCCTGGCCGCCGACATCGAAGGTCTCATCTGGTTCGGCGCGATGGACACGCCCGGCCTGGCCAACCTGATCGCGCAGAAGGCACCAGTCTCCAAGGTGAAGGAGACGCGCGTCGTGCTCGACGCTGCCCTCGACGACGCCAAGGCGACCCTCGGCGACGGCGCCTCGGAAGCGACCGTCGTGACGAACGCTGCGGTACTCGTCTTCCGCGAAGGCCTGGAAGCGGTCCTGATCCTGGCGGCACTCACCGCGTCGCTGCGCGGCGCTGCCTCCCGCCGCAAGCGCCCGATCTTCATCGGCGCGTTCTTTGGTCTGATCGCCTCAGGCATCACGTGGCTCATCGCGACCTTCGTGCTCGAGCAGTTCTCGCAGTACGGCGAGAAGCTCGAGGCGATCGTCGGCATCGTGGCGATCGGCGTGCTGCTGCTCGTCATGAACTGGTTCTTCCACAAGGTCTATTGGACGTCGTGGATCGCCGGCTTCAACGCCAAGAAGCGTGACCTGATCGCCGAGGAGGAGTCCGGCCTGCGCAAGGGCTTCTGGTCGGCGCAGGTCTTCGGGTTCGGCATGCTCGGCCTCACCAGCGTCTACCGCGAGGGCTTTGAGACCGTGCTGTTCGTGCAGTCGCTGCAGCTCTCGGCCGGGACGGCGACGGTGCTCAAGGGCGTTGGCCTCGGACTGCTGCTCGTGGGCGTGGTCGCGGTGATCACCTTCCGGCTCCAGACCAAACTGCCCTACAAGCGGATGCTCTGGGTCACGGGGATCATGCTCGGCGTGATCCTCACGATCATGGTCGGTCAGACGGCTCGCACGCTGCAGGGCGTCGGCTGGCTCCCGATCCACCCGATCGACCTGGACCTGCCGTATTGGATGGGCACCTGGCTGGGGGTGTTCCCGTCGTGGGAGACGATGATCGCTCAGGCTCTGGCAGCCGCCTTCGTGATCGGCTCCTACTTCGCGGCCGAGTACGTGAAGATCAAGCGGCCCCAGAAGCAGGCGGCGAAGCGGCGTGCCGCGGCCGCCGCAGCTCAAGAGCGAGCCGAGACCGAACCGGGCGCCGTCGAGCGCGAGGCCAACACGCAAGCGCCCGT
>JAEMRF010000025.1 GCA_016463515.1 Solirubrobacteraceae bacterium | reverse complement strand
AGGTGATGAACATCTCCAGCGGCGCGCCGATGACGACCGCGGCCGCCGAGTTCCCCGTCGCCGGCCAGGATCGCACCTTCCGGCCAGGCATCGGCCTCCTGGACTCCTCGACGCCCGTCTTTGCCTACACCGAGGGCACCGAGACGCGCATCCGGCGCTTTGACACCACGACGGCGACCCCCAACAACGGCGCGAACTGGCGCCCAACCCCCGGGGAGCTGCCGATCGCGATCCCCAACGAGGAGCCGCTTGCCCTCGTCTCGCGGGTGGGTGTGGGTGCGTACCTGATGACGCATGCCGAGCCCGGCGACGCCCTCAGCGATGTGCACCGCGTGCGCAAGATCAACGAGTTCGACGGCAAGCTGGAGGACCCCCGCCCCGCGACCACCGGCAAGATCCCGCGCGACGGCACCCTCGCGCTGGATGCCAGCGGCGGGCTGACCTCGGTCTTCTACGAGACGAACACGCCCGGCCCGATCCTGACGCAGTTCGCTCCAGCCGGCGGCGCATTTGGCGGGACCGGCACGCTCGTCGAGGCGACCGATGCCTTCAACGTGCGCGCCGCAACCTCGCCGGACCACGGCGGTCTGGTCGTGTGGGACGGCAACTCGGCCGGCGGCATCAAGGCCGCGTCGATCCCCGCTGGCGGCGTCCCCGCGGATCCGCCGCCGCCTGGCACCGCGCCCGACCCCGGGCCGGCGCCGGTCGTGGTCTCGTCCGAGTGCAAGCTCACCATCGCGCCCGGGATCGTCGCGAGCGCGCGCGGCGGCGTCCCCGGGTGCTGGGTCAACAGCCCCAAGGGCAGCAAGCGCTACGAGTACGACGGCACCGTCGACATCAACGGGCTCGTCCTCACGGCGGCCGTCGGCAAGAAGACCGGCGTCGTGGTCGACCTGGGCAAGAAGACGGTGACCGCCCCCAAGGGCACCCAGCAGAAGGCCGGCTCGGTGATCCTCAGCAACGACAAGGTCAGCTGGGACTTCGCCAAGAGCAAGACGCAGAAGTTCTTCAGCCTCGAAACGGCGGCCGCGGGCAAGGCCATCAAATTGCTCGGGTTCGACGTGGTCGGCGAGGCGACGATCACCTTCGGCGACCTCAAAGCCACACTCGAGCCGAACCTGGCGATGCCGTTCCCGTTCAAAGGCTCTGCCGCCACGAGCCTGAAGATCTCCCAACAGTCCGGCCTGGTGCTCGAAGGCGCGAGTTTCAGCATCGAGAACGCGTGGATCGGGCCGCTTGAGGTGAAGGCACTCAAGGTGGTGGCCGCGGGTGGCATCTCGAGCTTCCGGGGCTTCGCCGACGTGCGTCTGCCAGGTGCCGAGCTCGACATCAAGGTGACCGTGGGCTTCGACGACGGGGCCCTCACGCAGTTCGCGGCGAGCGTCACGAACATCACCGGCCTCGCGATCACGCCGGTCACGTACCTCACGGGCGTCGGGTTCAACTACCAAAACGACGCCTCCGGCTTCACGATCGGCGGCGGCGCCGAAGTCGCGTTCCCCACCCAGCAGGGCGCCTTCTGGTTCGCCGGCCTCGGCGACCCGCCAGGCACTGGCGGCGGTTTCAGTCTCCACGTGCCCAAGGGCACCAAGCAAGCGATCATCACGCTCGGCGGCACCTTCCAGTTCGGCTCGCAGGGCAGCCGTCTGGACTTCGGCACGATCGACGCCACGCTCGACACGCAGAAGCAGGTGTTCTCACTCGGGGCCAAGGTGTTCCTGGGCACCCGCGTGCTCGGCCTGTTCGGCGAGGTCGACGGAGCGATCAACTACGGCAACGGTGACTTCTACGTGCGCGGCGGGGTGGAGGTGTGCTTCATCGGCTGCCTGAAATCCGATGTGATCGCCTCATCGGTCGGCGTCTCGGCGTGCGTCGACGTGCTCCTCACCCAGCTGATGGTCGGCTACAAGTGGGAGACCGGTTTCGACGCTGGCCTGTCGTGCAACCAGGGCTCCTACGTGCCGCTGAGCTTCCGGCCGGGTGCCGTGCCTGGCCAGCCGAACGTCGACCCGGTCAAACCGAAGGACCCGGTCCCGAATCTGGCTGCAAAGGACGTCTTCGAGCTTCCCTTGCACCCGAACCCCAACGAAGTGTTCGACGGTGACGAGGGCAATCCGCTGCAGAAGACCAAGACGTGGTCGATGGAGATCAAGGGCGCGCCTGGCGGCGGCGCCCCCGGCGTGCGGATCACCGAAGCGAAGTACACGGTGACCGAATCGGGCAACGGCGTCGTGACGCGCCAGCTACAGCCGGCCACCCCAGACGATCGGGTGGTCATCGCCAGCGACCCGAACGACCTGAAGCAGACCGTTGCCGATGGCGACGTGGTCTTGGTCCCCAACCCAGACACCGACTCCGTGCGGCTCACGTTCATCCAGCGCGGACTCAAATCCCTGCAGGGCAAGCCCTCCAACCTGCCGCGTGGCATGCGGATCTCCCAGGCCGGCGGCAACACCATCAACTTCGGCGCAGGCACGCCACAGGGCGTGGGCAAGCGTGCGCAGGCCGGCGGCGGGATCGTGTTTGCCCGCAACTACGAGCCGACGAAGGTGCAGGCCAAGCTGAGCGGCAAGGCGCGCAGCCGCACCGTGCAGTGGAACGCCTCCAACCTGGGCGGCAGCGACCGCACGGTCACGTTCGTCGAGGAAGGCGCTGGCGTCGCAAAGACCATCACCACGACGAAGGCGTCCTCGGGCCGCAAGGCGTTCAAGATCGCCGATGGGCCGGGCGGCAAGCGCACGATCAAGGCGATCGTGAAGAACTTCGCCGGGCTCGTGGTCGAGGACCAGGTCGTCGCCCGCTACACCGCGCCCGGGCCGATCGTGCCCGGCAAGGCCACCAAGGTGCGCTTCACGCTCGACCGCAAGGGCCGTCTGACGGCCCGGTGGGGCGGGACCGCGAACTCGGCCCGCCTGATCGTTGAGATCACGACGGCCGACGGCCGCGGCTACACGGTCACCACGAAGAAGCGGTCGGTGGTGATCCCCTCAATCTCCAAGAAGGAGCGGGTCACCGTGAAGATCACCGGGGTCACCAAGCGTGGCGTCCAGGGCCGGACCGTGACCGCGCGGCGGTAGCCGGCAACCGGCCCGAAGTGACTGCGGGCGCGCCAGAACCCGGTCCAAGCAGGGAGCGCTGGCGCGCCCGGCAACGGGTCTGTCGACGACCCGCCGCCAACGTGGTGACAATGGGGAGGTGGAGCCGACCACCACAGAGCCTGAGATCCTCGCCGGTCGCTACCGACTCGACGCGCAAGTCGGGGCCGGCGGGATGTCGACGGTGTGGCGTGCGTTCGACACGGTGCTCGAGCGCACCGTCGCGATCAAGTCGATGTTGCGGCAGGTCGCCGACGATTCGCTGCAGCTCGAGCGGTTCCGTCGGGAGGCGCGCGCGGTCGCCCAGCTGAACCACCCGCACATCGTGCAGGTGATCGACGTCGGCGAGCACAACCACGCCCCGTTCATCGTCTTTGAGTACGTCGCCGGCGAGACGCTGAAGGCGCGCATCCGCCGCCTGGGGCGCCTGGAGGTGACCGAGGCGCTGGCGTACGCGATCGAGATCGCCCGCGCGCTGCAGGCCGCCCACGACAAGGGCATCGTCCACCGCGACGTCAAACCGCAGAACGTCCTGATCGACGAGGAAGGCCGCGCCAAGGTCACCGACTTCGGCATCGCGCGCACCTTGGAGGAGGACGGCCTCACAGCCGACGGGCGCGTACTGGGCACCACCGACTACGTCAGTCCCGAGCAGGCCCTGGGCAAGCGCGTGGGGCCGCAGAGCGACCTGTACTCGCTCGGGATCGTGCTGTTCGAGATGCTCACGGGCGACGTCCCGTTCAAGGGCGAGAATCAGGTCGCCGTCGCCATGCGCCACGTGCGCGAAGAGCTCCCCGACGTGCAGCTCCTGCGCACCGGCACCTCGGTCGGACTCGCGCAGCTGCTGGATCGCTTCACCGCCAAGGAGCCGAGCAAGCGCCCAGCCGACACGGCCGCGGCGATCGCCGACCTGGAAGACGTGCTCGCCATCGAGTCGGCCCGCAGCGGCGTGGCACCCGGGCAGGCCACGGAGATCCTGCGGTCGCTGCCCGCCGCGACCCGCAACCGCGTGCCGCTCCGCACCCGGCTCGGGCGCCCGGCCAAGGGCGTGATCGCGCTGCTGGCGCTCTTGTCGGTGATCGCGCTGATCGGGCTTGCCGTTGCCCTCAGCCAAACCGCCGAGAAGGGCACGGGCGTGCAGCGCGGCGTGACGCCCCAGGTTGCCAACGAGCGTGAGGTGTCGGTCGGGCAGACGGCGGCCCGAGCCTACGACCCATTTGGCACCGGCGATCTGCGCGACGAGCACGATGAGGAGGCGCCCAACGTGGTCGACGGCAACCCGAACACCGTGTGGACCACCGAGAACTACAACGCCGGCACCCTGGCGCCCAAGCCGGGCGTGGGCATCTACATCGACGCCAAGCCCAGCGTGAAGGCAACCAAGATCGAGATTCAGTCCGAGACGCCGGGCTGGAGCGGCCAGATCTTCGCCGCACCCAACGGCGCTCTCCCGCAGACGGTGCCCGGCAACGGCTGGGTGCGGGCGGCCACGATCACCGATGCCGGCGAGACGCTCAAAGTCCCGCTTGAGCGCACGGCCACCGAAGCCCACCGCTACTACCTCGTGTGGATCACCGAGCTCCCAGAAGGCGAGAACTCGGTCGGGCTGCGCGAGATCGTGCTGAGCAAGACGGTCACCGAGACCGAGTAAGTGGACTGGGGCTACACGCCCGAGCCGGTCTCGAGCCGACACCATCGCGTCAAGAAGGCGCCGAGCGCTCGCGGCGGCGCTCGCCTCAGGTCTGCTGCGTGAAGAGCAGCAGGGCGGCGCAGAAGAGGAGCACGAGCGCGGGGGCGACCTCTTGGAGCTTGTCGCCGGCCATCGCGTGGACGACGATCGCGCCGACCATCACCCACAGCGCCAGCAGCGCGGCGAGCTGTTGCGCGTCGCCGCTGCCGCTGAGGCCGATGACCGCTGCGACGGCGATGCCGACCTCGATCGCGCCGACCACATAACGGGACCAGGCCGGAGTCGGCCACCGCTCGAAGTTGTCGCGCATCATCTTGACGCCAGCGAGTTTGGCGATCCCGGCGCCACCAAACGCGGCAGCGAGGATGACGAGCAGCACGGTCTCCATGGGCGAGCAGATTACGCGGAGGGGCGTCGCGCGTGCATCGATGCCGCGAATGGCGATCACGAGGAAATGCCCCACCGCGCGAGCATTTCGGCGCGATCGCGGGCGGGGCCGCGCCTCTACGCCTGCGGCGTCTCGAGCGGCAGGCGCCGTGGGCGGCTGAGGGCCACGGCGAGGAGCTCGTCGAGGAGTTCGCCGTAGGGGATGCCGGTGGCGCCCCAGAGCTGGGCGTAGACCGAGGTGGCGGTGAAACCGGGGAGGGTGTTGATCTCGTTGAGCAGGACGGACGGGCCGCCGGGTGCATCCAGGTCGACGAAGCAGTCCACGCGGGCCAGGCCGTGGCAGTCGGCGTGCGCGAAGGCCTGCAGGCAGAGCGCCTTGACTTCCTCGGCCACGGGCTCGGGCAGCGGGGCTGGCGCCAGGAGCTGCATGCCGCCCTCGGTGTACTTGGCCTCGTGGTCGTACCAGCCGCCGCCGGTCACGACGATCTGGCCGGGCACGCTCACCCGCGTGTCGCCAGGCGGACCGCCGAGAATCGCGCACTCGACCTCCACGCCCGAAGCCGACGCCTCGATGATCACGCGCTGGTCGTACTGCAGGCACCGCTCGATCGCGGGACCCAGCTCAGCGTCGTCCGAGACCGGCTCCATGCCCAGCGACGAGCCGCCAGCTGCGGCCTTGACCCACCATGGGCGCGCCAGCGGCGCAGCCGCGGCCAACACGGCCTCCGGCTCGCGCTCCCACCGCTCGGCGCTCACGCTCACGTAGTCGACCTGCGGAATGCCAGCAGCCTTGGCCGAGTCCTTCGCGGCGAGCTTGTCGAGGCTCAGGGCGCTGGAGAGCACCCCTGAGCCGACGTAGGGCACGTCGAGCAGCTCCAGCATGCCCTGCACGGAGCCGTCCTCGCCACCGGGGCCGTGGAGCACCGGGAACACACAGTCGGCGCCCAGCAGGCCCCCGCCGGGCGTCAGCGAGACGGGCTCGCCGAGGTGCAGCCATCGGCCGTCGCGAGCGAGGTCGACCAGGACCACCTCGTGGCCGCGCTCAGCCAGTCCCTCGGCCACGGCCATCGCGCCCCGCAGGGACACATCGTGTTCAAGCGAACGGCCGCCGCCTAGAACTGCAACGCGCATCAGGGTGTCGTGGCCTCGGGCTCGGGGGTAGTTGCCGGAGGATCGTAGTCACCGATCACGATCGTGACCACTGAATCTTGGTCACGCACCTGGCCTGCGGCCGGGCTGGAGCTGATCACGCGGTCGTTCTGCGACTCGTTCGTCACCGATTCCGTGGTCACGCGGACGCTGAACCCGGCCGCTTCCAGCGTCCGCGTGGCGGCGGCTTCCGAGCGCCCGACCACATCGGGCACCGTCGCGGTGGTCGGCTCCGAAGCGACGGTGAGCGTGACCGACTCGCCCGTGCGGATTTCGGTCCCAGCGCGCGGATCGCTGGAGAGCACGGTGCCGGCTTCGCGGTCGGCCGTCTCCTGCTCGACGACCTTGGTGGTCAGGCCGAGCTCGCCGAGCGTGGCGCGGGCCGCGTCGAGTGGCTGGCCGACCACGTCGGGCATCTCGACCTCGCGCCGGCCGCTCGACACCACGATCGTGACCACCTGATCGAGCTCAGCGGTGGAGCCCCCAGACGGCGACGTCTCGATCACGGTGCCGTTGTCGACATCCTCGCTTGCCTGGCGCCGCACATTGGTGCGGAAGCCGGCGCTCTCGATGCGATCCCGGGCCACCTCGAGCGTCTCACCCTCGACGCGCGGCACGGTCCCGTCGCCAGGCCCGTCGGACACGCTGAGGCGCACCTCCGAGCCTTTCGGGGCAAGCGTGCCGCCGGTCGGGTTCTGCCCGACGACGGTGTCGGCCGGGCGGTTGGACTCGCGCCGCACCACGCTGACTTCAAAGCCTTCGGCCTCCAGGCGGTCCTGGGCGGTGTCGACGGCCGCGTTGAGCACGTTGGGGACTTCGACCCGCGGCTTGTTGGTGAGGATCAGCGCAGCGACGATCACCGCGATCAACGCCAGCGCGCCGAGCGCGATCGCCCACGGCTTCTTCCACCACGGGCGGTCGTCGACGTCGAGCGCGGCCATGGAGCCGGTGCGGCGGTCCTCCGAGGCGCGGCGATCGCCCACCACGCCCTGCTCGCCGGTCACCGGCGAGTAGATCGGCGAGATGCCGCGGCTGGCATCAGAGAGGGCGGCCAGGAAGGCGTCGGCGTCGGCGAAGCGGTCGCTCGGGCGCTTGGCGAGGGCGCGCATCACCACGGCGTCGAGGGCGGGCGTGATCTCGGGGACGATCGAGCGCGGCGAGCGCGGCTCGTTGTTCACATGGGCCAACGCGATCGAGACCGCCGTCTCGCCCTCAAACGGCGTGCGGCCCGTGAGCATCTCGTAGAGGACGACGCCGACGGAGTAGAGGTCGGTGCGGGGCGTGATGACCTCGCCCTGGGCCTGCTCGGGCGCCAGGTAGTGGGCGGTGCCCAGGACCGACCCGGTGACGGTCATGTCGGACGCGCCGCGGCGGGCGATGCCGAAGTCGGTGACCTTGGGGTTGCCCTGGTCATCCAGGATGACGTTGTGGGGCTTGAGGTCGCGGTGGATGATGCCGTCGCGGTGGGCGGCGCGCACGGCCTTGAGGATCGCCTCGGTGAGCGAGACGGCCTCCGCTGGCGCGAAGCGCCCTTCGCGGATGAGGCGCTCCTTGAGCGTGGGGCCCTCGAGCAGCTCCATGGCGATGTACCACGTGCCATCCCACGAACCGGTGTCGTACACCGAGACGATTCCGGGGTGCTGCAGCTGGGCGGCAGCCTTGGCCTCGCGGCGGAAGCGCTCGACGAACTCCTGGTCCTCGGCGTACTGCGCGTGCAGCACCTTCACGGCGACCTTGCGGCCGAGCTGGATGTCTTCCGCGCGGAAGACCGACGCCATGCCGCCGATCCCGATCTGGGCCTCGACTTGGTAGCGGCCGGCGATGACCGAGCCTGGTCCGATGCGGCTCATCGCAGCGCTTCCTCCATCATCGCGCGGGCGATTGGCGCGGCATCAACGCCGCCGGTGCCGCCAATGGTGCGTTCGATCGTGACGGCGACGGCCACCTGCGGATCATCCGCGGGTGCGAAGCCGATGAACCACGGCTGCGTGACGTTCTCGCGGATATTGCGCTCGGCGGTGCCGGTCTTGCCGGCGACGCGAAGTCCCGAGAGCGCTGCTGCGGTGCCACTGCCTTCTTCCACGACCTTCTCCATCATGGCGGTCAGGTCCGCGGCATCACGCTCAGACATCACGCGGCCTGCGTCGTCGCCGTCGGCGTCGAGCTCGGAGAGGGTGCGCCCATCAGGATCGACGACCCGCTGGACCGTCGAAAGTCGCGGCAGCTGACCGTCGCGGGCGACAGCGGCGGCCACCAGGCCCATCTGCAAGGGCGTCACGCGGAGGCGTTCCTGGCCGATCGCGACGCGCGCGATATCGAGATCGTCGTTGACCTCAAGGAGCTGGGAAGCATCGTCGCGATCGTAGACGCCGCTGGCGTAGAGCTGCTGGTCCGGATAGTCGATCAATGGGATCTTGCCGAAGCCAAAGGCGTCCATCGCATCGGCCATCGGTGCGGCGCCGAGATCCTCGGCCACACGGGCAAACGCGGTGTTCACGGAGTTCGTCAGCGCCTGCGTGAGCGTGATCTTGCCGTAGCTCTTGCGCCCGAAGTTGTTGAGGTCGACCGTTTCAACCTTTAGCGGCGAGGAGCCGTCGACCAGAGTCGTCGGCGTGTAGTCGCCGGACTCCAGCGCGGCTGCCGTCGTGACCACCTTGAACGTGGACCCGGGCGGGTACCCGGCCTGGGTGGCGCGGTTGAACGCGGGGCTCCCGCCCGCCGAGTCGTTCTGGATGCGCGACGCCGAGTCGTTGTTGCGCATCTGGTTGGGATCGAAGTTCGGCGTGGAGACCATCGCCAGCACGCCGCCGCTCTTCACATCGATCGCGACCGCCGCGCCGCGGCGCCCATTGAGCCCGTTCAGCCCGGCCTGCTGCACCTTGGGCTCAAGCGTGGCCACGACGTCGTTGCCGCGCTCGGTGTTCCCCCGCAACGCCGACAGCAACGTGGCAGCGCTGCGCACCTTGCCCGTGAGGTCGTCCTGGTGCTCCTTCTCCATGCCCGAGACGCCGGAGTTGGTGTAGGCCCAACCGATGAGCTGCGAGGCCTGCTGGGCCTCCTGGGTGTAGCGCCGTACGTAGGTGCCGTCGCTCTGCTTGACCGACCGCGCCAGCAGCGTGCCGTCGGCCGCACGGATGGTGCCCCGGGGCACGCGGGCAGTCTGCAGCAATGGGCGGGCGTTGCGGGAGTTGGCGTTGAGCTCGTCGGCCTCGATGACCGTCCAGCGGACCGTGCCCGCCAGCAGCAGCACGAACAGCCCGAGGATGAGCACGAAGAGGCGGCGGATGCCCTGGTTCATCGCCAGGCCCCCATTTTCGCCCGCTGCAGGTCCTCACGGGTGTCGCGCCGGGCGCGATCGCTGACGAGCAGCAGCAGGGCCAGCAGCACGAAGTTCGCCACGATCGACGACCCGCCCGAACTCACGAACGGCAGGGTCACGCCCGTGAGCGGGATCAGCTTCGTGACGCCGCCGACGATCACGAACACCTGCAGCGCGAACACGGTGGCCAGGCCGAGGGCCAGGAGCTTGGAGAAGGAGTCGTGGGCCACCAGCGCGACCTTGAAGCCGCGCCACACGATCAGCAGGTAGATCAGGATGAGGCCGGCGGCGCCGATCAGGCCGACCTCGCTCACGATCAGCGCGTAGATGAAGTCGTTCTTGGCGGCGGGGAGCGGCGAGGTGGCGCCGGTCTCGAAGTAGCGCATCAGCGATCCGCCGAGGCCCTCGCCGAGCATGCCGCCGTCGGCCTGGGCAAAGAGCCCCTGGGCCAGCTGACCGGAGCCGCCGACCTTGTCGATGAGCTCGGGGTTCAGCGGGTCCTGCCAGGCCTCCACGCGGTTCTGGATCGTGGGCCGTAGCTCGTAGAGCAGGCGCGCGCCGAACGCAAAGAGCGTGAGCCCGACCACGGGGTAGAGCAGGCGCCCGGTCGCGACGTAGAGCATCGCGAGGCCGACCCCGAAGTACATGATCGCCGAGCCGATGTCCTGGATGAAGAACAGCATCACCATCGTCACGCCCCACACCGCCAGCAGCGGCAGCAGGTACTTGAGGGGCGGAAGCAGGCCGAATGGCCCGCGGGCTTCCTGCACGAGGAGCTGGCGGTTGTCGGCCAAGTAGCTGGCGAGGTAGAGGACCAGGCAGAGCTTGGCCAGCTCGGTCGGCTGGAACGCGACCGGGCCCAGCGCGACCGACAGGTAGGCGCCGTTCTCGGGGTTGGAGAGCCCGGGAATGCGCGGCGCGAGCAGCATCAGCACGCCCGCTAGCGCGATCAGGTTGCGGTAGTCGCGCAGCACCCGATAGTCCTTGCGCAGCAGGAAGATCGTGGCCGAGAACGCGCCGATTCCGAGGATGAACCAGGTCGCCTGCTGGCGGGCCAGCGACTCGTCGATGCGGTACAGCTCCACGAGCCCAAAACACGCCAACACGGCGATGAGCGGCAACAGGTAGGGGTCGGCGTCGGGCAGCGCCGACATCGCGATCACGTGCGCGACGATGCAGAGGCCCAGGAACCCGGCGCCGTAGAGCAGCGAGAGGTCGCTGAGCTGGCCGCCCTGATTGGCGAAGACCGACGCAAACCCGATCGCCACCAGCAGCGACGCCGGGATCAGCAGCGCCAGATCGCGGATGCGGCGCAGGATCACTGCAGCTCGTCGCGCTCGACGGCCTTGATCAGGTCCTGAGCGTCGTCGCCGGAGCGCAGCTGGTGGTCAAGGAGCGTCTGCTGGCGGGCAGGCTCGATCGAGGAGACCGGCACACCGGACATGTAGATCGGCCGGTAGAGCTTGACGCCGAACGGCAGCTCGTAAGGCACGCCCTGGTAGATCGCGACGTAGCCGTCGGACCCGCCGATGAAGTAGACGACCCGGGAGGCAACCCAGCCAGACAGCGCGATGATGCCGACCGTGAACGTGACCGCGACGGTGGCGGCAACCGTCCGAGCGCGGCGCTTGGAGCGCGGCGGCCGGCCAGCACGGGGGTCGCGGGCCTGGATCGGCGTCGCCGCGGCTGGGCCGGCGGCCTGCGTGGCCGCGCGCACCTCAGCTGTCGACAACGGCGGCGCAGAGCCGTCTGCGGTGGGCTCGTCGTCGAGCGGGGCCGTCACGGCCGGGCCGATGCTGGTCGGCTGGTCGTCAGGGTCGACGGCTGGATCGTCGGTGTCGCCGATGCGGAACAGCACGACCGTGATGTTGTCGCGGCCGCCGGCAGCGTTGGCGGCGGCGATCAGGGCGCGGCCGGCCGTGTCGAGACGCCGGTTGCCACGGATCACGTCGGCGACCCGCTCCTCGGGAATCATCGACGTGAGGCCGTCGCTGCACAGCAACACGATGTCGCCGCGCTCGAGCTTGAACTCGCGCACGTCGACCTCTACCGCCGGATCCGGCCCCAGAGCGCGCGTGATGATCGAGCGCTGCGGGTGGTTGGCGGCCTCGGCGGCGGTGAGCTTGCCGCTGCGCAGCATCTCTTCCACGAGCGAGTGGTCGTCGGTCAGGCGGCGCAGCGAGCCGTCACGGAACAGGTAGGCGCGCGAATCGCCCACGTGTGCGACGGTCAGCGCCTCCTCACCCACGTGCGCGACCGTGGCAGTCGTGCCCATGCCGGTGAGCTCTTCGTCGGCGCGCTGGGCCTCGTGGACGGCCCGGTTGGCCCGGCGGACGAGCTCCACGAGCCGCGAGCGCACGATGCCGTCGTCGACGCCGAGGCCGATCACGTCGATCGCCGTGCGCGAGGCGATCTCGCCGGCGTTCGCGCCACCCATGCCATCGGCGACGGCAAACAGCGGCGCGCGGCTGAAGAGGGCGTCTTCGTTGGCCCGGCGCTGGCGGCCGGTATCGGTGAATTCTGCGTGTTCGACGACTCTCAGCATGTGCAGTCGCTAGTCCCGATACTCAAAGACGGTGTCGCCGATGGCGATCTGGTCACCGGAACGCAGCGACCACGGGCCCTCGAGCTTGTCGCCGTTGACGTAGGTGCCGTTGGTCGAGCCGAGATCCTCGATCACGGCCAGGCCGTTGCTGAGCTCAATTCGGGCATGCCGAGAGGACGCAAATGCGTCGTCGAAGGAGATCTCGACGTCGCCGCGCCCGAGCGTGGTGCGCTGCGGGAGGTCGTACTCGAGACCAGCGCGCTGGCCCTGCATGCGCTTGATGATGAGCCGAGGAGCGGCGCCGCGCGCCACCTCCGCGGTTGGAGCCCCAGCTGCAGCGTGAAATCCGGTCGCATCCGAGGGCGGGGCGGCAGAGACCAGCAGCTCGTCGTCGCGCAGATCCCGCAGCGCGCTGCGGGCAACCCAGAGGACGAAGAGGAACAGGACAGCGACGAAGGCGAGCTTCAGCGCGAACGTGACCGGCTCGAGCAGCACGAGCGGTTAGCGAACCTCGATCAGCGCCGGGGCGTGACCGAGCTTGATCCGCATGCCGGGTTCCAGGCGGCGCGGGTCGGCCACGGGGGCACCGTTGATCGTGGAGCCGTTCGTGGAACCCAGATCCAAGGCGTACCAGCCGCGCTCGTCGCGGCGCAGCTCCAGGTGGCGCCGCGACACGCTCGGATCGGAGATCACGATGTCGGCCGAGCGGCTGCGGCCGAGCACGATCACGTCGCCGTGGAGCTCATGCGGCGTGCCGTCGACCACGAGCGTGGTCCGCGGACGCAGCGGCGGTGGCGTCACGGGCGGGGCAATCGGCGACCGCTGCTGCTGACGGGCGAGCGTGGGGTCGATCCAAGGCGGTGCGGCGGGAACCGGCGGCTGGACGGGGTGTGGCGGTTGGACGGGCTGAGGTGCCGCCGGTGGCGGAGCCTGGGCAACGGGGGGAGACGGCGCGGGTTCGGGCTCCCAGGGCTCGACCGGATCGAGCCAGTCGTCGACCACGACGTCGTCGTCGTGGCTGGACTGGGGCTCATGCTGCGGCGCCTGGGCTGCGGGCTCGGGCTCCGGCTCGTGGTCCTCGACGGCATGCCAGTGCGGCTCGTCCGGCTGGGACACGTCGTCGTCGAACGGATCACCGGCGTAGGGGTCGTCGTAGGCCGGCTCATCGACCACGGACTCGATCTCATGGGCAGACGGCTCCTGCGAGCCCAGCGGCACGGCCGGGCTGAACTCCGGCTCAGGGTCCAGCGCGGGCTCGGGCTGCTGCGCCTGCAGCTCGGCGCGCAGGGCTGCCGCGCGCTCCTCCGGCGTAGGACGCGGCGCCTCGCCGGGCTGGCGGGCCATCTCGCGCCCAGCGGGCTCGGCCACCGGATCGGTGCGAGGCGGCGCCTCCTCGGCGCTGATCGGGGCCGTACGCGCTTCGATCCCGAACTCGCCCAGGTGCAAGCGCTGGTCGGTGCGGAACTCCACCAGCGGCCTGCGCACGAGCACCAGGCGCTCGCGACGAGCGTGCTCAAGGAGATACGCACCAAGCTCCTCGGCGATCGAGTGCTCCACACCTGCGTAGCGCGAACGGTCCTCCGGGGAGAGGTAGACGAGGTAGTCCGTCGGCGCGTAGGTGCGCGAGAGCGAGACCCGCTTGTTGATCTCCATCTCGCGGGCGAGTTTGCGCGCGATCTCGGTCGGGCGCACCTCGTTACGGAAGACGCGACCGACCGTCCCTTCCAGGAGGCCACTGAGCGATTGCTCCAGGTTGCGCAGAAGCGCCATCCGCCGCATGGTAATGGGGCCAGACCCGGAGGGTGCCCGCCGCTCGCCTCAGCGGCGCCCGCGCTCAAGCCTGCGGGGGCGCGGCGACGGCAAGATCGCGCTCACGCAGCGACGCCCGCGCCACCACCACTGCAGCGGCCGCGGCGGCGGGCCCGGCCCACAGCAAGGGCTCGGGGTCGGCGAGCTGCGCCGCCACCATCGCAAACCCCACGCCCGCGACCCAGGCTCCGGCGAGGAGCAGGTCGGCGCCGAGCGTGCGCCCCCGAACGAGCACCCCCAGTAGCACCGCCGCGACCGCCCAAATGCCAGCCAGCGGCGCCGCAAACGTGCTGAAGACCACCCAGAGATCACCCTTGGGCACGACGAGCAAGGGCACGTCGATCGCCGTGGCGGTCGCTGCTGAGACGACCGCGCCATGGATGGCGAGCCCGACGCGCAGCGTGGGCCGCGGGGCCAGGGCGGCCAAGGCTGGCCAAGCCGCCGGGAACCCGACCGAGGTGAGTCCCGCGGCCAACCCGCCGGCGGGCCAGAGGGGCCCGCGTATTGGCAGCAGCACGAATGGCAGCAGTCCTGCGAGCGCGGCCAGCCACGCCGCGGCAGCGTCGCGTGGGGTCAGGAGCACCACAGCGGTCGTGACGATCGCCAGCCAGGTGATGCGCGGCAACAGGAACGCGGCCGCAGCGGCGCCGGCGAGCGCGACCGGCGCCGAGGCGCCGTCGGAGATCACCCAGAGGGCCGCAGCGGCCCCGGCCGTACCGAGCAAGCGGATGGGCAGGCGCGGCAACACTCCACGATCGGCGCTGCGGCGGGGCGCGTGCTCTGCCGGAGGCAGGTAGGCCGGAGATGGCCCGGGCGGGTAGGCCGCGGGAGCGGGCTGGCCCATCGCAGGCACCGGACCCGCGCCACCGGCCCAGCCGTGGATCTCAGGGTCGGCCATCGGCTCGGCGGCCACGATTGGGGTGGCTGCCGGCTCGCGGAAGGCGGCGGGGCTCGCCGGTTCACGCCCGGGCCGCGGCGGTGTACCGAGGACCTGCGTCTGCGCGGGACCGGGGCGGTCATCCAGGCGAGTCACGGCCGTCGGCGCTGGCGCGGTCCGCACGGGCGCGGCGACCGCAGCCAGGCGCCGCAGGCCATCGTCGAGGTCGCGCAAGCCGCCACGGCGCTCGGGGTCGAGCTCCAAGCAGTGGTCAAGCGCCGCGTGCACGCCCGACGGAAGATCGGCTCGCAGCCGCGCCAGCGGCGGCATCGGCTGCAGCGCGCGGGCGGCCGTCTCAGCAGCGGTGGAACCTCGCCGTGGGTTCAGGCCGGCCAGCGCCTCGTAGACCACGATGGCAAGGGCAAATACGTCGGCCGGTGGGCCAGCCTGCTGCCCGCGCGCCTGCTCGGGCGCCATGTAGGCCATCGTGCCGACCACGTCGCCGACGGCCGTGAGCGTCTCGGCCCCGGCCAGCGCCGCGACGCCGAAATCGGTCAGCTTCGCCCACGCGCCAGCGCGCCGCGGATCCGCCGGGCACAGGATGTTGGCCGGCTTCACGTCGCGGTGCACCACGCCGTGGCGGTGCGCGTGCGCCAGCGCCCGCACGATCGATCCGCCAAACCGCGCGATGTCGAGTTCGGGCACCGCACCAGCGCGCAGCACCGCGCGCAGATCCGGTCCCTCAACCAGCTCCGACACGATCAGCCAGCCATCACTGGTGGCCTCGGCATCGATCAGCTCGACGATCGCCTCGTGCCGCAGCCGCGCCGCAGCCAGCGCCTCGCGCTCAGCGCGCGCGTCGGCCGCACGGACCCGCTTGATGGCCACCATGCGCCCGGTTTGCACGTCGCGCGCCCGCGAAACGACGCCCATGCCGCCGCGCCCGATCACCCCGAGCGTCTCGTAGCGCCCGAGCAGCAGACCGCCGGCCGTGGGCCAGGGAAGCTCTTCGTCGACGGCTTGCATGGGGTGAGTGTGGAGGATCGCGGGCCCCGCAGATGCCAGTCCGCATGCGGCGCGACCGGCCTCGACAAGGCAATTCTTCAGCCTCGGACCGAGGCCGTATGCAGGAGCTTCGCCATAGGTGGAGAACCCCCTCTAGCGCCTTCCGGGGAGTGGACCTTCATACTTCACCCCTGGGCACCCGCCCCAAGACCAGACCCTCGTGGCCTTTTTCGACGACGATCCGCCAACGCAGCAGCGGCGCTCCCCCGGCCCGCCGCCGTCTCCGCGTGCTCCCAGGAGTCCGCGCAGTTCGGGCACGCCGCAGGACATCATGACCCGTCGCCTGGTGGCGATCGGTGGCTTCGTGATCGTCCTGATCGCGATGGTGCTGCTGCTCAAGAGCTGCGTCGACACCCAGCGCCGCAACGGCCTGAAGGACTTCAACACGCAGGTCAACGAGCTCGGCTCCCAGTCCGTCTCCAACGTGTCGCAGGGTCTGGAGATCATGGCCAACAAGGACCTGGATCCCCTCGCCCAGCGCAACCAGCTCAGCGATCTGGCCGCCGACTCCGACGCCATCACCCAGCGCGCACGCGAGTTGAGCAGCCCCGGCGGCCTCGACGGCGCCACCTGGAACCTCGCGACCGCCCTGAGCCTGCGCGCAACAGCTCTGGATCGCATCTCGCAGCTCATCGGCAAAGCGCGCGGCACCACCAAGGCCGAGCAGGAAGCCGCCACCCAGCAGATCGCCGGGCAGATGCAGGCGTTCCTGGCCTCCGACGTGCTCTGGCAGCTGCGCGTCACCCCCTTCATCCGTGAGCGCTTCCAAGCGGAAGACCTCAACAGCGAATCGATCGCCTCCAGCACCGTCGCCAAGGACGCCGCCTGGATCAACCCCGGCACCGTCGCCAACCGCATCGGCGGCCTGTCGGAAGAACCCGATGAAGCGGCCGAGGTCGCTCCTGGCACCCACGGCCACGGCATCGCGTCCGTCGAAGCCGGCGGCAAGACCCTGACCCCCGGCGCCGTCAACAACGTGCCCGTCGGTTCCGGCCTGAGCTTCAGCGTCACGATCGAGAACCAGGGCGAAAACGACGAACGCGACGTCACCGTCTCCGTCACCGGCACCAAGCAGGGCGGCGGCACGAAGATCGACGAAACCAAGAAGGTCCCGTCGTCGCCCAAGGGCACCAAGACGCCCGTCGAAGTTCCGATCACCGCTTCCGTCTCGGGCTCGTACTCCATCACCGTCGAAGTTCGACCCGTCCCCGGCGAGAAGAACACCGACAACAACAAGCAGCGCTACAACGTCATCTTCCAGTGAGGTGGGCGCGATGAGCGCCGCCTTGCACGTACGCTGAGCCACCCCGGAGCCTCGATGGGCTGCCACCCTCCTGCGTTCCCGTGCGGCCCAGCGCACGCACGATTCGGCGCTCCTCACCGACCTCACGCGTAGGTCAGAGGACGAGTCGGTAGCGTTGGCGGAATGGAGCAGGTCGACCAGATCGCGGTTGGTCTCGGCGCCGCGGGCCTGTTGATCGGGCTCGTCGCGGTGGGGTGGGCAGCCACGCTGCAGCGGCGCCTTGCGCGCCTGCAGCGGGCGCAGAGCGCCGTCCTCGGCGACCACGGCCACGACGACCTGGTGCTGCACGCCCAGCAGATGGGCGAACAGGTCGGCAAACTCGCCGCCTACGTGAAGGGCACCACCGAGCAGACGCAGCAGCGCCTCGGCGTGGTGGAAACCCGCCTCGATGGGACCATCGCCCACTCAGGCCTCGTCCGCTACGACGCCTACAACGAGATGTCTGGTCGGCAGTCGACCTCGATCGCCCTGCTGGACTCCCGCAAGACCGGGGTGGTGCTGTCGTCGATCCACCACCGCGATCAGGCACGCATGTATGCCAAGGGCGTGCGCGAAGGCGTCGGCGAACTCGAGCTCTCGCCGGAAGAAGCCGAGGCGCTGCGCGTCGCGATGGGCCAGTGAGCGAGCGCGCCGCCACCGAGCCGGCCCCGGCTCCCGGCGTGGCCGCAGGCAGGCCGATCGTCGGCTTCCTCGGCCCGGCCGGCACGTTCTCAGAGGTCGCCGCTGAGCGCCTCACCGCCTCGTGGGCCGGCGAACGCCGCCCGATCGAGTCGATCATCAACGTCATCCAGGGCGTGGCCGCTGGGGGCCCGACCGGCGGACCGCTGCTGGATGCGGCCGTGGTCCCGATCGAGAACTCGACCGAGGGCTCGGTCGGCGCCACGCTCGACACCCTCGTCGAATACGAAGACCTCGTGATCACGGCCGAGCTCGACCTACCGATCGAGCAGCTCCTGGTCGCGCGGACCGAGCTTGCCCTCGACCAGATCGAGCAGGTCTACTCCCACCCGCAGGGGGTGGCGCAGGCCCGCCGGTTCCTGGCCGAGCATGTGCCGCAAGCCGGCGTGGTGCCCGTGTCGTCGACGTCGCGGTCGGTCGAGCTGATCGCCGGGTCGACCGAGCCATGGGCTGCGATCGGTTCGCGGCGCGCCGCCGAGCTCTACGGCGCCGTGATCCTGCGCGACGACATCCAAGAGCTCGTCAACGTGACCCGCTTCGTGCTCATCGAGCGCCGCGATGCTCCGGTTGATCGCGACCCAGACCCGGCGGCCAGCCCTGAGGAGTCCGCAGCTGCCGAGCCGCGTCGGCGAGCCAGCGACGAGGAGCCCATGAAGACCACCTTGGTCTTCCGCGGTTCTGGCGACGGATCGCCCGGCTGGCTGGTGCGGTGCCTGAGCGAGTTTGCGTTCCGCGGCGTGAACCTGTCGAAGATCGAGTCACGCCCCTTGCGCGGGCAGCTCGGCCACTACCGCTTCTTCATCGACCTCGAAGGGGCCGACTCCACGCCCGAGGTCGCGGCTGCCATCGAGGGGCTGCGGCATCACTGCTCTGAGGTGCGCAGCCTCGGCAGCTACCCGGTCGCCGCGGACCCCGTCTGAGCCGTTCTCGGCTCACGGGAGTACTCGCCGCCTCCGGTCCCTTCTGCGGGCTCGAAACAGCCGAATGCGGTGCGGCGCTACGCCGGGATCCGGCACCTCGGTTACGCCAAGGTCACGATTCCGTTTGACGCGCCGCGTACACTCAGGATGTGCCTGCGACACCGGCCCCAGCCACACCACCAGGCCCACCCGGCTCCGCCTCCCCTCAGCACCGGGGGCGCGGAGCAGACGCCGGAGTCGGCGGTCAGGTGCTGGTGCTCAACGCGACGTATGAGCCGATCAACGTGTGCACGGTCCGTCGCGCCGCAGTGCTGCTCCTGAAGGAGCGCGCCGAGCTCATCGAGGACCGCACGGGTACCACGCTGCACTCGGCGACCGAGGTCATGCCGCGCCCCGAGGTGATCCGCCTCAAGCGTTATGCCCCGGTGCCGCGGCATACGGCCACGCGCCGCATCACGCGCCGCGCGATCTTTGCCCGCGACGGCTGGGCGTGCCAGTACTGCGACGCCAAGTCCGACCTCACCGTCGACCACGTGATCCCGCGCGCCAAGGGCGGCGGTTCCACGTGGGACAACGTCGTTGCCTGTTGCGCTCCGTGTAACCGGCGCAAGGGCGACATGCTGCCGCACGTGGCGAAGATGCATCCGCGCAACACGCCGCGCGCACCGCATCCCGATGTCTTCATCCACGTCGCGGCGCCACGCACGCCGTCGATCTGGGAGCCGTGGCTGCGCGTCGTCGCTCGGCGCGGCGAAGCGCTCGTGGAGTCGGCCGCTTCGGCCGGTTCCGGCGAAGCCTGGGCAACGGCCGCCTGACCCCGGACCGAGCTCGGTCCGGCAACGGCCTTGGGACTGGTTCCCAGCGGCGCGGCGCGGTGTGGAGACGATTTCCCCTCGCCATAGGGCGTTGCGCTGGGCCGACGGCGCGCGCTCGGGGTCCGGAAGGCCGGCTGGGCTCGGCCGCGTCGGCCCTAGAACGCGCTACGGGCGCCCCGGCCGAAGCGGGGGCGCCCGTGTTTCGCGCTAACGCTGCACGTTAGGTGGCTCATCTTCGCCGCCGGGACCACCTGCGGCACCACCCTTCGCGGGTACGTCGGTTGTTGGTTTGGTCGCCTAGGCCTGCGTTAGCAGGGCCTGGGATCCGGGTACCTCCAGGGTCCCATAAGAACACTCGTAGATTCGGATCACCTCCCTTCTCTGGTACCGAGGAGAATAGCCGCGTCGGCGGCAGAACCAACTACCGTTTGGACAGCTGGCGCACTCGCACATTCGCCCGATGTCCAAGGCGCTGGCGCGGCGGCACACGTGCAGTTCGCGCGTCCCGCGAATAGCGTGTTCTGCAGGGGTTTCCGCCGGGGCGAGTGCTAACTCGCGGGCCGCGGCACGGTGCGTGGCCGTACCGCTGGGTCGTCGACGAATTGGCGAGCGGTGCGGGGCTTGCGGGGGCGGTTCACGCGGCTTCGTGTTCCGGCGTCTGAGCTGTTTGGCGGCGGCGGATCTTGGGGCGCCTCAACCGGTGGTCTGCGCCTTGCATTCGCAGACCACCGGAAGGCTCGTTGGGACAGATCGTTAGCCGCGGCGATACGGGTCGACAAGCACGTTGTCGATCT
>JAEMRF010000024.1:8468-20493 GCA_016463515.1 Solirubrobacteraceae bacterium | reverse complement strand
AGCCGAGGTCGGCTGCGTCTGCGCCCGTTTGGGTGATGGTGAGCAGCAAGTCGCCGAGTTTAGATGCCGCTCGGTTTGGCGCCGCCGACCGGGCGCGCGGCGGTTGCGGGCGCGCGGCTGTTGCCCGTGTGGAGGCGGTGGCCGCGGGCACGATTGATCGGCCGCTCAACATACCGTCGGTTTGTCACTTCACGGGGTGACGCTGACTCACTTTCGACATTCGACAAGGCTCGAGTTGTCCGCCAGACTGGGGTGCATGTCCCAGCCATCCTCGCCGGAGTTCGTCCAGCTCCGAGCACAGGACGCCGCCCGCCGGGGACGAGGAACCGTGGTCATCACGGGCGCCTCGACCGGTATCGGCGAAGCCACTGCACTGCACCTCGCGTCCCTCGGGTACCGGGTGCTTGCCGGCGTCCGTAAACAAGCCGATTTCGAGCGTCTGCGCGCGATCGGTCGTGGCATCGAGCCCATGATCCTCGACGTCACCAATGAAGAGCACATCACGGCGCTCGCCGAGCTCGTGGATCGCACCGAGCCGAGTGGGCTCACCGCGCTCATCAACAACGCCGGCATCGGCGCGCCCGGGCCCATCGAGTCGGTCGCGCCGCAGGAGTGGCGTGACGTGATGGAGGTCAACGTCATCGGCGTCGTCGCCGTCACGCAGGCGCTGCTGCCAAGCCTGCTGCGCGCTGGTGGGCGCGTGATCAACATGGGCTCCGGCGGCGGCAGGATCGGGTTCCCGCTCTTTGGCCCCTACAACACCTCGAAGTTCGCGATCGAGGGCTTCACCGACGTCCTGCGCCGAGAGGTCGGTCACCACGGCGTCAAGGTGTCGCTGATCCAGCCCGGCATCATCGCCACGCCGATCTACTCCAAGCACATTCCGATCTCGTACGACCGCATGAACGCGATGTCGCCAGAGGTGCTGAGCCGGTACCGCAAGCAGCTCGACTCCGCGCACCGCTCGGGCGAAGAAGCCGAGTCCACGGGCATGCCGCCGATCGTGGTCGCCGAAGCGGTCGCCAAGGCCGTGGGGTCCAGGTTCCCCAAGACGCGCTACGTCGTCGGGAGCGATTCACGGACGGCCGTGCTGTGTGCGAGGTTCCTCCCGGACCGCGTCATCGACCTGATCATCCGGCGCATCACGTCGCGTTAGCGCCGTATTGAGCAATGCTCAGAATGCGGTTCGGCCCGAAGTAGCGGGCTGAACCGGGGCGCCGGCCATGCAAGGTCATGGTTTTCGGCGTCTACTACTTTTCAGACTGTCGAACCTTCGATACCGTCTTTGTGTGTCCTGCCGCACCCAGTCCGCGCACCGTCCCATGCGCGCCGCACTGAGTGCGGTCCTCGTTGCCCTTGCTGCCGGGCTCGCGCCGTCACCCGCGAGCGCCGCGCAGCGGGTCGAGACCGTCGATGTGCCCTCGTCCAAGGGCTACATCGACCTCGCGCAGACGCGCCTGAACAAGGCGACCAAGCTCCAGGCCAACGTCCTGCTGCCTGACGGCTACGACGACCAGCCCGGCAAGGCCTGGCCGGTCATGTACCTGCTGGCAGGCGTTGGCGACAACATGGGTGCCTGGCTGGATCCCAAGAAGGGCGACGCGCGCAAGGTCCTCAAGGACTTTCCGGGCATCGTCGTGATGCCGGAGTCCGGTCGCGGGTACTTCACCGACTGGTGGAGGGGTGGCTCGCGTGTCGGTACGCGCTGGGAGCGCTACTACTTCGAAGAGCTCATCCCGGCGATGGAGTCCCGCTATCGCATCAAGCCTGGTCGCCAGCATCACGCGATCGGCGGCCTCTCCATGGGCGGCTACGGTGGCCTGCTCTACGTCGGTCAGTTCCCGAGCTACTTCGGCAACGCCTTCTCGCTTTCCGGTCTGCTTGATCTGCAGTCCTCGGAGGTCGTGAGCGTCCTTCCGGTCGACATCGGTTCGCCGTTCACCCGCATCTGGGGTTCGCCCAAAGGCCCCTACGCCACGAGCCACAACCCGGTCAAGATGGTCTCCAACAACCTCGGGTCGCGGGTCTATCTGAGCGCCGGTGATGGCAACGCGAGTATGCGCGTGCCGTTCAACTTCGCGGCGTGGACCTCTGGCTCGGTTGCCGAGCGCTCCGTCCGTGTGCAGTCGCTGCGCTATGCCGCCAAAGCGCGCGAGGCTGGGGTCGATGTGACCTACAGCGGCGTGAGTGGCGTGCATGACTGGCCGTACTGGCGGATGGCGTTCCCGCGCCTGCTGAACTGGGGCGTGTTCAACGCGCCGTCGGTCCCCGACGCCGCGGCCAACACCTCTTGGACCTACCGCACCATGGCGCCGCAGGGCAACGCCTGGGGCTATGGCTACAAGTTTGCTTCGGCTCCTTCGGCCGAGATCGTCACGTTCACGCGCTCGGGCCAGACGCTCTCCGGCGTCGGCTCTGGCACCGTGACGATCACTCCTGGGGCGGCCGATGCTGACGCCAGTGGCAACGGCACCAAGCCGCAGTGCGCGTTCACGGTCACGTTGCCGTTCACGCACACGCTGCCTGCCGGCTGCTGAGGCCCGGCGCAGCGTGTCGCAGCGTCTCGCTGCGACAGACCAAACACTGGTACTTGCTTAGCTACGGTGCGTAGCGGTACGATGGGCGGCATGTCCCGCTCTGTCTCGATCTCCGTGCGGCTGATCGCCGCCTGTTGCCTCCTCGCGCTGGCGTCGATCATGCCGGCGTCCGCTGCTGCGGCGCAGCGACTGGAGACCTTCGATCTGCCCAGCGCACAGGGCAACATCGACCTGAACGTGACCAAGCTCAACAAGGTCACGTCGCTGAAGGCCTCGGTCCTGCTGCCGGACGGCTACGACGCCAACCCGACCGCCGACTGGCCCGTCGTCTACCTGCTGGCCGGCATCGGCGACAACCACACCGGTTGGGTGACCTCCGGGCAGATCCAGAGCATCGCCCGTGGCTTGCCCGCGATCGTCGTCATGCCCGAGAGTGGCAAGGGATTCCTGATGGACTGGTGGTACGGCGGGCAGCGGTCCGGGCAGAACTGGACCCGCTACATGTTGGGCGAAGTCGTGCCCGCGATCGAGCAGCGCTACCGCGTGCGCCCCGGCCGTCAGCACCACGCCATCGGCGGAATCTCGATGGGGGCCTACGGCGCGCTGCTGCTCGGCGGTCAGCTTCCGAGCTACTTCGGCACGATCCTGTCGCTGTCTGCACTCGTCGACTCGCAGAACCCGGAGTCCTACGCCGCGCTGCCCAGTTCGGTTGGGGCCCCGTCGTACGAGTCGATCTGGGGTCCGGTCGGTGGTCCGTACGCCACGGTGAGCAACCCCATGAAGACGGTCGAAAACGTTCAGGGGTCGCGCGTTTATCTGCACACCGGCAACGGCGTCCCGGACGTGACGGTGCCGTTCAGCGCGGACGCGTGGACCAAGGGTGCGGCCATCGAGGCGTTCGCGCTCGCCCAGAACGTGCGGTATGCACTCCAGCTCGCGCAGGCCGGCGTTGCGCACACGTTCAAGGTCCGCGTCGGTGTGCACGACTGGCCGTACTGGCGTCGCGAGTTCCCGCGCGCGGTGCAGTGGGGGCTCTTCAACCGTCCCCCGGTGACCTCGAGCGCCTCCGCCACGCGCTGGCTCTACAAGACGATGGCGCCGTACGGCAATGCGTGGGGCGTGGGCTACCGGTTCGCCGAGCCGACGACGAACGTGGTTTCGATCGAGCGAGACGGCAACGCGGTGAAGGCGACGGGCACGGGCACCATCACGATCAACCCCGGCGCAGCAGACTGGGACGCCAGCGGTGCGGGAACGCGCCCCGAGTGCAGCTTCACGGCACGCATGCCGGTCACGCGCACCCTGCCCGCCGGCTGCCTCTAGGCCCGCGGACGGCGACGCACTCCGGGCCGACTGGAGCCCACCCAGGTTTCAGTCGGCCAGACCGCACGCCTCGCGGAAGCGCGCGGTCCGCTCGGCGACGGTCCCGGGGGGCGTGATCATCGCGCGGGCGTCGTCGATGCGGCGCTGCCCCAGCGCGGAGATCTCTTCATCTCGGCGCTCAACGCCGAGGGCGAGCACCCGGTAGGCCTGGGCAAGGTCGCCGTAGGCCTTGAGCTGGGGCTGGGTCCACGAGAGCTCGGTGCGGCAGGCGCCCGCGGGCACGGCGGACGCCGAAGCCGTCGAGAGTGCCGCGGAGGCCGTGGCGAGCTCTTCGGTGGTTTGTGCGATGCGATCCAGTGCGCGCACACACGCCGTCGACGGTTTGGCGCAGCGCTCGGGCAGGACGGCGCTGAGCTTCGCCGCCACTGCCGTCGGGGCGCAGGTCGCCGCGACCGCGGCCAGGAGCGGGGTGGCCTGGTCCAGCGGTTCGCAAGCCTTGTAGAGGGCCGTCACGCGAGCGTTGCGTTGGTCAACGGGGATCGGTGCCGTGTCGGTGGCGTTGATGCCTGCGACCCAGGCCGACTCGAGCTGGCTGCGCTGCGCGTCGCCGAAGTCGTCGAGCGGACCAGGGTCGCTGCAGGCTGCCAGGGAGGCCGACGCCGTGAGCAGCGTGGCTGCCGCCAGCATCCGAAGACGACGAGTGGAGCCGTGGCGCGCCGAGGTCACGCGATCGCCGATCCCTTGCGTTGATTGCACGCGCCGCACAGTAGCTGGAGATTCTGCTCGCTGGTGGCGCCGCCCAAGGCGACCGGGATGATGTGGTCGTACTGCAGGTCGAACTCACCGCCGCAGGCGGTGCAGCGCCCGCCATCGCGCTGCCAGATCACGAGACGCAGATCGCGGGGAATGCCGGGGCGGGCATGCGGGCTTCGGGCTGGCGAGCCGGCCGACGCGCCACCACCGGAGGACGTCTGCCGCGAGCGCAGCGCGTGCGCCCGCTCCAGGCGACGCTGTGCTCGGTCGGCGCGCTCGGCAAGGAGCGCAGCCACGTCGTCGGCGCTCAGGCCGCTGCGTTCCACGTAGACCAGTCCGCCAGCCATCCACCAGGTGCGCGCGTCGTCGTCCTGCAGGACCGCCACGGGGCGCAGCTCCTGCTCAGCCATGAGCCGGGCGAGCTCGCGCCGGCCGAGGGGCCGGTCGCCCTCGAGCGTGCCGGTGCGAAAGATCCATTGCTGGCGCAGCCGTCCGCCGACGGCCTCAAACCCAGCGTTCTCGACGGCGCGCAGCACCGCCGACATGCAATCGACCGCGCCGGACGCCATGCACGACCGGCTGCAGCACCTGAGGCGTGTTCGCGCCCGCGAGGCCGATCAGGCGGGGGACTGCGGCGTTGCGAGCGGCGTGCTGTCCGGCAGGCCGCAGTCCCGACGCAGCGCCGCGACGTAGTCGGCGGGCGCGAGCTTGCCGCCGATCTGCTCCAGCGTCGTGAGGAGCCCGGTCAGGGCCTCTTGCTGCGTGGCGGGATCATTGGCTCGGGCCGCCTTGGCGGCATCGGCCGTGGCCTTGGGGAGCGCGCGCACGCCCGCCATCTGGTCTGTGGTCCCGCCCAGCTGCTCCCGACATGCCGGGTCCTTGACGGCCGCGGCCACCGCATCGTGCATCCGAAGCGTCGTGGCTGAGAGTTCGGCCACCTCCGCGTTCAAGGCGTCCAGCGCGTCACCGCATTCGTCGCCGACGCTCGAGAGGCAGCCCGTGGCCAACCCACCTGCCGCCTCGAAGAAGGCCAAACTCGGGGCGCAGGTGCGCTCGAAGGCTGCCAGGAGCGGCACCGATGTATCCAGGGCGCTGCAGGCCTGCTTGACCTGTTCGACGCTCTTGGCGGGCGTGCCTTCGGTACTCGTTGACAGCCCGAGGTTGACCTGCTCGACGGCGGCGCGCTCGAGCTGCGTGAGCTGCGGCGCGGTGAGCACGCCGGCGAGCGGCCCGCTCACTGCCTGCGTGTCCGTTGCCTTTGCCGACGGGTCCTCGCTTCCGCCACAGCTCACGAGGGCCGTGGTCAGGACGACGGCCGCGGCTGCGACCAGGCTCCGGCGTGCTGTGCGGCGCGAGCTCACCGACGCGGTCAGGCCTGGTGGCCGCTCATTCCGGACTCGACGGGCGCCTGATTCATCAGGGTGTCGCGGCCGATGCGGTGCAGCTCGGCGCGCGGAAGCGGAGCGCGGCCAGCCGGCTGCTCGACCGGCTCGAGCTCCGGCAGGACGGCCAGCGGACGGGAGACCGGTGCGCCGACGGCAACCGTCAGCTCTTCGCCTTCGTGGCTGAGCTCCAGCGGGTCGCCTTCGACCAGCGTGTAGCGCACCTCGTGATGCTCCATCTCCATCTGCAGGCGACGGCCACGCACCTGCAGCTTGAATGCAATCCGCGAGAGGGCGCGCGGCAGCCGCGGCGAGAAGCTGAGGTGTCCCTCGTGATCGCGCAGGCCGCCGAACCCGGCCACGGCGGTGAGCCATGCGCCGGCCATCGACGCCACGTGCAGGCCGTCGCGTGTGTTGCCCGCGAGGTCCTCGAAGTCGATGAGGGCCGTCTCTGCGAAGTAGTCGTACGCGAGTTCGACGTGGCCGACCTCCGCCGCCACGATCGCCTGCACCGTCGCCGACAGCGACGAGTCGCGCACGGTGATCGCCTCGTAGTAGGCGAAGTTGCGGGCTTTCTCCTCCGGCGTGAAGTGGTCGCCGCAGAGGTAGAGCGCCAGCACCAGGTCGGCTTGCTTGATCACCTGCGTGCGATAGAGCTCGAAGTACGGGTGATGCAGCATGAGCGGGTACTCGTGCTCGGGCGTGCCTTCGAAGTCCCACACCTCGTGGTGCGTGAAGTTGTTGGCTTGCGGGTAGATCTGCAGGTGGTCGTCGTACGGCACCGTCATGGCGTCGGCTGCTTTGCGCCAGCGGGCGATCTCCTCGTCGGTGACCTCGAGGATCGCTGCCAGGTCCAGGTGGCGCTCAGCGGCGGCGGCCGCCCAGCGCAGATTGCGCTGCGCCATGAGGTTCGTGAAGACGTTGTTGTCGGCGATGGCCGAGTACTCGTCGGGACCCGTCACGCCGTCGATCCGGAAGGCTCCGCCGGCGCCGTGATCGTGGTGCCCCAGCGACTGCCACATGCGGGCCGTCTCGATGAGCAGTTCGACCCCGACCTCGCGCTCGAACTCGTCGTCGCCGGTCATGGTGCGATAGCGCTCGACGGCCGCTGCGATGTCGGCGCACAGGTGAAAGGCAGCTGTGCCGGCCGGCCAATAGCCCGAGCACTCCTCGCCGCTGATGGTGCGCCACGGGAACGCCGCACCCTTGAGCCCGAGCTCCGTTGCACGGGTCTTGGCGCGGTCCAAGGTGCTGTGGCGCCAGCGCAGCGCATCGGCGGCGGCCTTGGGCACCGTGTAGGTCAGCACCGGCAGGATGTACGTCTCGGAGTCCCAGAACGCATGGCCGTCGTAGCCCGGGCCCGTGAGGCCCTTGGCGCCGATACCGCGCCGCTCGGCGCGGGCCGCGGCCTGGAGGGTCTGGAACTGCGCAAAGCGCACGGCCCGCTGCAGCTCGTCGTCGCCTTCGATCTCGATGTCGGCGCGCGACCAGTAGTCGTCGAGGTACTCGCGCTGGCCGCTGACCAGGCCATCCCATCCGATCGACCGAGCCGCGGCCAAGGCAGCGATCACCTGATCGCGCACGGACGGCATCGACCGGCGGCTCGACCAGCCGTACGACAGGTATTTCGTGAGCCGCAGGACCTGACCGGCCTTGAGTTCGGTGGCGGCCGTCAGGCGGGCAATGTCGCCCCAGGCCTCGATCGAGGTGTCGATCCGCCCCGGCGCCTCGAGCTCATGGTCCATCCCGGCGGCCATCCGCAGGCCGCTGGCGCGAAGGCGATGCACGAGCACGCCGCGCTGGCCGTAACACGAGTGCTCCTCGCCGACGAGCGGCGCCGCGAGCGCAGCCGCGGCGCGCGGGTCCTTGCTCTGCGCCGGCAGCGGCTCGTTGGCCACGAGCTCGGATTGCAGCACGACCTGAGCGCCCTCCCCGATCGGCTCGACCTCGAAGCAGATCGCCGCGATGGCGCGCTGCACGAACGACACCAGCCGCGTCGAGCGCACGATCACGCCCTGGCCGGCTGGTGAGCGCCACTCGACCTCGCGGCGAAGGACGCCGGCGCGCAGATCCAGCTCGCGCTCGTGGCGCACCACGGTGCCGTACCGCAGGTCGAAGGGCTCGTCATCGACGAGCAGGCGAATGATCTTGCCGTTCGTCACGTTGACGATCGTCTGGCCGTCCTCCGGGTAGCCGTAGCCCGCTTCGGCATGGGGGAGTGGGCGAGTCTCGTAGAAGCCGTTGAGGTAGCTGCCGGGAATGACGTGCGGCTCGCCCTCGTCGAGGTTGGCCCGCAGGCCGATGTGGCCGTTGGCGAGCGCAAAGAGCGACTCGCTGCGTCCGAGGACCGCCTCGTCGAATCGGTCCTCGCGCAGCGTCCAAGGGCCGCCGCTGTAGATCGGTTCGTCGGCGAAGGTCGGCAGCGAAGGCGGGTTCACGCGAGTGGTGTCCTGAGGAGGTAGGGGGAAACGAGCGAAGGGCTACGAAGAACTGCGGGCAAGGGGAATCAGGCCGAGGGAAGTAGGTCGGCGAGGTCATCCACCACCACGGTGGCGCCGGCGTCGCGAAGCGCCTCGGCGTGACCACCGCGGTCGACGCCCACCACGACGACGAACTTGCCGGCCGCGCCGGACCGCACGCCGCTCAGAGCGTCCTCGAAGACGACTGCGGTGTCCGGGGTGGCGCCCAGACGCCGGGCGGCCTCGAGGAACATGTCGGGCGCGGGCTTGCCCTTGATGCCCTCGGCGGCGGCCACGGCGCCGTCGACGCGTTCGTCGATGAAGTGCTCCAGGCCGGCGGCTCGCAGCACGGCTTCGGCATTCGCGCTGGACGACACGACCGCGGTCGGAATTCCGGCGGCGCGCACCGCCTCCAAGTAGCGGACCGAGCCTTCGTAGGGCTCGACGCCGTCGGTCTCGATGATCCGCTGCACGGCGTCGTTCTTGCGGTTGCCCAGCCCGATGACGGTCTCGACGGTGCCGTCGTCGCCTGGCTCGCCTTCCGGGAAGGAGAGTCCGCGCGAGGCGAAGAAGTCACGCACGCCGTTGTAGCGCGGTTTGCCGTCGACGTAGCTGAGGTAGTCGCCCACCTCGTCGAACGGTCGGCTGTCGACGCCGTCCTGCCCCGCATGCGCGGTGAGGACTTCGTCGAACATCTCTTTCCAGGCGGCGGCGTGCACTTCGGCCGTCTTCGTCAGAACGCCGTCGAGGTCGAATAGGAGGGCGGAGATGCCGTCTGGAAGTCCAAGCACCGTTCGCAGGCTAGGGGCGAGGGGGCCCGAGCGCAAACGGCGTTTTGCATGAAGCGCCCGGCGTGGCGTCGCGCGCGGCACCCGGACGGTAGGCTTGCCCGCGGTCGGTGGCGGCATTGAAGGCTCAAGCCCCGCGACGCCGGTTCGCTAACCAGGTCAGGTCCGAGAGGAAGCAGCCTCCCGCGGTCTCCGGCGGGCGCGGTGTCGTTTGAGCTGGAGCTGCCACCGGCCACCTTTTTCGGGAGCGACGCCTCCGCGCCGCTGCGATCAGTCGCAGCGGGCCGCCAGCACCCAGCGCGTGGTGCGGTCTTCGATGTCGAACCCAGGCGGTGGTGGCGGGATCGCCCGGTCACGGTCGCGGGCATCGAGAATGAACGCGTCGGCGTGTTCCTGGGTTGACGGCAGCAGGTAGCTGCCGCGATCAGGGATCGGTCCGTCTTGCGCGGTGACGATGCCACGGGCGGGCTCACCGGTCCACAGGGCCACCAGTGGGACGGCCCGGCGGTTCGGGACGATGATCGGCCCGCACGGGACTTCGCGGGTCAGGGCCTCGAGCTCGGTGACCGTGATCTGTTGGGCGCTGAGGGAGGACTGCAGACGGTCCAGGCGGCGGGCCTGCTCGGGGGCGAGCAGCAGGAGCGCCAGGGTGAGCACGCCAGCGCCGGCTGCCCACGCTCGGCCAAACGGAATCGACGGGTCGCTGCGCCAGCCGGTGAGCGCATAGGCGCAGGCCAGGCAACCGGCCGCGCCGAGGGGCAGCAGGTAGCGCACGATCACGGGGAGGCCGCCGATGGCCACCAGGGCGAAGGCCGCAGCTGCAGCCGCCGTGGCGACGGCCACGACCTTGGCCTTGGGGTTGTCGGCGCGTAGGAGCAGGAGTGCTCCTGCTGCTGCGCCCAGGATGACCTCCCATCGAAGGATCTCGCCGATGCGGCGCGGCGCGATGTTCACCAGGCCGCTCAGGCCGGTCGGCCGCTCCAGGCGCTCCGTCCCGGCCCGCGTGCCGCTGAACGAGAAGAGCAGGTCCCCGGTGAGCAGCAGATCGGTCAGGCCCCAGAGCACCGGTCCACCGGCCGCGAGGGCGAGCCAGACCACCTGCGTGCGCCGTCCGGGGAACTCGCCGACGGCCAGCCAGGCCAGGTACGCCATCGACAGCAGCCACGCCTCCGGACGCAGGAGTCCAGCAAGCAGCAGCAGCCCGAGCACCGGAGTGCCGGCGCGCGGCTTGCGCAGCTCGACCGCCAGAGCTCCGAGGAGCAGTGCGAGATAGGGCAGGTCCAGGTACGCCCGCAAGCCATACGAGAGCACCGGCTCACGCGTGACGAGCAAGAGCGCCGCCACGACCGCGGCGGCCGCGCCGAGCGAACGCGTGGCCACGAGTCCGAGCAGGACGACGCAAGTGGCCGTCGCGAGATAGCCCATGTAGGCGATCAGCGAGAGGGCCGCCGGCGACGCTGACCCGAGCAGCGGCGCGACGACCACACCCCACAGCGTCAGCAGCGGGTGGGGGGTCGGCGCGCCCGGCACCGTCATGTCCGGGAGGGCGCCGTCCAACAGCTCCTTGCCCCACAGCAGGCCATACAGCGTGTCGTAGTTCACGACCGCCGCCTGCCCCATCGCGAGCCACAGGACCGTCGCAAGTGCGAGCGTCAGCGTCGGGACGGCGAGGCGCGCAGGCACGGGCTGACCCTACCCAGCGGGCCGCCCGCTCACGCCGCCGGTCCTGCACCGCCGAGTCTGCACGCCCGCTTGCATAGACTGGGAGGCTCGTGTCTGCGCCGTCGCTCTATCGCCGCCACCGGCCCCGCACGTTCGAGGACGTCGTCGGCCAGGACCACGTGGTCCGCACCCTCCGCAATGCCGTCGAGCAGGGCAAGGTGCACCACGCCTACCTGTTCGTGGGTTCCCGCGGCACGGGGAAGACCTCGATGGCCAAGATCCTCGCGTCGTGCCTGGACTGCGAGCACGGTCCCACCGTGCACCCCTGCGGCGAGTGCGAGAGCTGCCTTGCGATTCAGCGCGCCACGTCGCTCGACGTCGTCGAGATGGACGCCGCCTCCAACAACTCCGTCGACGACGTTCGCGAGCTCCGCGAGCGCGTACAGACGGCGCCCAGTGCTGGTCGCTGGCGGGTCTACATCCTGGATGAGGCCCACATGCTGACCACGCAGGCGTGGAATGCGCTGCTGAAGACGCTCGAGGAACCCCCGCCGCAAACGGTGTTCGTGCTGGCAACGACCGAGGCCCACAAGGTCCCGGCGACCGTGGTCGACCGCACGCACCGCTTCGATTTCACGCGCCCCACGGGCGAGCAGATCTCGCGCGTGCTCGCCCGCGTGGCCGAGAAGGAGTCGCTGACCATGACCGACGGGGCGCTCGGCCTCGTCGCCCGGCATGCCAACGGCTCGTTCCGCGACGCCCTCGGCACCCTGGAGCAGCTCGTCACCTACGCCGGTGACCGCGTGACCGAGCAGGACGCCGTCACCGTCCTCGGCATCGGCGACGACGCCCAGCTCTTCGGCGCCATCGATGCGGTGATCGACCGCGACCCGGCTCGCGTGCTGCGGGTCGTCCAGGAGGTGGCCTCCCACGGCCGCGACCTTGGCTCCTACGCCCGCGAGCTCGAGCGCCACTCGCGCGATCTGCTGGTCTGCTGCATCCTGGGCGGCGTGCCGCCGGAGGTCCGGCTCACCGCCGATCGCGACGCCCTGCTCGACGCCCAGGCGCGCCGCATCGGTCGCGACCAGGCCACGCATCTGCTCGAACTGCTCGCCACCGCG